>JBOGSD010000069.1:0-4671 GCA_050695215.1 bacterium
GGGTACGGCTGCGTGTTGAACGTGAACGCGGTCCCCGGCTGGAGATTGAGCCCGACGACGGGCAGGAGCCACTCGCTGAGCAGCACGGGATCGGTGAGCGCGCGCCACACATTCTCCGGTGAATGATGCAAATCGAATTCGAAGGATATGGATTCGGTTTGCGATGGGGCGGTCTTGTCGATGGGGTTCATTCGTCCATTTTCTCCAGCAGTTCTTCAAGGCGATCGACGTGCTCCGTCCAGAATGCGCGGTAGTGTCCTGGCGCTCGGCAGAAACGACCCCCCTGTACTCAGGAAGAGTGGCCCGGGCTTGGAACAGGTGTTGTCAGCGCGGGCGGGAGAAGGAGAGTCTTCCTCCGCGCCGAAGGCGCGTGGCCGCGAGGGTGACGCTGCGGCGGGATCTCGATCTATGCCTGGGGAGCGGACCGAGCGCCGAGCGTCGCGAGCTTGCCCTGGAGGTAGCGTAGGTATTCCGGGTCGACGGGATGCTCGCACAGTTCCTCCATGACGGCGAGGTAGTAGTGCATGGTGCGCACGGGCTCGAGGGGCGACGCGTCCGCGGCACGGAAGAGCCGGCGGCAGGTGGCGAGGGTGAAGGCGGCCTCCACGAGGGACAGGGGGACGCGGCGAGCGTGGAGTTGCTCGGCCAGCCGGCGATCCGTTCGCCGGACGTGGCCGAGCGTACCTGGGAGTTGGCGGTACTGATCGAGGACGCGCCGGACGTAGAGATCGCGCTCCCGCGGCTCGGGCATGGCCATCCCCCTCAGCCCTGCGGCTCTCGGAGGGAAGGCCCGTCGATGCGGACGGTCGCGCACTGGTGGCGGAGGCGGCCGAGGAGCGCCTCGACCATGAGGCGGTTGCCCAGGAAGTTGTGCCACTCGTCGTAGGCCAGGTTGGTGGTGATGATGGTGGCCTTTCGGCGGTAACGCTCCTGCATGAGCCTGAAGAAGACGTTGGCCTGCTCGGGCCGGATGTTCAAATATCCGAGCTCATCGACGACAAGGACGTCGAGCCTGGCCAGTCGCTTGATGAGCTTGGGAGAGGACCGGTCCGCGAGGGAGGCGTACATCTCGTCGAAGAGGTCCTGTGCGCGGATGAACTGGCCGCGGTAGCCGTTCTGCAGGGCCTTGAGCAGGAGTCCGGAGGCGAGGCCGGTCTTGCCGACACCGGTGGGGCCGATGAAGACGATGTTCTCGGCCCTGGGTATGAACTCGAGCTCGGCGAAGGCGCGGATCTGGCGGCGGTTGACGCCGGGCTGCTTGGTGTAGGGGAAGGTCTCGAGCGTCCACTGCTCCGGCAGCAGGGCCTTCTTGATGCGCCAGGAGAGCGCCTTCTCCTGGCGGGCGTGCCACTGGGGCCTGAGCAGCCGCAGCATGAAGTCGGTGTAGGTGAGGCTCTCGGCCTGGGCGGGCCCGAGCTGCTCGTCGTAGATCTGGGCCACGCGGCCGAGCCCCAGGCTCTTGAGCAGTTGCTCGAGTTCGTCATTCATCGTCATCGCCTCCTCTGGTGTCCGGCGGGAAGTAGTCGTGCGCGACGCGGCGGAGCACCATGCGCTCCACCCGCTGGAGGTCGAACAGGCCGTAGTGGCCGGCCTCGGAGAGCGCCCCGGTGAGGGCGTCTGTGGGGTACTCCCGCACCATCCTCAGCAATCGGCGCAAGGCCAGGGTGATGTGTTGGCGGCCGCGCTTCTTCAAGGCGGCTACGTATTCGGCGGCCTCGGGCAAGGCCCGGACGATGGTCGTTTCCTCGGGGCCGGGCTCGGTGCGCGCGGGCTGCTGGCCGCGCGGATGGATGTGCTCCTTGAGCGTGATGCGTTGGCCCGTTCCGTCGATGATGCGGCGATGGGATACGCGGCGGCGCAGGCCGTCGTTGATGTCGATGCGGTCCTTGGATTCGCGCACCTCCACCTGCCGGCCGATCCAGTCCGCGGCACAGGAGTAGCGGTTGGTGTGGAGCGAGACGTAGCCCTCCATGTCCACGATGCGCTGGTGGAGGCGGTAGACCTCGGGCACCCACAGGGGTAGCGGATTGAGGTGGGGCCGCTCCAGGGCGAACAGCTCCATGGGCACGGCCCGGATGTGCTTCTTGTAGGTAGCGTTGACCTTGTCGCACCACTCCCTGGCCTGGGCATTGAGGTCGTGCCAGTCCACGAAGCGGCGGCCGGGGATGAAGTTCCTCTCGATGAAACGAAACGGGGCCTCCACCCGCCCCTTTCGATCGGGGTCTCCCAGCTCATGGGCGCGGAACTGGCAGCCGTAGCGCTCGGCGAAGGCGGCCATCTCCGGGGCCGGCACCATGTTCGCCCCCGTGCCGCTGGCCACGATCACGTGGGTGTTGTCGATCATGATGTCGTGGCAGGAGCCGCCCACGTAGCTGAAGGCCTCGGTGAGGAACACCTTGCAGTCGAAGCGCTGGAAGGTCGGGTACATCTGGAAGAACAGCCGGCGTGAGAAGCAGAGCACCGAGGAGGCCGTCTGGGCCAGGCGCTCCACGCCGGAGAGCTTGACCTTGTGGGGCGAAGTGTCGTGCTGTTGCTCCTTCCCCGGCCCGAAGTCGTACCGCCCCTCGGGTGTCTTGGGCTCTTGGCCGATGCCTTCCCGGCGGCAGAAAGCGGTCAGCGTGGAGTAGGACAGCTCGGCCCCCTCGGCCACGAGCTCCTCATGGACTCGGACCAGGTTCCCCGCGCACTCCGGGAGCAGCTCCAGGATCTCCTGCCGGTGCGGAAGGGCCTTCTCGGCGCGGACGATCCTGGGGACGGCCGCCGAGTTCGAGGCGATCACCGCCTTGACCGCTCCTTTCGAGACTCTCAGCAGGTGCGAGATCTTCTTCTTGGCCACCCCCTTGCCGTACAGCTCCAGAATCGCCGTGCGCAGGTCTTGCTTCAGCATGTCGCTTGTCTTCCTCCATCCGTTTGCGCAGCCGGACCAGATCGGCGATCGCTTGATCGACGCAGAGCTTCGCCTCCTCGCGTTCCGGCTCGTCCATGAACATGGCCCCCGTGGCCCATTGCCGCTCGGCACGGCGCGCCAGGCTCCCGACCACCTCCAGATCCCGCAGGACGCTCCGGGCAGGACTGGGTGAGACCGGCTCTTGCGCCAGCTCGCGCCTGGTCTTCAGAAATAACAGCGGGTCCTCGATCAGCCTCCGCCGCAGGGTCGGAGTGCCGTCCCTCCAGGCCGCGTAGAGCTCCCCGACCTCACGGGTGGTGAGCTTCTCCTTGGCCGCCGTGGCGGCCAGGGCCTCAGCGTCGCCGCGTTTGGCGCGCGCCATCGGCAGCAGGTACTTCATGGCGGCGTGCGACGAGAGGCGGCCCTCCCGCACTCGCTCCTGCACCGAGAGGGGTAGCTCCTGCACCAAACCCAGCCGCCGCGACACCCAGCTCGGGCTGCGCGAGAAGCGCAGGGCCAGCTCTTCCGGGCTCAGGCCGCCTTCGTGCAGGGCAAGCACCAGCCAGGCCTGCTCGATGGCCGTTTCCGCCTCGTCCGCACGCTGCGCGTGCAGGAGCAGCAGGGCCTCCGCCTCGCTCAGGTCCCACGCCGTCGCCAGCACCGTGTCCTGGCGCAGCCTGCGCAGGGCGCGACAGCGCTTGAAGCCGTCGATGACCAGGTAGCTGCCCGCCTGCGCCGTCGCCACCACCACGATCGGAACCTGCTGGCCCACCTCCGAGAGCGAGCCGAGCAGCCGGCTCTCCTTCTCCGGCCGGCGCACCCGCAGCCCCGCGTGCCGCAGATCGAGTTGCTGAAACTCCAGCTCCAAGCCCGCCCCTCCACTGACAAGGCTCAGCCTGGCACCACGCTGATCTGGTCTTTCCTCCGTCAGGGGAGATCTGTTCTCCAACCCCGCATCAGCACGTCCTAATTCCGGTTATCTGGTCTTTCTCGTGCGCCGGGAGGTCTGTCGGGTAACCTCCCATCAGTTCAGCCCTTTTCCCGGTATCTGGTCTTTCACCGCGCCGACGAGAAGTCGGGCCGTCAGCGCGAGGAAATCCGTGGCTGGGATGCCGATCTCGTCCTGGGCAAGATCCCAGGGAATCCGGCGCAAGGCCGCCGGCACCCACAGCGGCTCGGGGCGTCGGACCTCGTACTGACCCGCCTCCCGCCGCTTCCTGGGGTCCTCGACCGCTTCGTCCGCCGCTCGGGCGTCGTCCGCCCTCTGCCGAAGACGACGCCTCAAGATCGAGTCAGCGTTCCGCGCGCGCCACGCCGCCTGGGTCTTACTCCGGCGCTTCTTCTGGCACGTCGCGTTCCCGCACGCTCGCTGGCGCGAGCCCACCCGCGGGTCAGGATGAAACCATCTACCGCAGATCCGACACGGCCGCCTCTTGTTCACCAGCCATGATGCGTCGTGCCCCCACGGCCCACATCACTTCGACTCGCGCGCCACGCACTCCCTCAAGCTCAAAGGGGCGTTTCTCGTGAGCAACCCGGGGGTCAATTCTCGATAGCGCCTGGGGTTCCGTCGTTTCGTGATGAGCGACGGGCGCGCCGGTACGGTCGCACCGCATCCCTACACACTCTACCGATACGCTCCCGCTCCCGAACACGGAGCCAACAGTCTCGGCTTTCTCGACAACGAGTTCGTCAGGACGAAACGCCCAGGGGTGCCACGGATCGCCTGCCTCGGCTCATCGACGACGGAGGGCGGTAACGCACTCGACAACGAAGGCTCGTAC
>JBOGSD010000070.1:0-10748 GCA_050695215.1 bacterium
CGCGCCCCACCCGCGGCACGGCTGGGTAAGCGGATGCTATAATCGGACGGCATCATGGCGCCGTGGCTGCGAAAACCCACCGTTTCTGCCGCGCAGCGGCGGGAGATGCCTGCCGGACTGTGGGCGAAGTGTCCCCGCTGCAAGAACCTGATCTACCAGAAGGAACTGGAGCGCAACCTCCAGGTCTGTCCGAAGTGTGGCTATCACCACCGCCTGCCCGCCTCCGAACGGATCGCCATCACGGTGGATGAAGGCAGCTTCAGCGAGCTCGACGCGGGACTCACCTCTGTGGACCCGCTCGGCTTCTCCGGCTACACCGAGAAACTCGAGGAGGCGCGCCGGCGGACCGGGCGGGCGGATGCGGCGATCACCGGCACGGCGACGGTGGATGGGTTCCGCACGGTGCTGGCCGTGCTCGATTTCTTCTTCATGGGAGGGTCGATGGGCTCGGTTGTCGGCGAGAAGGTGGCGCGCGCGGCCGAGCGGGCCCGCGCACAGCGCCTCCCCCTGATCACGTTCTCCGCCTCCGGCGGGGCGCGCATGCAGGAGGGGGCGCTCTCGCTGATGCAGCTGGCCAAGACCAGCGCCGCCGTGGCCCGGCTGAGTGGCGACGGCGTGCCCTTCATCTCGGTGATGTCCGACCCCACGACCGGCGGCGTCACCGCCTCCTTTGCCTTTCTCGGAGACGTCATCCTGGCCGAGCCCGGCGCGCTGATTGGCTTTGCCGGGCGGCGCGTCATCGAGCAGACGATCGGGCGCCGCCTCCCGGAGTCGTTCCAGACCGCGGAATTCTGTCTGGAGCACGGGCTGATCGATGCGATCGTGTCGCGCGAGCAGCTGCGCAGCCAGCTCAGCCGGCTGCTGCGGTTCTTCGGCGCGCCGCAGGCGGCGGCGGCGACGGCCTAAACCGGATGGCCACCGATCCGCGGTCCACCGCTGCCGGCAGCCCCCCAGCGCTCCCAGCGTCCGCGGCGCCCCCCGCGCCCACGGCGCGGGACCCCCTGCTCCGTCGGTCCGCCTGGGAGATCGTGCAACTGGCCCGGCACCCCCAGCGGCCCAAGGCCCCCGACTTCATCGAGCACTTGATTACCGACTTCACCGAGCTGCACGGCGACCGGCTCTTCCGTGACGACCCGGCGATGCTGGCGGGGTTCGGGTGGTTCGAGGCGCGGCCCGTGGCCGTGATCGGCCCCTACAAGGGCCGCAACACGAAAGAAAATCTCGCGCACAACTTCGGCATGCCCAACCCGGAGGGCTACCGCAAGGCCCTGCGCGTGATGAGACTGG
The DNA here is from genome assembly GCA_050695215.1 of bacterium. Lineage (GTDB taxonomy): Bacteria > Sysuimicrobiota > Sysuimicrobiia > Sysuimicrobiales > Humicultoraceae > JACQGZ01. The sequence goes on from JBOGSD010000070.1 coordinate 1,288, forward strand.
GCGCGAAGTTCGGCCGGCCCGTGCTTTCCTTCATCGATACGCCCGCCGCCTTTCCCGGGGCCGACGCCGAAGAACGCGGCCAGGCCCAGGCGATCGCCCAGAACATCGCCGAGATGTCCGTGCTGCCGGTCCCCATCATCGTCGTGATCACGGGCGAAGGGGGCAGCGGCGGCGCGCTGGCGATGGGCGTGGGCGACGTGGTGCTGATGCTGCAGAACTCGATCTACACCGTCATTCCGCCGGAGGGGTGCGCGGCGATCCTCTGGCGTGACGCCGGACGGGCGCAGGAGGCGGCCGAGGCCCTCCGCCTCACCGCCGAAGACCTGCGCGGCCTCGGGGTCATCGACGAGATCGTCCCCGAACCGGCCGAGGGCGCTCAGGCCGACCCGGACGCGGCGATGGCCGCCGTGCGCGAGGCTGTGGCCCGCCACCTGGCGGCGCTGGAAGCGCTGCCGGCCGAGACGATGCCGGCGCGGCGGTACGAAAAGTACCGCCGGATGGGACGGCAGGTGGAGCGGCTGAGCCGCAGCCGCTAGGCGCGGCGCGGTCGCCACACGGTCGCGCCGCCGCAGAGGTGGACCCAACCGACATGGATTCGGAACGGATCGATCTGGATCAAGTGCGGGCGGTCCTCAAGATCGCCAGCGAAGCCACCGACATCGCCGAGCTCACCGTGGAGACCCCGCGGTTGAAGGTCTCGGTGAAGAAGGCCGGCGGCCGCATCGACGTGCAGGCGCACGCGAACCCCGGCGCGTACGCGCCCGCCGCGGCGACGGCGCCTCCTGCCGCGGAGCCGGCCGCCACGGACCACATGAAGGCGGTCGCCGCTCCGATGGTCGGCACGTTCTACCGCGCCCCCTCCCCAGACGCCCCTCCCTTCGTGAACGAAGGGGATCACGTCGAGACCGGGCAGACCGTCTGCATCATCGAGGCGATGAAGCTGTTCAACGAGATTCAGAGTGAGTGGCGCGGACGGGTGGCCCGGCTGCTCGTGGAGAACGGCACGCCGGTGGAATACGGCCAGCCGCTCCTGCTGATCGAGCCGGTCTCCTAACATCGCATGTTCCGCAAGATATTGGTGGCGAACCGCGGCGAGATCGCCGTGCGCATCATCCGCGCCTGCCGCGATCTGGGGATCCGCACCGTCGCCGTCTACTCGGAGGCCGACCGCGCCTCGCTGCACGTGAAACTGGCCGACGAGGCCTTCTGTATCGGCCCGCCGCCGGCCGCGGAGTCCTATCTCCACATCCCCAACATCATGGCCACCGCCGAACTGTTGGGCGTCGATGCCATCCATCCGGGCTACGGATTCCTCGCGGAAAACCCCCACTTCGCCGAGATCTGCGCGGACGTCAAGATCGCCTTCATCGGTCCCAGCGCCGACGCCATCCGCAAGATGGGAGACAAGTCCGAGGCCCGCGTGCTGATGGCCAAGGCGGGAGTGCCGGTGATCCCGGGCAGCGCGGGGCCGGTCGATGGGGAGCGCGAGATCCTCCAGGTCGCCCAGGCGGTGGGCTTTCCGCTGATGCTGAAGGCCTCCGCAGGGGGGGGCGGGCGGGGCATGCGCATCGTGCACACCCGGGACGATCTGCGCGACGGGATGCAGGTGGCGCAGCGTGAGGCGGAGGCCGCCTTCGGCGATGGGCGCCTCTACATCGAGAAGTACGTGCAGGAACCGCGGCATGTCGAAGTGCAGGTGCTGGCGGACGCGCAGGGGGGGGTCATCCACCTGGGCGCGCGGGATTGCTCCGTGCAGCGGCGGCACCAGAAGTTGATCGAGGAGTCCCCCCCGCCGCTGCTGCGCGAGCGGACGCTGGCCGCCCTCACCCGCGCGGCGGTGCGCGCGGCGCAGTCGATCCACTACACCAGCGCCGGCACGGTCGAGTTCCTGGTGGACAAGTCCGAGAACGTCTACTTCATGGAGATGAACACGCGCATTCAGGTCGAGCACCCCGTGACGGAGATGGTCACGGGGCTGGACCTGGTGAAGGAGCAGATCCGTATCGCCGCGGGGGAGCGCCTGACCGGCTCACAGCGCGACGTGGTGTTTCACGGGCATGCCCTGGAGTGCCGGATCAACGCTGAAGACCCGCGCCACGACTTCCGCCCCTCGGCGGGGACGATCACGACCTTCTTCCCGCCGGGCGGCCCCGGGATCCGCATCGATACCCACGCCTACGCCGGCTATGCGATCCCGCCCCACTACGATTCGCTGATCGCCAAGGTGATCGCCTGGGCGCCAACGCGCGACGAGGCGATCCTACGCATGCGCCGGGCCCTGATGGAATTCGAGATCGGGGGTATCGCCACGACCATTCCGTTTCACCTGCGCGTGCTGGACAATGGCTTCTTCCGCCGCGGCGAAGTCTACACCAACTTCGTGCAGCGCCGCATCGACCTCTCCGAGGTTTAGACGGCGGGCCTGGACCGCAGCACGACCCCCGCGACGCCTACGACCCCGACGTCATCTCCCAGCGCCGCCTGCACGATCCGTACCGCTTCGGCCGGCCGCTCGAAGGCGCGCTCCTGCACGGCCTGGCGCACCGGCGCCAGGAGCAGTTCGCCGGCTTTGCTCACGCCTCCGCCGAAGACGATCATCTGCGGGTTGAGGACGTTGACCAGCGACGCTGCGGCGACGCCGATGTACCCGCCGGCCCGCGTGTAGACCTCGATCGCCAGGACGTCGCCCGCGGCGGCCGCCGCCGCCACCGCCGCCGCCGTGATCTCTTCTTCGGGGAGGGCGCCCAGCGACGAGGGACGACCGGCGCGCACCGCTTCGGCGGCCATGCGTCCGATGGCCGTCCCCGACGCCAGAATCTCCAGGTGCCCCCGGCGGCCGCAGGTGCAGGTGAGACCATCGGGCTCGATGGTCATGTGCCCGATCTCCCCCGCCGTGCCGGAGACGCCATGGTAGAGTTCTCCGCCAAAGATCAGCCCGCCGCCGATGCCCGTGCTGACGGTGATGTAGATCAGGTCGCGCACCCCTGCGCCGGCGCCGACCCAGGCCTCGCCCACCGCCGCGGCGTTGGCGTCGTTCTCGATGAAGGCGCGGATACCGGTGGCCTCCTGCAGCAGATCGGCCAGCGGCACGTCGCGCCATCCTTTCAAGTTGGGCGGTTCGAAGACGACGCCGCTGGCCGGATCAAGTGGCCCGGGGGCTCCGGCACCAAGCCCCAAAACGTCCTCTCGCCGCAACCCGGCCCCAGCCAGAAGCGTCGCCACTTCCTGCGCCGCCGCCTCCACGAACCGGCGGGGCCCTTCCTGGGGAGTCTCCATCCGGCGGCGGGCCAGCACCCGCCCCTGCGCGTCCACCAGCGCCGAGAGCGTCTTGGTCCCCCCGATGTCAAGTGCGACGACTGCCCCTCCGCTCATGCTCACCCTCCTCATCCTCCTGCCGGCGGCCCCGCCCGCCACTAGAGGAGCCGCTCAAGATTATTCGAAGTGTAGCCCCAGCATCCCCGGGAGGTGCCCCATGAGGTTGATCACCAACCTGCTGATTCCGATTGCCATCGTCATCGCGGCCCTGATCCTGATCCCGCTGATCGTGCGGGTCGTGCGCGAGTACCAGCGGCTCGTCGTCTTCCGCTTCGGCCGCTCGATCGGCCGTAAAGGTCCAGGCCTGGTCTGGTTGGTTCCCTTGATCGACCGGCCGATCTGGGTGGACCTGCGCGAGGCCTTTCTTGAAATCCCGAGTCAAACGTGCATCACCAAGGACAACGCCCCGATCAACATCGACTTCCTGATCTATTGGAAGGTCTTCGACCCCGAGATGTCGGTGATCCAGGTGCAGGATTTTGCCGGAGCCGCACGGGGCATCGCCACCACCACGTTGCGCGCCGTGATCGGCGACATCTCCCTCGACGACGTGCTGGCCCGCCGTGAGCAGATCAACAACGTGCTGCGGGTGAAGATGGACGAGGTCACGGAGCGGTGGGGGGTCAAGGTCACCACCGTCGAGATCCGCGAGATCCTGCCGCCTCGGGAGGTCCAGGAGGCGATGACCCGCCAGATGTCCGCCGAGCGGACCCGCCGGGCGGTGGTCACAGAGGCCGACGGCAAGCGCGAAGCCACCATCACGGTCGCCGAGGGCGACAAGCAGTCGGCGATCCTGCGCGCCGAGGGTGACCGCCAGGCCTCCATCCTTCGCGCCGAAGGCTTCTCCCTGGCGCTGAACACGATCTTCACCGTGGCCCAGAACGTCGACAGCAAGACGATGGCCCTGCAGTACCTCGAGGCGCTGAAGGCCCTCGGGGCGGGCCCGGCGACCAAGTTCATCTTCCCGCTGGAGTTCTCGCGCCTGCTCGGGCCGCTGGGCGAGATGACCGGGCAGGCCTTCGGCGGCGATCGGGGGGGCGCCAAGGGATAGCGGATGGCCGAAGCGGCGGTCCATCCGAAGGGTGGCAGCGCCCGGCGGCGCATCCCCCTCTCCGAGCGCCTGGCCGCGGGCGCGATGTGGCTCTTCGCTCTCCTCGTGGTGGGATTGTTCCGTATCATCGACGGCACGATCAATCTGTCCATCAGCGGCTACGAGCACGTCGCCGGCATCCTGCGCACGGGGCGGCCCGTCCTCGTCGTCATCTGGCACGGCAAGGGGCTGCTGCCGGTCTTTTTCTTTCAGGGACTCCCCCTGCTGGTCTATTCCAGCCGTCCGCGGGACGGCTCGTTCCGAGGCCTTTCGCGGACGGTCCGGGCGTTGACGCTGGCCGCACTCCAGCACCTCGGCTACCGCGTCTTCGATGCCGTCCACTATCCCTCAGAGCCGCGGGGCGTGATCCGTTTTCTGCACCTGCTGGAGAGAGGCCGCGGCGGGGTGATTGCCGCCGATGGGCCGGGCGGGCCGATGTTCCGGGCTAAACCCGGCGCGGTCTTCATGGCGAAGAAGACCGGCGTGGCGCTCCTCCCCGTCGGCGCGGCGATGGCCGACAAGATCGCCCTGGATTCCTGGGACCGCTTCGAGATCCCCCGTCCCTTCACGAGGGCGGCGCTGATGATCGGGGAGCCGCTGGAGGTGCCTCCAGACCTCGACGACGAAGGGGTCAGCCGTCTCTCCAGCGTGCTAGAGAAGGCGATGAATGATCTGATGGCGCGCGCCGAAGCGAAGGCCGGCGGGACGGGCTCAGAAGTGGCGCAGACCCCAGAGCACGCCCCCGGCTAGAGCACCCAGGACTCCCAGCAACAGGACGGGGAAGAGCAGGAACCAGCCCGGGCTGGTCGTGCGCCAGGCGATCCCGACGAGCAGCGCAAGTAGGACGAGACCTGCCGCCAGCCCCCAGGAAACCCCCCGGGCCGTGAGGACGGGGGTGCGGCGCGCGTCCGGACCGCTCATTTCGCCGCTCCGGACGCCGTCGATTCGGCGCGCAGCCGGGCGATCGTCTCCTCATAGGACTCGAGGATGCGGGCCTGGCGTTGGAACCGCATCGCCAGGTAGCCCGCATAGAGGGCCACGCCCCAAAACGCCAGGATCTTCACCGCCTCGACGGTCAGGTCTCCAGCCGGAGGGTCCAGCAGGAGCACCGCGGCGTAGGTGAGGTTATACATGGTGGCGACATACAACGCCATGGCCATGCCGTAGCGGATGCTGTTGCTGACCAGCACGACGAAATAGGCGACGTAGAAGACGCTGCCGCTGCCTCCGGTGAAGAGCACCAGGGCGGAGATCACCACCAGGTCGGTGCCCGTGGTGAAGAACTTCAACCAGGGCGGCGCGGCGCTCCGGAGGATCCTCCCGTAGGCGAGGTTCAGCGCCGCCACACCGGCGGTGAGGCCGAGGATGGTCGACCAGGCGATGGCGACCTGTCCCTGGCGTTTCAAATAGGCGACGGCCGCGAACAGCGATGCCGCGACGATCCAGCGGACGACGACTTTGCTGCGTTCGATCTGCTGTTCCATGCCGTGTCCACGCCGGCCTTCGGCGTGCGAGAACACTTACGCCCGGTCTGCGATTCTCCTCCTGCGTGAACTCGGTCCGGACCGAGTTGCTATGAATTTCAATCGGAGTTTTACAGTCCCACGATGTAGTGACTTGACAGGTTTTGGTAGGACATTGCGACATCCGAAAGGCGTCGCCGCTGAATGGGATCTACGTGCGCAAGGATCGTCGAGGGCGCTTTCCTCATGAAAGGGAGACCGCGGCGAGGGATCGAGCGCTCGGCGGCTCCTGGCGGGCTCCCTGCAGGGTAGGACAAACGCCATGCTATACATAGGGCGTGGATCCGAAGATGCTCGCCAACCATATGAAGCGGAGCTCTACTTTGGCCCGCGCCCCTCGGAACGCATCAGCGAGGGGCGGCCATCCTACCTCGTGAGCCCAAGCTCACATTAGTGAACATCCTCATCACTGGAGCGGCCGGAAATCTGGGTACGTTCCTCGCCCGCCACCTAGCGAACGGCCCGCACCATTTGACCCTAATGATCCATCGTCGACTCCTGCCCGAGGACCTCGCGGTAGCGCCGAACGTTTCGGTCGTGCGGGCCGATCTGGGCGAGCCGGCGTCGCTGGCCGCGCCCTGCCGCGGCGTGGACTGCATCGTGCACTTTGCAGGACTGCTCTTCGCGCCCCGTCCGGAGCGCTTCTTGCCGAAGACAAATCTAGGCTATGTCCGCCATCTCACCACGGCGGCGGCCGAAGCGGGAGTCGGCAGGTTCATCCTGGTGAGCTTTCCGCACGTCGAAGGGGAATCGACTCCGGAGGCGCCGGCCCGCGGCCTCCCGGAGGGCCGCCCGCCTACCTCGGTGCATGCCCGCACGCGGCTGGCCGCCGAGCGGCATCTCTTCAAGCTATCCGCTGGAACGTCGATAGTGCCAATCGCGCTGCGTGCCGGGATGATTTACGCACGGGGCGTGTTGATGATCGAGGCGGCACGCTGGTTGATGCGCCGCCGGCTGCTCGGCGTGTGGGGCCGGCCGACCTGGATCCACCTGCTGGCCCTACCCGACTTCCTGACCGCAACCACCGCCGCCATCGAGGGGCCGGCGGTCTCGGGCATTTACAACCTGGGCGACGATCTCCCGCTGACCCTGCAGGAGTTCCTCGATGCGGCGGCCGCGCACTGGGGGCATCGACGGCCGTGGCGCGCGCCGGCGTGGGCCTTCTCCGCGGCGGGAGCGGTCTGCGAGGTGGCGGCGACGGTGCTGCGCACGCCCTCCCCGCTGACCCGCGACTTCATCCGGATCGGCATGGCCTCGTACGCCATGGACACCACGCGGATGAAGCGGGAACTACTGCCTGTCTTGGGCTACCCCACACTTCGGGACGGACTCAGCCTGCTCTAGGCGGTGTCTACGCCGGATGGTCGAGCCCGTCAATCTTCACCCGGCGTCGCGGCCACGTCGAGGACGGGGCGGAGAAAAGCGCGCACGGCATCATAGAGCGCCAGCCGGTCGCGGTCCAGGGTGGCCACGTGCCCGGAACTCGGCAGCCACTGCAGCGTGGCCAGCGCCCCGGCGAGGGCGACGATCTGCCGGCCGGACTCTCGCGGGATCACCCAATCCCGCCGGCCCTGTATCACCAACAGCGGCGCCCGCAGCGCAGGCAGCGCCCGGCGGGTCGCCTCCAACAGCCGGTCCACCTGATGCGTGCCCCCCAGCGGGATCTGGGTGTAGGGGGAGAGATAACTGCGCATGTGCGGCTCGCGCGGCCCCAGGCGGAAGAGCACCGGCGCCAGAGGGAACACCCGCGCCGCCGCGAGGGAGGCGCGCACCCACAGCGGGTGGACCCGGATCGGCGTGGAGATGGTCACCACGGCCGCCGGATGCTCCTCGGCGGCCAGCAGCAGGCTCAGCGCCCCGCCCATGGAGAGGCCGACGACGGCGATGCGATCGCACCGCTCGGCCAGGACATGGTAGGCCGCCCGCGCGGAGTCAAACCACTCTTCCCAGCGCATCCCCGCCAGGTCTCGCGGTGAGGTGCCGTGGCCAGCCAGGCGGGCCACGGAGATCGTCCACCCTTCCTCTGCAAGGGCGTCCGCCAGCGGCACCATCTCGAGGGGGGATCCGGAGAAGCCGTGCAGCAGGAGGCACCCGGCCGATCCGCCGGGGATCAGGCGGCTGCTGGGCTCGAGCCGGACCGGACTCGCGCGCAGGGCGGCCACGCGCTCTGGATCAGACGATGGCTTGAGAGGTCTCCGGCGCAAAGAGATGCATCTTGCGCATGTTGAAGACGACCTCCGCCGGCCGTCCCATCCGCGCCTCGCTGTGCGCGTCGACGCGGGCGACGAACAACTGATCTCCGGCGGACAGATGGAGGATGATGTCCGAGCCGATCGGCTCGTGGACATCCACGGTCGTCTGAACCGTCCAGTCGGCCGGGGCATCCCGCGAGAGCGCGCGATCCTGGATGTCCTCTGGCCGGATGCCGAAGATGACCTCCTGGCCGACCCACGGCTTCGTCGTGGGAGCGACGTCGGCGGGCACGGGCAGCCGGAAAGCGCCCGCGTCTAACTCCACCCCGCCGTTCCGCTGCACCAGTTTGGTGCGCAGGAAGTTCATGGCCGGGCTGCCGATGAACCCGGCGACGAAGAGGTTGGCCGGCTTCTCGTAGAGTGTCAGCGGGGAATCAACCTGCTGGACGAGCCCGTCGGACATGACGACGATGCGGTCGCCCATCGTCATCGCTTCGACCTGATCGTGCGTGACGTAGAGGGTCGTCGTCTGCAGGCGGGCGTGCAGTTTCTTGATCTCGGCGCGGGTCTCCACGCGCAGCTTCGCGTCGAGGTTGGAAAGCGGTTCGTCCATCAGGAACACCTGCGGCTCCCGGACGATCGCGCGGCCGAGGGCGACGCGCTGGCGCTGCCCGCCGGAGAGCTGCTTGGGTTTGCGCCCCAGCAGCCCCTGGATGCCCAGCATCCCGCCGGCCTCGCGCACGCGCCGGTCGATCTCGCTCTTGGGATACTTGCGCAGCCGCAAGCCGAAGGCCATGTTGTCGTAGACGGACATGTGCGGGTAGAGGGCGTAGGACTGGAAGACCATGGCGATGTCGCGGTCCTTTGCCGCTACGTCGTTGACAAGGCGGTCTTCGATAAAGATCTTGCCCTCGGTGATGGTCTCGAGGCCGGCGAGAAGGCGAAGAGCTGTCGATTTGCCGGAGCCGGACGGTCCCACAAGGACGAGGAACTCCTTATCCGGCACTTCGAGATCGAAGTCGGTGACGGCGGTGGTGCTTTCGCCGCCGGGAAAGCGCTTGTAGACATGTTCGAATTTAACGCCTGCCATGGACCTATCCCTTGACCGCGCCGGCCAGTATACCTTGCACGAAGTAGCGCTGAAGCGCGAAGAAGATGAACAGCGGAAGCGCCATCGATATGAAGGCGGCAGCGGTGAGCAGTTGATACTGCGTGCCGAATGAAGTGACGAGTGAGGTGATCTTCATCGTCATCGGACCGAGGTTGGTGTCTTGCAGGAGGACGAGGGCGACCAGGAGGTCATTCCAGGTCCAGAGGAACTGGAAGATCGCCAGCGCCGCG
>JBOGSD010000071.1:0-3469 GCA_050695215.1 bacterium
CACGCCTACCGGATGATACAATGGGTGCCCGTGCGGCTCACATTGAGCAAGGCCATCGCGCCTCCGCGCGTACGCCCGCTCTGGTTGGCGTGGGAGGCCTATAGGAAATTCCTGGCCGATGGCGGACCTGACCTGTCCGCCTCCATCGCCTACTCCGCCCTCTTCTCCATCTTCCCCCTGCTGATCGCGCTGGTGGCCGCGGTCGGCCTGTTCGTCGATCAGGCGCTGGTGCGCGGCGCGATCTTCGAGACGCTCTCCCGCTACGTCCCGGAGTCGACGGCGCGGTTTCTCGACCGCCAGGTCGCCCAGGCCATTCAGATGCGCGGGGCCTTCGGGGTCCTGGCGATCGTCGGTCTCTGGTGGAGCGCCACCGCGGTGGCGGCCACGATCCGCGGTGCGCTCAGCCGGGTCTGGCCTCCGCCCCCGCTGCCCTTTCTGCGGCGGCGGGTCCTGAACAAACTGATCGAGTTGCTGCTGGTGGCGATGGCCGGGACTTTTATGATCCTCTCGCTTATCACATCGGGCGCCATGCTCGAACTCATCGACGCGTTCCCCGGCCTGCCCGGCCTCATCGTCTCCGTGGAGTCTTCAGCGCTCGGGCGGTTGCTCTCCGCCCTGGCACCCTTTCTGTTCAGCATCCTGGCCTTCGTCGTGATCTACCGAAACCTCAACAACGTGCGGGTGCCCTGGCTGAACGTGCTGGTCGGCGCGGTGGTCGCGGGTTTGCTCTTCGAAGGGATCAAAGAGGCCTTCTTCTGGTACCTGACCACCTACGCGCGGTATCAGCTCGTCTACGGGTCGTTGACCGGCATTATCGTCTTCCTCATCTGGATGTACCTCTCGGCGGCGACCTTACTCTTTGGCGCCGAACTGGCGGCTCAGGTCGGCCGGCCCTATCCGCAGGAGATGGGGCAGGGTTAACCTCTTAAGCCAGGGTCACGCCTGCTACTGTGATTGCGCGGTCGCCGCAGGAATTGCCCTTAGAGGCTGAGACCGATCATCCAGCGACGGCGCGCAGCACCTGGAGCGAGGGCGGCCTGAGCAGCACGCTGCTGCCGGGCGGCAGCGGCGCGGGGGGCTGCCCCTCCCCTTCCCCGACGACCAGGACCCGCTCCCACCCGGCTCCCTGAGGCGGCGCGGGCAGCGTAAAGTGCGTCTCCGCACCCGCGGCCAGAAGCATCAGGAAGGTCTCATCGTAGAGCGGGTTGCCGCGGGCCTCCGTGTCGCGGAGGAGACGGCCATCCAGCAGCATCCCCAGGGCGCGGCGGGGATCGTCCCAATCCTGCTGGCTCATCTCCCGGCCATCGGGGTGGAGCCAGACCACATCGCGCCGGCCGCCGGGGGTCGGATCGCCGGTGAGGAAGTGCCGCCGGTGAAAGGAGGCGTGCTCCCGCCTGAAGGCGATCAGCTCCCGGAGGAACCGCAGGAAGGCCCGCCGCCGCTCGTCCAGATCCCACTGATACCAGGAGACCTCGTTGTCCTGGCAGTAGGCGTTGTTGTTGCCGCCCTGAGTGCGGGAGAGCTCGTCCCCGCCCAGCAGCATCGGCACCCCCTGGCTGAGCAGCAGCGTGGCGGCGAGGACGCGCTTGCGGCTCTCGCGGCAGGCCAGGACGCCGCCCACCTCGCTGGGCCCTTCGACGCCGCAGTTGGTGCTGTCGTGTGTATCCGTCCCGTCGCGGTTGTCCTCGCCGTTGGCTTCGTTGTGCTTGCGCTCGTAACTGACCATATCTTCCAGCGTGAAGCCGTCGTGGGCAGTGACGAAATTGATCGAGGCGTAGGGGCGCCGGCCGGAGAGCGCGTAGAGGTCGCTGCTGCCGGCCAGGCGGGTGACGAATTCGCCGGTGACGCCGCGGTCGCCGCGCCAGAAGCGGCGCACCACATCGCGGTAGCGCCCGTTCCATTCCGCCCACAGCCAGGGGAAGTTGCCGACCTGGTAGCCGCCCTCGCCGACGTCCCAGGGTTCGGCGATCAGCTTGACGCGCGAGAGAACCGGGTCTTGCTGGATCACCTTGAAGAACGCCGAGAGCATGTTCACGTCGTAGAACTCCCGCGCTAGCGCCGAGGCCAAATCAAACCTGAAGCCGTCCACGTGCATCTCCTGGACCCAGTAGCGCAGGCTGTCGGTGATCAGCTGCAAGACGTAGGTGTTGCCCGGATCGAGGGTATTGCCGGTGCCGGTGTAGTCCATGTAATAGCGGCCCGGGTCCGTTAACTTGTAATAAGAACGGTTGTCGATGCCGCGGTAGCTGACGGTGGGGCCCAGCTGGTTGCCCTCCCCCGTGTGGTTGTAGACGACATCGATGATCACCTCGAGACCCGCGGCATGCAGCGCCCGCACCATCGTCTTGAACTCTTCGACGGCCGCCTGGGGGCCCCGCGCCGCGTAGGTAGGCTCGGGGGCGAAGTAGTTCAGCGGATGATAGCCCCAGTAGTTGGACAGCCCGCGGTCGACGATGAACCGGTCGGTGATGAAGGCCTGCACCGGCAGCAGCTCGACCGTCGTGATGCCCAGCGTCCGCAGATGGCGGAGGATCGGGTCGGCGACCATTCCCAGATACGTCCCGCGCAGGTCGGGCGGGACGTCGAGGTGGCGTTTGCTGATGCCCCGGACGTGGGTCTCGTAGATGATCGTCTCTTCCCAGGGGATCTGCGGCGGACCGTCCCCCCGCCAATCGAACTCTCCCGCCGCCACGGCACCCAGCGGCGCCATGGCCGCGCTGTCCGCTTCGCTGAAGGAGAGATCTCCCCGTTCATCGCCGACGGCGTAGCCGAACAGGCTGTCGTGCCAGGTCAGCGGACGGCCGATGGCCCGCGCGTAGGGATCGAGCAGCAGTTTGTGCGGATTGAACCGGTGGCCCGCCTCCGGTTCGTAGGGGCCGTGCACCCGGTAGCCGTAGAGGCCTCCGGCGCGCAGGTCGGGGAGATAGCCGTGCCACACCGGCCCGGTCCGTTCCGGCAGCGCCACCGTGACCGTCTCCGCCCCGCCGCTGCCCGCGGCGTTGCCCACCAGCACCAGGTCGACGCGCTCGGCGTGCTCGCTGTAGAGGGCGAAATTCACGCCGCGCGGATCGGGCGTCGCGCCCAGCGGATAGGGCCGCCCCGGCCAGGTCTTCATCCCTGTCATCATACCCGCCGCGTGCCGATGGACAGATCGGGGTCGCGTCAACCGGCGCGCCGGGGGTATAGTGAAAAGGTCCAAGACGATCCAGCGTGCCGCCACCGGCGGCAAATTTCCTGGCGGGAGGGACGTGGCGCCATGTATCCGTTTGAACTGCCCAAGCTGTCCTATCAGTACGATGCGCTCGAACCGCATATCGATGCCCAGACGATGGAGATCCACCACACGAAGCACCACCAGACCTACGTGAACAATCTGAACGCGGCCCTGGAGAAGCATGCCGACCTGCACGGCCCGGGGGTGGAGGATCTCCTGGCCAAGCTGAAGTCGCTCCCCGCGGACATTCAGACC
>JBOGSD010000072.1:0-1568 GCA_050695215.1 bacterium
TTGAGGACCATCGCTCGCTGCTCTTCCTGCTGGGACAACGTCACCATACCTCCCCTCTTCGGCTAGATAGGGGGAGGACATTTTCACTGAAACCTTAGGGCGGACAAAATCACTGAACATCCACAGAGGCGCCATTTCCGTATTGACCAGAACGCGGCCGCTTCGGTATGCTGGCCGCGCCATGACGCAGTTTTCGCGCCCCGAGGCGCATCGCTGTTTCATCTGTGGTCCCGCCAACCCCATCGGTATGCACCTCCGATTTGAGGAGCAGGGAGAGGGGGTGGCCGCGGACTTCGTCCCCGGCGATCTGCACATCGGGTACGATGGGTTGATTCACGGCGGGCTCCTCGCGGCGGTCCTGGACGACGCCATGGCCAACGTCTGGGCCGCTCGAGGGCAGCCGGCAGCGACGGTGAGCCTCTCCGTGCGCTTTCGCAAACCCGTCCGGCCGGGGGAGCCGCTGCGGGTCTCCGGCGAACCGGTGGGCGTGCGGCGGGCCGCCATGCAGCGGGCCCGGGCGACGATCACCCGTCCCGATGGGACGGTGGTGGCGGATGGCGAGGGCGTCGTGATGGTGGGAAGCCTTCCCGCCATGGTGCAGGGCGCCTGACGGTGGTGGGGTCATGGCCGATCGCGATGTCGCCGTCAATCGCCGCGCCCGGCACGACTTTCACATCGAGGAGACCGTGGAGGGCGGGCTGGTCCTTACCGGCACCGAGGTGAAAGCGCTGCGGGCGGGGCGGGCCTCCCTGGTCGAAGCCTTCGCGCGGGTGGAAGGAGACGAGCTCTGGCTGCTGCACATGCACATCCCGCCGTATGCCGCGGGAAGCATCCGGAACCACGACCCGCTGCGGCGGCGCAAGGTGCTACTGCACCGCCGGGAGATCGGCCGCCTGGCGGGGAAGGCGCAGCAGAAAGGGTATACGCTGGTGCCGCTGCGGCTGTATTTCACGCGAGGAGTCGCTAAAGTGGAACTGGCCCTGGCCCGGGGCAAACGCGCCTACGACAAGCGGGAAGCCGTCGCCCGCCGCGAGGCGGAGCGCCAGATCGCGCGAGCCGTCCGGCGGAGGGGACCGGGACCTCGGTGAGCGAAGTTATCGCCAGGTACATCAGATCAGGGGAGGGATGACAGAGTGACAAAACAGGAACTGGCAGGCGCGGTGGCGGACGAGTTCGAGATGAGCAAGCGGGACGCCACGCGCGCGGTAGAGTTCGTCTTCGACCAGATCAGCGGCGCGCTCAAGCGCAAGGACAAGGTCAGGATCGCCGGATTTGGGAACTTCTCGGTCCGCGACCGGGCTCCCCGGATGGGCCGCAACCCGCAGACCGGCGAGCCGATCAAGATCGCGGCCAGCCGCAAAGTCAACTTCCGAGCCAGTCAGGACCTGAAGACCCTCGTCGGGGCCGGCAAGAAGAAGAAAAGGTAGGGTATAATTGAGACAGGTCGAGATCTGGGGGCGAACGGTCTCGACTGAGTGGGAAGAAGCAGGGTGGCGAGCCGAGGTGCCAGGTCCTCGTAAATCAACTGGCAGGCGATAGCTGCCAACCAGAACTACGCACTCGCCGCT
>JBOGSD010000073.1:0-20959 GCA_050695215.1 bacterium
ATCGCGGCGATGCGGTACGGGGGCGCTATCCGCTTGGTGTTGCAGAGAATCGTCGTGCCGACGCAGTTGATGCCCGTGCGCGCGACGATGCGCTCGCCGTTGACGGCGATCGCGTCGGCGCCCGCGGCCCAGAGTTCGTTCAGCACAGCGTGGAGGTCGGTGTAGTGGAGGATCGTCTTGTTGGGATCGTCCCCGGGCTGGATGGGGGCGGGGCTGTCGCGCATCTCTACCACCACGCCCGGACCGTTCAACGGGACGAACCCGGCGAGGGCGCGCAGCGAGCGGAGGTCCCGGTTCATCCGGGCGACCCCCACTTGCCCTTCGGCGGCCCGCCGCTCCAGCGTCGCCAGGTCGGCGCGCAGCCGCCCCACTTCCGCCTCCAGCGTCTCCCGGTACTGCTCCTGCCGCTGCAGTTCCACCGCCAGTTCCGCCAGCCGGGTCGAGGGCACGCCGACCTGCCGCTGGATGCTCAGTTCGGTGCGCACCTGGGTGGCCGCGGCGAACCCGCCCAGGGCCAGCACCGCGGCGACCAACACCTGCCACCAGGGCAGCCGCAACCGGGCCAACGGACGGGCGATGGTCATGCCGGCGCGCGCTCCTTCGCCTCGAGCTTCTTCTTGATGCGTTTCAACCGGAAGATGTCCTCTCGGGCACGCTGCTCGAGCACCGCGGCGATGTAGCGGATTTCGGCCCGGATCCGCGGCACCACCACCTGCTCCAACGCGTTGACGCGCCGCGTGGTCTTCTTGATCTCTTCCCCGATCTTCTTCAGTTTGGTCTCGGTGGCCGCCACCTGCAGGACCGCCTCGACCAGCTCCTCGAACTGCGCCGCGCTCTCGATAGTCCGGGCGCTGGTGGCGGTGGGGTTGTGACCGCGCGCCAGCGTCGTCCGCCGCACACCCTGCACGGACACCTCCGGGATCTTGGTCCCCCAGACGCTGCGCACCTCGATGTCGACCAGGACGTCGCGCCGGGAGGCATTGGCCGCCGCTTCCAGGCGGTCCTTCCCCTCCACCGCTTTGGCCAGGCTCAAGAAGACATAGGCCTGCCGGGCCGCGGCGGTGAGGCGCTCCCGCGCCGCCAGCGCCTCGCGCACGATCTTGAAGAAGTCCGCGACCAGGGCGTCCCGCTTGCGCTTGAGCAGATCGACGCCCTGCTGCGCGACCTGCAGCTGGTTGGTCCGCTGCAGCAGGTTCATCCGGGTGGGGCTGATCAGTTCGGCCATGGTCGCCTACCCGACGACTAGCGGATCGCCCGGTCTTCCCACATCTTCTCCATCGCCTCGCCGAAGTAGAAGCGGTCGACGTGGTCCTGCTTGATGCGCTTGAGTTCTCCCTTCGGGAACATCGAGAGCAGCTGCCAGCCCAGCGTCAGGGTCTCCTCGATGGGGCGTTCGGTATCCCCCTGTCCGACGAATTCCTTCTCGAAACGATCGGCAAACTGCAGGTAGAGGCGATCCCGCGCCGTGAGGGCCTCCTCGCCGATGATGGCCACCAGCCGGCGCAGGTCGAGCCCGTTGGCGTAGGAGGCGAACAACTGGTCCTTGACGTTGGCATGGTCCTCGCGCGTGCGCCCCTTGCCGATCCCGTCATTCATCAGCCGGGAGAGGCTGAGCGGCGGGAAGATGGGCGGGTAGATGCCCCTGCGGTGCAGCCCGCGGCTGAGCACCATCTGCCCTTCGGTGATGTAGCCGGTCAGATCGGGAATGGGGTGGGTGATGTCGTCGTCCGGCATGGTCAGGATCGGCAACTGGGTGATCGAACCCTTCCGCCCGTAGATCCGCCCGGCCCGCTCATAGAGCGTGGCCAGGTCGGTGTACATGTAACCGGGGTAGCCGCGCCGTCCCGGGATCTCTTCCCGCGCCGCCCCGATGCTCCGTAAAGCTTCGCAGTAGGAAGTCATATCCGTCAGGATGACGAGCACCTGGGCCTCCAGTTCGTAGGCGAGGTACTCGGCGGCGGTGAGCGCCAGCCGCGGGGTCATCAGCCGCTCGATTTCCGGGTCGTCGGCCAGGCTGAGGAAGACGACGCTGCGGGCGAGCGCGCCGGTGGCTTCGAACTGCTCGATGAAGAACGCCGCTTCGCGCTGGGTGATGCCCATCGCCCCGAAGACGACGGCGAACTGCTCCTCCGCGCCGAGGACCTTGGCCTGGCGGGCGATCTGGGCGGCGATCTCGTTGTGCGGCAAGCCGGCGCCGGAGAAGATGGGCAGTTTCTGCCCCCGCACCAGCGTGTTCAGGCCGTCGATGCTCGAGATCCCGGTCTGAATGAACTCCTTCGGCCGTTCTCGCGCCACCGGATTGATCGGCGCGCCGATAATGGGCAGCCGCTTCTCCGGGATAATCGGCGGCAGGCCGTCGATCGGATCGCCCCGGCCGTTGAACCGGCGCCCGACGATTTCCCGCCCGACGGCAAAGCGCGCGACATCCTCCCGCAGGCTGATCCCCGTCTTGGCCACGTCGAGGCCGGTCGTCGCTTCAAAGACCTGGATGACCGCGTTGCGATCCGAGACCTCGACCACCTGGCCGGTGCGCACCGACCCATCCGGCAGGTGGATGTTGACGATCGCCCCGTAGGCGAGATCCTTGGCCCCCTCGACGAACAGGAGGGGCCCCGAGATATAGGAGATCGACTGATACCGCTTTGTCGCCAGCTCCATCGCCTACCTCACGGTCTTCGTTTTATGTGGGGTGAGGAAGGGTGCTCCCCGCGGAAGTATCCCGTAGTTCTGGAGCGGGAGCACCCTTCCTCACCCCTAAGATGAAGCCCGGGTGGTTTGTGTTTGGAACGCCTCGGGCAAGCGGCTCAGAAACTCGTCGATATGCTTGTCCCAGGCATCCGTGGACACTTCTTTCAACCGGGCGATCTGCTCGATCTGCGGCAGGTTGAGTATGTCATCCAAGAGCATCCCCCGGCGGAGCGCCGCCGATCCCTCGTCGTAGAAGGCCACGATCGCCTTGAGGATGCCGTAGGACTTGGGAAATGGCGAGAAGGCATCGTCGGAGTAAGCGGACTGCTGCAGGAAGTCCTCCCGCAGCATCTTCCCCGCCTCGATCACCAGGCGCTGATCGTCCTGCAGGGCGTCGGGCCCTACCAGCTGCACGATCTCCTGCAGTTCCGCCTCCTGCTGCAGGAGGGCGGTCACTCGGCCGCGCAGCTGCTCGAAATCCTCCGGCAGATTGTCTTTGTACCACTGCGCCAGGAGCGGAGTGTAGAGGCTGTAGGAGCGCAGCCAGTGGATGGCGGGGAAGTGCCGCCGGTTGCCCAATCCCCCGTCGAGTGACCAGAAGGTCCCGACGATCCGCAGCGTCGCCTGCGTGACCGGTTCCGAGAGGTCGCCCGCGGGCGGTGACACCGCACCGACGACACTGATCGAACCGCGGCGCTCGGGTTGCCCCTGGCAGACCACCCGGCCGGCCCGTTCGTAGAAGGCGGCCAGGCGGCTGGGCAGGTACGGTGGGTACCCCTCCTCCGCCGGCATCTCTTCTAGCCGGGAGCTGATTTCTCGCATCGCCTCCGCCCAGCGGCTGGTGGAGTCGGCCATCAAGGCTACCTTGTAGCCCTGGTCACGCCAGTACTCCGCCATCGTGATGCCGGTGTAGACCGAGGCCTCCCGCGCCGCCACCGGCATGTTGGAGGTGTTGGCGATGATGACTGTCCGCTCCATCAGCGGGCGGCCCGTACGAGGGTCCTCCAGCTCGGGGAACTCATCGAGGACGTGCGTCATCTCGTTGCCCCGCTCGCCGCAGCCGACGTAGATGATGACGTCGGCGTCCGCCCACTTGGAGAGGGTCTGCTGCATCACGGTCTTGCCGCTGCCGAAGGGGCCGGGGATGGCGGCCGTGCCCCCCATGGCCACGGGGAAGAGCACGTCGATGATGCGCTGGCCCGTCACCAGGGGCTCCCGGGGTTCGAGACGCCTGGCCAGCGGGCGGGCGAAGCGCACGGGCCAGGCGTGCATCAGGCGCAGTTCACGTCCGTCCTCCAACCGTCCCAGCATGTCGGTGACGGTGAACTCGCCGCCCGTGATCTCCTTGACCTTCGAGCGCGCCGCGTCCGGCGGCAGCATGATGCGGTGGGTGAGCCCGAATTCCTGCACTTCGCCGAGGACGTCGCCTGACCCCACGTCGGCGCCCGGCTTCACCGTCGGGGCGAACGCCCAGCGCTTCTCCCGGTCGAGGGCGGGGGCCGTCGCGCCGCGCTCGATAAAGTCCCCCTTCTGCGCGCGCACCTCTTTCAGCGGCCGCTGAATGCCGTCGAAGATGCCGAAGAGGAGCCCCGGCCCCAGCTCCACCGCGAGCGGCAAACCGGTAGACTCCACCGGCTCGCCCACGTATAGACCCGAGGTGTCCTCATACACCTGGACGAAGGCGGTGTCGCCTTCGAGGCGGATGATCTCGCCGATCAGCCGCTCCTTCCCGACGCGGACGATGTCGTACATGCGGGTGCCCCTCATCCCCTTGGCGATGACCGCCGGCCCCGAGATCCGAATGATCTCCCCTGCGATTGCCACGGCGTCCTCCTTCGATGTCCTCTTGCGCCAGCTCAGCACCGTTCGGTCGAAACTCCCTGCAGGGCCCGGACGTCGCGGACCTGGCCCCACATTACGTCATCGCAGTTTCACGTAGAAGCCGATGTGCGCTTTCACCAGCCGGGCAATGTAATCTTCGCCGTTTTCGATCTCCGCCGTCGGCGCGGGAAACGGCACCACGATCGGCGTCTCCCGGCCGCGCATCGCCCGGGCCAGCTCTTCGGCGATTCCCTCCAGCAGCGCCTCGTTTACCGCCGCCAGGCCGTAATCGGCCGCGATCAGCTGGCGCAGGTGTTCGAGCGCCTCGGCGGGGCTGGCCGCCTCACGCACCTCCACCCCGGCCAGGCGGAAGCCGGTGGCGGTCTCGGCGTCGGTGATGACAGCCATGTTAGCCATGGACCATTTCCTTGCGGACCACTTCGCGTGGGATCCCGAGCGCCGTGCTGCGGGCGATCAGGCGGAGGTTCACCACCTCATTGTACTTGAGGGCCAGATAGCCGACGACGACGTCCAGGCCGAGCGGGTCGCCCAGATACCGCCGCGCCGCCTCCCGGGCCAGGAGCAGGTCGAGGGATCGTTCGAATTCGGGGAGATCCGCGGGCACCGCCTCCGCGGGGAACCCGCGGATACGCAACCTCTCCCAGGCGTGCTCCAACGTCTCGCGGGCGCTGAGGTCGAGAAACAGTTTCTCATCGACCAGCCCTCCGGCGGGGACAAAGAAGCGGCGGCGGGCCCCCTCATCGAGCCCCTCTTCCAGCCGGGCCAATTTCAGCGCGGCCTTGACGTTCGCCGCGTCGATCTCCGCCTGCACGGTCCGGCGCAGCACCTCTTCGTTGTGACCGGTCCCGCGCGCGGCCGCCAGCACGTGCTCCGCATAGACGCGGTCGAGACTGAGCTCCAGGCGCAAGAGGTCCTGATCGGCCTGATAACCGGCCAGCGCCGCCGCGATCGCCGGACCGAGCGGGTGGCCCATCGCCTCCAGCGCTCCGGCCACGGCCCCCACGTCAGGTTGCCCGGCCAGGTCGCGCAGCGCCACTTCGCCCAGCGTCCCCGCCGGGAGAATCGAGGGCATGATCTCCTCCACCGAACGGCCCGTGTGTTTCCCCCGCAGGACCGCCCGGACGTTGGCCAGGTCCCAGCGCAGCAGGAACGCCGCGATCAGCTCTCGGGGTTTCCCGTCGGCGAAGCTCAGGATCTTGGTGGTGGTATTGAAGAAGTTCCGCGCCAGCGCTTCATCCACGGCCTCGAGGCCGCGGTAGCGTGTGAACGCCTCGGTCATCTCCCGGCCGTACGGCGTCGAGCCCAGCGCGTGCACGAAGGCCTCGAAGGTCGGCGCGCCCAGCAGGTCGTCCATTCGTGCGGCGTCCAGCAGGCGGCTGCGCATCGCCCGGACCCGCGCGTTGATGTAGGGGAAGTCCGGCATGCGCGGTCAGATCACCCCCACAGGACGCGGGCCACCTCTGACACCAGCGTCGGCCTGGCCCGCTCCAGGCGCGCGGTCAAGGTGTTCACGACCACGTAGCGTCCATCGGGAGCATTGAACCGCACGCCCCCGCGGATGTCCGGGGCCGGCGTCACCTCGGCGTCGAGGCGGTGCCGGCCGGCGGCCGCGCGCACGAGGTCCGCATCGTCGGGATGCGCTTCAATCACCACCCGTCCCGAAAACCCGGCCGCGCCCTCGCCGATCAACCGCTCCAGCACCTGCGCGTAGCGGGCGCGGTCGCGCACGACCGCCTCCAGCGCTGCGGCGGCGCGGCGGAACACCTCGGCGATGGCCTGGTCCTTGCGCCCCAGAAGCAGCGCCTGCGCCTGTAGTTGAGCGGTGGACTGCGCCCGCACCCGCGCGGCCCGCAGCGCCGCCTCTTGGTGCTGGCGGGTGCTCTCCAGCACGGTCTGCGCCTCAGCCTGGGCGGCAGCGCGGATCTGCTCCGCCTGGCCGCGGGCCTCGTCGAGGAGCCGCTCTTGCTCGGTCCCGCCCTCCTGCTCCAGGAGGGCGATCAAGTCAGAACTCACGACCTCCTACCGGATGCGGTTGATTAGGAAGAAGGCTACCAGGAAGCCGAGGATGATCATCGTTTCCGGCAGCGCCAGGAAGATCAGCAACCGGCCGCCGATCTCCGGCCGCTCCGCCATCGCCCCCGACGCGGCCGCCCCGATGCGCGCCTGCGCGACCGCGGTGCCGAGGGCGCCCAGCCCCACGGCGAGGGCGGCGGCCAGACCGATCAGTCCCGCCCCGAGACCCAGCCCGGCGGCGGGCGCGGCCTCCTCCTGCGCCAGCGCCGGTCCCGCCATCAGCACCAGCATGATCAGCGTCACTCCGAGCATTCCGACCGTTCGCACGCTATCCACCCCCTGCTCTCTGAAATGGCTGGTACTCTCGTCCAACCTCGTCGTGATACTTCACCTTTGTCAGGAACTCCACCCAGTGGAGACGGGCGGGCTGAATCACGTGCCCGATGATCGTGAAGAGGAGGAAGAGCCCCTGGGCCAGACCCCCGATGACCACGGCCAGGAGGATGCCGGGAATGCTCCCGCCGCGCGCCGCCATGGCGCCCAGGTCATTCGCGGCGATGCCCAGCGCCGCCGCCGCGAGCCCGAAGGCCATCAGCCGGGCGTGCGAGAGGATGTGCCCAAACGCTGTGAACGACTCGAGGAACCACATCAAGCTCGCGGCGCTGTTGGCCATCCGCCGGGAGACGATGCCGTAGCTCAAGGCCGCCGCGACGGCCCCACCCAGGAGGTAGAGGCTCCAACCGCTCATGAAGGCGGGAAGCATCTCCGCCTGCGTTCCCAGGAAGACCAGCAGCGCCGCCGAGGCCAGGATGAGGACGAGACTCTCGAAGATGCCTTCGAGATGCCGGTGGCCGACCGCCATGATCAGGTGGGCGAAGAGGCCCAGGTAGACCATGACGATGCCGGAGAGGATGATCAGCTTGAAGTAGAGGGTCGTGCCCGGTTCGTGCACGCGGTTGAAGATCGGCTCGACGTGAAAGAGCAGCTCGGGCAGGTTCCCGAAGACCTCGGCGTAGAGGACGCCGAAGACGATGACCCAGAAGGCCAGCACCCGGATGAGCCAGGAGAGCCCGAGGAGGCCGCGCGGATCGAGCGTCCCCCCCAGGACCGGTACCGTCCAGCTCTCCCCCGCCCGCGCCTTCCCCCGCAGCCACCAGCCCAGCAGGAAGAAGAGCACCCCGTAGCCGGCATCGCCGATGACCAGACCGACGAAGAGGGGAAACGTCACCGCCATGAGCGGGCTGGGATCCCACGAGCCATAGCGCGGCGGCGGAAAGAGGCCGAGGAGCATCTGGAAGGGGCGGATCGGGGCCGCGTTGTCCAGCAGCACCGGCACCCGCGCCGCCTCGTGCGGGTCGGCGGGGCTATCGTAGACGACGACGTCTTTGCCGAAGCGCCGGGCCAGCGTGCGGCGGATCCCCTCCACCGTTCGCGTCGGGGTCCAGCCGTGCACGACGAAGGTGTAGCGGGACTGGGCGAGGGAAGGCACCACCTGGAGCCGGGCGAGCCGGTCCGTCAGCACGCCCCGCATCGCCACCAGTCGGGGGCGGGCGCGCCGCGCCGCCTCCTGGAGGTCCGCAGCCACCCGCTCCCGTTCGCCGGGAAGGGCTGACCGCCGCCGCTCCATCGTCGTGATGGCCTCCCCCGGCGGGAGGGCGGCGTAGGCGCTGGGGAGGCGCAGTTCAGACACCCCCGCACGGGTGAGGAAGTAGCGTACCGACTCGGCGTCGCGCTTGTGGAAGGCCACGACGACGCCGATCTTGCCTTCCTCCACCGTGCGGCTGACGACCTCTACGCGGCCGCCGGTCAGTGCCTCCAGTTGGCGGCGAAACTGCTGCACGATCGAGAGGTCGCGCGTGCGTAGGATGAACCCGACGGTCTCGAAGGCGGCGCTGCCGGCGAGGGCATCCAGCAGCGGCGAGAGCACGCGCACCGCCCCCTCGTAGGAGCGGATCAGCTCCAGTTCGTCCTGGATCTCCAGCCGGCGGCGCGTCAGCGGCTGGATCTCCCCTTCCAGCCGGGCGAGGTCCGACTCCAGCTCGTCGGGGGAGCGTGAGGCCCACTCTTCGGTTGTGGGCGCTGTCTCGATCGGCACGGCGGGCAAGAGCGCCAGCAGGCCGTCGGCGCGGGCGCGCAGCCGTTCGAGGGTCTCCACCTCACCGCGCGAGGCGGCATCCGCACCGGCGGCGGTGAAGGCCTGGGCTTCCGCGCCTTCGATGCGGTCGACGTGCAGGCTGCCGATGGACTGGAGGGCCTCCAGCACCGGGGCGAGCAACCGCTTGGGACCCACCGCCAGCACCCGGCTCATCGCGACGATCATGCGGCGCCTCCGACGACACGGTCCACGACCAGGCGGACGGCGGCGGCCATCCCCTCTTCCGCCCGGGTGCCGAGCGCGTCTGCCTCGCCGCGGGCGCGACCGACCACCTCGGCGGCGATCTCTTGGGCTTCCCGCTCGGCGCGCGCGGCAGAGTCGGCCACCAGCGCGGCGGCCTCCTTACGGGCCTGGGCCAACGTCGCCTCCGAGTCCCTGCGGGCGGCCTCGACCAGCCCGGCCGCCTCCCGCCGGACCCGGTCCAACGCGATCTCCAATTCTCGTTCCTTCTGGGCGATCAACTGCAGCGGGTTGTCTTCCGGACGGGCATGATGATCGGTCATCAGTGTCCACACTCCGCGTCCATGGTGTACCGGGAGGTCCGGACGGAGCGGCCACTCGTGATGGCGAAGTGGGGCGAAAGAGGGCCTTTTGACACCCAAAACGCCCTGGGAGATCCCCTCCCGGGGCGAATCGCATTGCGCCTCGTCCTGCTCAGCAGAACCGACCCTGAATCTATGATAACAGACCCGCTAGGGGAGCAACAAGGCGGCCGCGCGCGCCAGGCTGATGACGGGGCCGGGGAAGAGGCCCAGCAGCAGCGTCCCCGCGCCGGCAATCCACAGCGCCGCCGCCATCGCCGCCGGCTGGCGCACCGGCGAGGGGTCGGCGGCCGGCGTCAGATACATCGCGCGGATGACCCCCACATAGTAGAAAAGCGAGATGACGCTGTTGATGACCCCGACGGCGACGAGCCAGAGGAGAGCCGGCGAGCGCTCCAGGGCCGCGCCGAAGACCGCCAGCTTAGCGAAGAAACCGGCCGTGGGCGGGATTCCGGTCAGCGAGAGCATGAAGAGGGCCATCAGGAAGGCCAGGCCGGGGGCGCGCTGGGCGAGCCCGGCGTAGTCGGGGATGTCGTCCGAGCCCAGCCGCGAGCCGATCAGCGCGGCGACGAAGAACGCGCCCAGGTTCGTGAAGACGTACTGGAACAGGTAGACCAGCAGCGCCGTCGCCCCGAAGGCCGTCCCCGCGGCGAACCCGGCCACCCCGATCAAAATGAAGCCCGCGTGCGAGATGCTGGAATAGGCGAGCATGCGCTTGATGTTGCGCTGCGGCAGGGCGAGGAGGTTCCCCGCGAACATCGAGACCGCCGACAGACCCGCCACCAGTGTGACCCAGTCGAGAGCGGAAGGCTCCACCGCCACCGCCAGCACGCGCAGCAGCACGGCGAAGCCCGCCGCCTTGGAGGCCACGGAGAGGAAGGCCGCGACGGGCGTGGGGGCGCCCTCGTACACGTCCGGCGCCCACTGGTGAAACGGCACCATCGAGATCTTGAAGCCGAACCCCGCCAGCATCAGGCTCAGTGACACGGTCAAGATCGGCGTGGGAATCTGGGAGGCGCGCTCGGCGATGACGTACAAGTTCGTCGACCCGGTCAGGCCGTAGAGGAAGGAGAAGCCGTAGAACATCGTCGCCGACGCCGCCGCGCCGTACAGGAAATACTTCAGTCCGGCCTCGTTGCTCTTGGGATGCCCCTTCAGGTACCCGGCCAGCACGTAGGAGGTGAGGCTGACCAATTCGATCGCCAGCGCCAGCAGGATCAGGTCGGCGCTGGCCGCCATCAGCAGCAGCCCCACCGCGGTGAAGACCAGCAGGACGTAGACTTCGCCTTCAAAGGAGGTGGCGGTCGCCGCCGGACCGGTCCGGGCGCCTAACGCGGCCGCCGCGGGCGCGCGGAAGTAATCCATCGCGGCGAGAATGACCAGCGCGGTGGCGATGATGGCGATGAACTTGAAGAAGACGGCAAAGCCGTCCACGGCGTAGGAGCCGGCGAAGGCGGTCCGACCCGCGCCCACGAGCGTGCCGAGCAGCCCCCACGCCGGCAGCAGCGCCAGCACGAGTCCCGCCACCGCCACCCAGCCGACAATGTCTTTCCGCGGCGGCGCCACGAACAGATCGACGACCAGCAAGACCAGCCCCAGGCCGGTCAGCCACAACTCCGGGAGGACGGCGAAGAGATCCTCAACCGGCGGCATCGTCAGCGCAGCGCCGCCATCAGGGTGGTCATCGCCGCGTTGATGATGTCCAGCAGCGGCCGGGGGTAGATCCCAAAGATCACCATCGCCGCCGCCAGCGGCACGAGGGAGACCAGCTCACGAGCGTCCAGGTCGGGCAGCGCCGCCCAGCGTGGATTCGTCGGCCCCAGGAAAATGCGCTGGATCGTCCAGAGGAACATCGCGGCGGTGATGACAATGCCCAGCAACCCCGTCGCCGCTAGCGCGGGGAAGACCCCGAAGGCTCCCAGGAAGATCAGAAACTCGGCGACGAACCCCATCAGCGCGGGCAGGCCGAGGGACGCCAGCATCGCGATCATGGTGATCCCGGTATACACGGGCAGCGCCGCGCCCAGGCCGCCGAACTCGTCCACGCCGCGGGTGTGGGCGCGATAGTCGTAGATCACGCCCACGATCAAGAAGAGCGCTCCCGTGATCACGCCGTGGGCGACCATCTCGAAGACCGCGCCGTTGAGGGCCGTCGTGGCGGCCTGCGCCCGCTCGGGCTGGCCGATCGCCGCGGCCGCCGCCGCCACGCCCAGCATCACGTAGCCCATGTGGTTGACGCTGGAATAGGCCACCAGCTTCTTCAGATCGGTCTGGGCCATCGCCACCAGCGCCCCGTAGATGATCCCCAGCAGCGCCAGGATGGCGATGAAGAAGGCGAACTGCTGGAAGACCTGCGGGAAGAGGGTCAGGCTGAAACGCACGAAGCCGTAAGTGCCCAGCTTCAGCAGGACGCCCGCCAGGATGACCGAGCCGGCGGTGGGCGCCTCGACGTGGGCGTCCGGCAGCCAGGTATGGAAGGGCCACATCGGCACCTTGATGGCGAAGGAGAGGAAGAACCCCCAGAAGGCGACCTGCGCCAGGCGCAGCGCACTGGACAGCGGCTGCTGCGCGATCAGATCGAGCACGTCAAAGGTGCGGGGGTCGGCGTTGAAATAGAGCAGTAGAATGCCCACCAGCATGGCCAGCGAGCCCACGAGCGTAAACAAGAAGAACTTGATCGCCGCGTATTCTTTCCGCGGCCCGCCCCAGATGCCGATCAAGAAGTACATCGGCACGAGCGTCAGTTCCCAGAAGATGTAGAAGAGGAAGAAGTCGAGCGCCACGAAGACGCCCAGCATCGCGGTCTGCAGCAGCAGGAAGAGGAAGAAGTATTCCTTCAGCCGCAGCGTCATCCGCCACGAATAGACGATCGAGAGCACGGAGAGCAGCTGGGTGAGCAGCACCAGGGGCAGGCTCAGCCCGTCGATGCCGACCTTGTAGCCAATGCCCACCGCGGGGATCCACGAGTAGGACTCCCGCAGCTGCATCCCTCCGCCCAGGTCAAACTGGCCCAGCACCAGCACCGAGACGTACAGCGAGAGGATCGAAGCCGCCAGCCCGATCCCTTTGATCGCCCGCTCGCTGCGGAAGAACAGCAGGAAGATCCCTCCCGCCAGCGGCAGGAACACCATCAGGCTGAGCAGCGGCACTTTCATGGCGCAGCACCCCTCATCGCACCAGCCCCCCGATAATGATCAGCATGACGCCCACGGCGATGGCCAGCAGATAATTCTCCGCGCGCCCGGTCTGCACGAGGCGCAGCGCGGCGCCCAGCCGGCCGGTCACCCACCCTACCAGGTTCACCAGGCCGTCCACGACGTACAGATCGAAGACGCGATAGAGCCGGGTCAGCCCGACCACCACCGTCCCTAGCAAGTTGACCAGGCCGTCGATGACGTAGAGATCGAAGGTGCGGAGCACGGACGTCGACCACATGACCGGCCGCACCACCGTCAGGGCGTAGAGCTCATCGACGAAGTATTTGCGCTCGGCCAGGGTGCTGAACGGTTCGAAGACGCGGCGGAGCGCCCCCGGGGAGACGACCCGCCAGCGGTAGAGCGCCGCCGCCGCGGCGATGCCTCCCAGCGCCACCGCCGTGGAGACGGCCGCCACCAGCAGGTTGAACCCCGCCCCTTCGACGCCCTCGGTGTGGATGAATCGATGGAAGGGGCTCCCGATGCCCGGGAAGGGGGCGCCGACGAACCCGATGAGCGCGGAGAACCCGGCCAGCACCCACAGCGGGCCGGTCATCACCCGCGGGCTCTCGTGCGGCGCGGCGGAGGCGCCGGGCCCCTGCCCACTGCCGGACCCGCCGTGCACCAGGACCTGGGCGGCCGCCGGGCCCCAGCGCGGCGTTCCGGTGAAGGTGTAGAAGACCACCCGCATCATGTAGAAGGCGGTGAGAAATGCGGTGACCTCGGCGATGACGAAGAGCGGCGGGTTGTGGGCGAAGGCCTCGACCAGGATCTCGTCCTTCGACCAGAAGCCGGCGAAGGGAAAGATGCCGGCGAGGGCCAGCGTCCCGATCAAGAAGGTCCAGTAGGTGGAGGGCATCACCCGGGCCAGGCCGCCCATCTGCTTGATGTCGTTCGTCCCCATCGCGTGAATCACCGAGCCCGCGCCGAGAAAGAGCAGCGCCTTGAACGCGGCGTGCGTCATCAGGTGGAAGACCCCGGCGGTGTAGCCCAGCACGCCGAGGCCCAGCATCATGTAGCCCAACTGGCTGATCGTCGAGTAGGCCAGCACCCGTTTGATGTCGTCCTGGACGACGCCGATGGTCGCGGCCATCAGCGCCGTGATCCCGCCGATCCAGGCCACGACGAGCAGCGCTTCGGCCCCCGGCGAGTGGAAGAACAACCCGAAGAGGCGGGCCACCAGGTAGACGCCGGCGGCGACCATCGTGGCGGCATGGATCAGCGCGGAGACCGGCGTGGGACCCTCCATCGCGTCCGGCAGCCAGACGTGCAGCGGCACCTGGGCCGACTTCCCCACCGCCCCGCCGAAAAGCAGCAGCGCGACCGCCGTCAGCAGGCCTCCGGAGAGCCGCGCGTCCTCCACCGCGGCGAAGGTCTCCTCGAAGCCGAGGGTGCCCAGCGTGAAGAAGATCAGCAGGATGCCCGCGAACATGAAGACGTCGCCGATGCGGGTCACGATGAAAGCCTTCATCGACGCCCGCGCGGCGGCGGGACGGTCGAAGTAGAACCCGATCAGCAGATAGGAGCACAACCCGACCAGTTCCCACCCGATATAAAGGAAGAGGAAGTTGTCGGCCAAGACCAGCAGCAGCATGGAGGCGGCGAAGAGCGACATGTAGGCGAAGAAGCGAGCATAGCGGGCCTCTCCGTGCATGTAGCCGACGGAGTAGATGAAGATCATCGAGCCCACGACGGTGACGACGAGCAGCATCACCGTGGTGAGGGCGTCGACCTGGATGCCCACCGCCATCGCCCGCTCGCCCAGGACCAGCCAGTCGATGCGCGAGTGCACCGGCTCCGCCCCCGCGGCCAGGGCGAGAAAGAGGCGCAGGGAGAAGACTGCCGCCAGCAGCATCGCGCCAATGGCGACGTAGGCCCCCCGCCCGGGGAGCCGCCGGCCGAAGAAGATGATTAGCCAGAAGGCCAGGAAGGGCAGCAGCGGGATCAGCCAGGCGATCGCTACCATCGCGCTACCATCGCATCAGGGTGATCTCGTCGACGTGGATCGTTTCCAGGTTGCGGTAGGCCGCCATCACCAGCGCCAACCCCACCGCGGCCTCGCAGGCCGCCAGGGTGATGATCACCAGGGCGAAGACGTGGCCGGAGACGGCCGCCGGGGCGACGTAGCGGTTGAAGGCCACCAGGTTGATGTTCGTGGCGTTGAGCATCAGCTCGATGCCCATCAGGATGGCCACCGCGTTGCGCCGGGTGAGGATGCCGTAGAACCCCAGCCCGAAGAGCAGGGCGGCGACGACCAGATAGTGGGTGAGCCCGACCTGCATGTCAGATTTCCTTAAGGGGCATGTCAGATTTCTTTGCGAGCAATCACGAGCGCGCCGATGAGTGAGACCAGCAGCACCAGGCTGCTGATCTCGAAGGCCAGGATGAAGTCGGTGAGAAACGCCGTGCCGATGGCGGTGACGTTGGAGGCGGGTAACTCCCCCGCGACCACCGGCCAGGCGGTGCGGCCGAGCAGGAGCAGCAACCCCGCCGTGAGCGCGCCCGCGACCACGATCCCGGGCAGCCGCTGCTCGTTCAACTGCCGGACGGCCAGGCCGGTCCCGCCTTCGGTGAGCATGATGACGAAGAGGATCAGCACGGCAATGGCGCCGGCGTAGATGAGGATTTGGATGCCGGCCACGAACTCCGCCCCCAGCAGCACGAAAAGCCCCGTTACTCCCAGGAAACTGGGGATCAGCGACATGGCCGCCCGCACCAGGTTGCCGCTGGTGACCACGACCGCGGCCGGGAGGAGTGTCAACGCCGCAAGGATGATGAAGGCCGCCAGTTCACCCACGGCGCGATCCTCCGCCGACCGCTAGATCAGCATCCATCCGGTCACCAGCACGAGGAGAAAGCCGAGAGGGACCAGCCCCTTCCAGGAGAGGTTGAGCAATTGGTCGAGCCGCAGGCGCGGGTATGTCCAGCGGACCCACATGAGGAAGAAGACCAGGGCGAACAGTTTGATGAAGAACCAGACGATCCCCGGCAGCCACGGCCCGTGCCAGCCGCCCAGGAAGAGGACGGCGGCGAGGGCGGACATCCCGAACGCCTCCCCGTATTCGCCTAGCTGAAAGAGGGCAAAGCGCATGCCCGTGTATTCGGAGAAGTACCCGGCCACCAGCTCCGACTCCGCTTCGGGCAGGTCGAAGGGAATGCGGTTGGTCTCGGCGGTGGCGGCGGTGAGGAAGATCGCGAAGCCGATCACGCCGGGGATGGCCAGCCACCACTCGTAGGGGCCGCCGAAGATGTACCAATTCCAGATCGAGCCCCCCTGCGCCTCGACGATCCCGCGCGTCGACAGCGTGCCCGCCATCATGATCGGCACCATCAAGGCCAGGGCGAGGGGGATCTCGTAGGAGATCATCTGCGCAGCCGAGCGGAAGCCGCCCAGCAGGGCGTACTTATTATTGGAGGCCCACCCTCCCAGCAGGATGCCGATGACGATCAGGGAGGCCATGGCCAGGAAGAAGAGCAGCCCGATATTGATGTCCCGCACCATGATGATGCGTCCGAAGGCGGGACCGAAGGGGATGATGATCCAGGCCAGCAGGGCGGCCACCGCCACCATCACGGGAGCGATGTTGAAGGTGGGGGCGTCCGCGTTGAGCGGAGTGATGTGTTCCTTTTGGAGGAGCTTGACCGTGTCGGCGACGGTCTGCAGCAAACCCTGCGGCCCCACGTGCTTGGGCCCCAGCCGCGACTGGATCCATCCGCTGATCTTGCGTTCCAGGTAGACACCCAGCATGGCGGTGACGACCGCCAGGAACGTGAAGAGGAGGATGGTCTGGAAGATGGCCTTGAGGATCTCCACGAAGCCGCTCAGAAACCCGGGGGAGCCTGCCGGATCAGACCCATTCCAGCGCGCCCTTACGCCAGGCGTAGAGGAGGCCGACGCCCAGGATGAGGATGAAGAGCACCGCTTCGACGAAGGCGACGGCGCCCAACTGCCGGAAGATCACGGCCCAGGGGAAGAGATAGATGACTTCGACTTCAAAGAGCACGAAGATCAACGCGAAGAGGTAGTAGCGGATATTGAACTGGGCCCAGGCCTGGCCGAAGGGGACCACGCCGGACTCGTAGGTCATCCGTTTTTGAGGCAGGTCGGCGCGGGGCGCCAGCAGCCAGACGATGCCCAGCGGGAGGGCGGCCATGATGATGCCCACCACTGCGAAAACGCCCACATAGAGCCAGTCCAGCCGCACGCCGCCCCTCCGTCACTCGTGTGCCCGGCTTTGCCGCGCCCATCATAGAGGCGCGTCTTTCAGCTTGTCAACGAAACCGCGTGGAGGCCTACGACAGGGTGAACGGTGGGTATTCGTCCCGCATCAGGTAGAGGTAGGTCGATACACGGTACGTCCAGCGCAGCACTCCCACCTGGAAGTCGAAGAGTCCCCGTGGAAATTGCGCCGTGAGGAGAATGACGAACCAGGCGACAACCACGACCATGAAGAAGGCCAGGTAGAGGACATACAAGACGAGGTAGTGCGGAATGGCGAGCAACCACTTCACGAAGATGTGCCAGCGGGAGAGCGTCTCAGGGTAGGCGACCTCGTAGGTCACCGGATACTTCCCTGCGGTCAGGTCGAACGGGGGGTACTCGTCTCTCAGCAGGCTGACGTACGCGACGAGGTTGGCATTCCAGCGGGTCACCCCAACCATGAAGTCAAAGAGCCCGCGCGGGAAGCGCCGGGTGAAGAGAATGGCAAAGAAGGCGATGAAGATGATGACGCCCCCCGCGCCGCCCAAGACGTAGAGGATGAGGAAGTGCGGAATCGCGAGCAGCCACTTCACAAAGATCAGCCCGCGCGACAGCCGCTGCGGGTAGGCCACGTCATAAGTCAGCGGAAAGCCCGCCGCGTCCATCGATCACCTCCTCGGTTTAGCCGGCCCCGCCGCGAGCTCGTTCACACGCCGATCTCCTGCGCGTCGGGCGAACGCCGGGGAGTCCCCACGGCCAGTCGCATGACGGCGGCCGCCACGGCCTTGGGATCATGGCGAAGAAGTTCCTGCTCGCTGATGATGGACCCTGTCACGACCTGGGGGACGAGGCGGCGGAGATCAGCCACGTCGGGGACGACGGGAAACGCGCCTTCGGCCTCGTAGCGGCGGGTGAGGGCAGCGTCGGTTGGGGCTTGCACGTTCACCAGCGTGTGCGTCATCAGACCTGGACCGGCCGCGTCGGCGATGGCGCGCAGGTGGTCGGCGGCGGTGAAGCCGTCGGTCTCCCCCGGCTGGGTCATCACGTTGCAGATGTAGACGCGCGGCGCGGCGGCTCCCCGCACCGCGTCGGCCACTCCGCGCACGAGCAGGTTGGGAATCACGCTGGTATAGAGGCTGCCCGGCCCGATCAGGATGAGGTCGGCTTCGGCGATCGCCTCGAGGGCCTCCGGCAGCCCCGCCACACTGTCCGGTTTGAGAAAGACCCGCCGGATCCGCCGGCGGGCCAGCGGAATCTGCGATTCTCCCTCCACCACCGACCCATCCTCATACTCGGCGGCCAGGATCACGTCGTCGAGGGTCGCCGGCAGGACGCGCCCGCGGATGTTCAGCACCTTGCTGGCCGCGCGCACCGCCTCCTCCAGATCGCCGGTGACCCCGGTGAGGCTGGCGATGAAGAGGTTGCCGAAGGCGTGCCCGTCAAAGGCGCCGCCGGGGAACCGGTACTCGAAGAGCTGGGTCATCAACGGCTCCGACTCGGCCAGGGCGACCAGGCAGTCGCGGATGTCCCCCGGCGGGAGCACGCCCAGATCGCGGCGCAGGCGGCCGGAACTGCCGCCGTCGTCGAAGACGGTCACCACCGCGGTGATGTTGGTCGAATAGCGTTTCAGCCCGCGCAATAGCGTGGAGAGCCCCGTCCCGCCGCCGAGGGCCACGATCTTAGGCCCGCGCGACAGCGTGCGCTGCTGGCGCAGCACCTCGACGAGCGTGGGGCTGCCGGTGGGAAAGAGGACGCGGTCAATCGAGCGCAGCGTCCCCCGCAGCCCGTAGAGCACGATAAACCCGCCGGCCAGCACCAGGACGATCCCGAGCGCCAGCGGGGGCATCGAGCGGCCGGTCGCCGCGACGATACCCTCCAGCAGGCGCAGCACGGCCAGATCCAGCCAGGCCAGGAGGCTGACGTTGACGATGAGGGCGGCCCCCGCGCTGATGAGGAGGATGCCGGCGGCGAGGACGACCGCCCACCGCTTCAACCCCAGGCCGGGGCGCAGCCAGCGGGCCCACCGCCGCAGTTGTCCGCCCGGCAGGGCCTCGGGCGCCGGTCGGTCCATGGACGCGCTACTCCCGGCGCACGTCGCGGTGCCGCACGCGTACCTTGAAGGCGCGGCGGCGCAGGTGCGCGCTCAACTCATCGGCCAGCACGACCGAGCGGTGCTTGCCCCCCGTGCAGCCGATGGCCACGGAGAGGTGGGTCTTCCCTTCCTGCACGAACTGCGGCAGCAGGTAATCGACCATCCGGTAGAGGTGCCGGATGAAGGCGCGGGTTTCGCGCTGACCAAGGACGAAGCGGCGCACCTGCGGGCTGGCGCCCGGCAGCGGCCGCAGCGCCGGCTGGTAGTGGGGGTTGGGGAGGAAGCGAACATCGAAGACCAGGTCCGAGTCCATCGGCAGCCCGTATTTGTAGCCGAAGGAAATGATGGAGACCTCCAGCGCCCCCGCCCGCTGCCCCCGCACGTAGGTGGCCATGATCTCGTCGCGGAGGTCGCGCACGCTGAGGGCAGAGGTGTCGATGATCTTGTCCGCGCGCTCTTTCACCGCTTCCAACCGCCGCCGCTCCGCGCGGATGCCCTGCAGGATGGTCCGCCCCGCCGACAGCGGGTGCTTGCGCCGCGTCTCCTTGAAGCGCCGCACGAGGGCCTCGTCGGAGGCGTCGAGGAAGAGGATCTGGTGGTCCACCCCCAACCGCTCCAGCTCGCCCAAAGCGCCGAAGAGGTCGTCGAAGAACTCTCCCCCGCGGATGTCCGTGACCACCGCCACCCGCTGCACTTTGCCGTCGGAGTGCAGACAGAGGTCGGCGAACTTCGAGAGCAGCTGGGGCGGCAGGTTGTCCACCACAAAGAAGTTCAGGTCTTCGAAGACCCGCATGGCGTAAGACTTTCCCGCCCCGGAGAGGCCCGTGATGATGAGGAAGCGCAGCCCCTCGCCGGCCCGGCGCCCGTCGCGCCGGCGCAGCAGCGTCTCGAGGTCGGCGGGCGTGGGCGCGCCGGCGGGACGCCGGGTGCGCCTACGAGCGGAAGATGTAGCCGAGGAGGACGCTGATGACCGCAATGACCAACGCCCCGATGAACGCGGACCAGAAGGTGGCGATTTGCAACGGTGTGACGGCGGAGACCAGATAGAGCATCAGCGTGTTGACGACCAGGGTGAACAGCCCCAGGGTGACGATATTCGCCGGCAGCGTCAGGAGCAGCACGATGGGGCGGATGAAGGCGTTGACGATCCCCAGGATCAGGGCGGCGATGATCGTATTGACCCCCACCGGGTCGGGCACCACGATGCCGCGCACGATCCGCGTGGTCAGGTAGATGGCGACCGTGTTGAAGAGCCAGCGCGCCAGGAAGCCGCCGATCATACCGCGGGCGCCGACTCCTCGGGGATGATCAGCCAGCAGAGCAGGTAGCCGAAGAGGCCGACGAAGAACGTCGGCGGGAAGATCGTCGCGAACGCCCAGATCAGCCGGACGAGCGTCGGGTCCACGTTCGCGTACTCGGCGACGCCCCCGCACACCCCCGCCAGCATCCGATGTTGCCGCGACCGCGTAAGCCGTTTGACCATAGCCTTTCAATTATACTTCAGCGGCGTTCGTGCCAGGCCAGTGGGAAAATCCTCCGCCTGCTCCCCGTGGCGAGAACCCCCACGGTTCCCGGAGCCTGGGGATCGTACCGGATCCGCAGGGTCGCGTTGTTCAGCCGCAGGCTGAACTGCGGGGCCGAGGCGAGCACGGCGCCGGCCACGCGAAGCGACGATCCTTCGCGCAGGTCAATCAAGCCCTCGCTCACCACGACCCCCTCCACCTCAACCCGGGCGCCCTCGCCCACAACCAGCGTTCCACTTCTTCCGATCGTCACGACACCCGGAAGGAGCCTCGCATGGCGGCTGTGCCTCACCGTTAGGCGGCCGCCCTGTTCAATCGCAAGACCGCCTCGGGTGGCGAAAAACCCATCGACAATGGTGACAGGCACATCCGCAGGGACGAGCGTGTTCCCCTCGACAAAGATCCCACCAATCAATACCCCCTCGCGGCCTCGGAGGTGCCGCATCAGCAGCGCAAACTCCTCCGCCGTATAGAGGCTGTGCCGCTTGTCGCGGAGGTCCGGCCGTTCTGCCGCCTCGCCCGCCGCGCGGTTGAGCGCCGCGTTGGCCTCGTTCGTCTGCGCCCTCCTCCGCAGAGCCTCCACATCGATAGCCGGAGGCGCCTCGGCGGGAATGGCGTCTAGCCTCACCTGGCCGACGTCCACCCCGAACTGCCTGAGACCCTGGAACCGCGCCGTGCCGTGAGCGTCCCCGATCGTGAGCCGGAGGGT
>JBOGSD010000074.1:0-6925 GCA_050695215.1 bacterium
GCAGCTGGCGGCGGTGCGGCGGGACTTGGGGCTGGACCGGCCCATCCACGTGCAGTACGGGCGCTGGGTGGCCCGCGTCCTGCGCGGCGACCTGGGCACCTCGGTGCGCACCGGGCGGCCGATCCGCGACCTCATCGGGGAGGCGCTGCCCTACACCGTCGAGTTGTCGCTCTACGCGCTGGTCCTGGCGCTGCTGCTCGCCGTCCCCGCCGGCACCCTGGCCGGCACGACGAGATCGCGGGTCGCCGACGCCGGCATGCAGACCCTCACCCTGCTGGGCCTCTCTCTGCCGGCCTTCTGGGTGGGGGCGATGCTCATCCTGCTCTTCAGCGTCTACCTGCGCTGGTTCCCCGTGCTGACGTTTCCTTCGTTTCTGACGGCGCCGGGCGCCAACCTGAGGAGTTTCTTCCTGCCCGCCCTGACCCTCGCCCTGCCCAACGCCGCCGCCATCGCCCGGATGGTGCGGGCCTCGATGATCGCGGTGGGGCGGGAAGAGTACGTGAAGGTAGCGCGGGCCAAGGGGCTGGCCGAGGCCCTCGTCGTGCGGCGCCACATGTTCAAGAACGCCCTCATCCCCGTGGTCACGCTGGTGGGCATCGTGGCCGGCTATCTGCTCGGCGGATCCGTTGTCGTCGAGCAGGTCTTCGCCATTCCCGGTCTGGGACGGATGGGGCTGCAGGCGATCATTCAGCGCGACTATCCCGTGCTGCAGGCGGTGGTGCTGCTGGTGACCTTCATCTTCGTCCTGGTGAACCTGGCCGTCGATCTCCTCTATGTCGTGTTGGACCCGCGCATCCGCTATGCCTGAGGCGGTCCTGGCCATCGTCCGTCCGCGGCCCGCCGGCCTGCCCACGCTGGCGCTGCGTTCTCGCAAGACCGTCGTGGGCGGGACCGTCCTGCTCGCCGTCATCGCCGCGGCCGTCCTCGCCCCCTGGCTGGCGCCCTATCCCGTCACCGAGATGCACCCGACCGCCAAGCTCGCGCCCCCAAGCGGCGGCTTCCCGCTGGGGGCCGACTTCTACGGCCGCGACACCCTCAGCCGCATCCTCTCCGGCTACCGCACCTCGCTGCTGATCGCGGGAGCCTCCGTGCTGTTCGCCCTCCTCCTCGGCGGGACGCTGGGCGTGGTCGCCGGCTACCTCGGCGGCGCGTGGGACATCGTGATCATGCGCGGCATGGACATCCTCTTCGCCTTTCCTGTGCTGCTGCTGGCCATCACCATCGTCGTCATCCTCGGCCCGGGGACGCTCACCACCATCCTGGCCATCGGCATCGTCTACGTGCCCATCTTCGCGCGGATCGCCCGCGGGCCGACGCTGGTCGTGAAGGAGCAGGCCTACATCGAGGCCGCGGTGGCGCTGGGGCAGCGGTCCTGGCGCATCATCGCCCGGCACGTCGCGCCCAACGTCTCCACGCCCATCCTGGTGCAGGCGACGATCAACCTGGCCACGGCCATCCTCTTCGAGTCGGCGCTGAGTTTTCTCGGCCTGGGGACGCAGCCGCCCTTTCCCTCCCTGGGGCTGATGGTGAGCGAGGGACGGAACTACCTGGAGCTGACCCCCTGGCCCGCCCTCTTCCCGGGACTGGCGATCGTCCTGGCGGTCCTCGGCTTCAACCTGCTCGGCGATTCCCTTCAGGAATTGCTCGACCCGCGCCTGCGACCCACCTGGACCTCGGCCTGACCCCGATGTCCTCGCTGCCTCAGGTGCAGGAGCGGCCGCCGGTGGGCCGCCTCACGGCGGCCGAGGCGCTGGTGGAGGAGGCCGCGCGGAGCGGACAGTGCGCGGGCGCGGTGGTGCACCTGCGGCAGCACGGGGAGGTGCGCTGGCACCGGGCCTACGGCTGGGCGGAGGTGACGCCGCGGCGTCGTCCGATG
This sequence comes from bacterium, assembly GCA_050695215.1. Taxonomy (GTDB): domain Bacteria; phylum Sysuimicrobiota; class Sysuimicrobiia; order Sysuimicrobiales; family Humicultoraceae; genus JACQGZ01. Next base: position 1,877 of record JBOGSD010000074.1, read on the forward strand.
CGTGCCGAGATGATCTTTGACCTGGCCTCGCTGACGAAGCCGCTCGTCACCGTGACGGGCGTGCTGCAGCTGCGGGAGCGGGGTCTGCTCGACCTGGACCGGGCCGTCGACGAGTGGGTGCCGGGTTTCGGCGGCGCGGGGAAGTCAGGTGTGACGATCCGCCACCTCCTCACCCACACCTCCGGACTGCCCGCCTGGGAGCGCCTCTACCTGCGCGTCCGCACGCCGGAGGAGGCGGTGGCAGCGATCTGCCGGACCGCCCCGCTGACGCCGCCGGGGACGCAGGTGACCTACAGCGACCTGGGCTTTCTCATTTTGGGCGAACTGCTGCGGCGCCACGGCGGGCTTCCGTTGGAGGACTATGTAGGGACACACATCGCCCCGCCGCTCGGCTGGGAATGGACCCGCTACCGGCCTCCGGCCGGGTGGCGAGAGTGGTGCGTGGCCACCGAGGTGGGAAACGGGTACGAGCGGGAGATGGCGGCGGCGGCCGGGGAGGGCGACGGGTTCTCGTGGCGCAGCGAGACGATCGTCGGGGACGCGCACGACGGCAACTGCCACTATCTTTTCGATGGCGTCGCCGGCCACGCCGGTCTCTTCTCCACCGCGGAAGAAGTGGGCCGCTACGGACAGGCGCTGCTCGACGGCGGGCGGGGGCCGCGCGGGGCTCTCCTGCGCCCCGCGACGATCACCGAGATGATTTCCGATCAGAGCGCGGGTGCCGGCGGTGAAGGATACGGGCTGGGGTGGCACATCGCGCGGGGGAACCCGTCGCTGTTCGGCATGCAGCCCTCGCCGCAGGCCTTCGGCCACACCGGGTTCACCGGCACCTCTCTCGTGGTCGATCCCGCCCTGGGGCTGGTGATCGTCCTGCTGACCAACCGGGTGCATCCCAGCGCGGACACGCCGGGCTTTATGGCCTTCCGTCAGGCCTTCCACACCACCGTGATGGGCGCGCTGGCGTGACGACGCTGGCGCGGACGCTGGAGACCATGGCCGCCCAGCCGGCGCGGATCGTGCTGGGGTTGATCTCCGGCACGTCGGCCGACGCGATCGACGCCGCGGCCGTGCGCATCACCGGCGCGGGCCCCTCCGCGCGCGTGGAGGTGCTCGCCACGTATGCGCACCCCCTCCCCGAAGCGCTGGGGCAGCGGCTGCGCGACCTCACCGAGCGCGGGAGCGTCCGGGACGCGTGCGAGTTGAATGTGACCCTTGGAGAGCTCTTCGCCGACGCGGCGGCGATCCTCACCGCGCGCGTGGGCGCCGTGGACCTGATCGGGTCGCACGGCCAGACCGTCTACTACATTCCCCCCGCGGACGGGCGGCCGGGGAGCACGCTCCAGATCGCCGAACCGGCGGTGATCGCCGAACGGACGGGTATCCTTACCGTCGCCGACTTCCGGCCCCGCGACATGGCCGCTGGGGGTATGGGTGCGCCCCTGGTCCCCTACGCCGATTACATCCTCTTTCGCCATCCGGCGCGGACGCGGGTGATCCAAAACATCGGGGGGATCGCCAACGCTACGGTGCTGCCGGCCGGCGGGGGACCTGAGGACGTCTCGGCCTTCGACACCGGGCCGGGCAACATGGTCATCGACGCGCTGATGCGGCGCTTCTTCGGACGCCCCTACGACGCCGGCGGGGAGGTGGCGGCCGCGGGCCGCGTCCACGAGGAGCTCCTGGCCGAATGGCTGGCGGACGCATTCATCACCGCGCCCCCGCCGAAAGCCACCGGGCGCGAGCGCTATGGCGACCCGTACGCGCAGCGGGCGGCGGCGCGCGCCCAGGCGTTGGGCCTCTCCTCGGAGGATACGGTGGCTACGATCACGGCGCTGACGGGCGAGGCCATCGTAGAGAACTACCGCCGCTTCATCTTCCCGGCACGCGCCGTGGACGAGGTGGTCGTCGGCGGCGGCGGCGCCCGCAACGCCACGCTGATGGACGGGCTGCGGCAGCGGCTGGCCCCGCGTCCGGTGATCACCACCGCGGCGCTGGGGATCGACAGCGACGCCAAAGAAGCGGTGGCCTTCGCCATCCTCGCCAACGACGCCGTGATGGGGTTGGCCACCAACGTCCCCAGCGCCACGGGGGCGCGCCACCCGGTGACCCTGGGCGCCTTCATCCCCGGTCGCCGCGACGCGTGACCCGCCGGTCGCCGCGACGCGTGACGCGCCGGAGCCGCACGGATCTCGCCGCGCTCAGCGTGCCGGCGCTGCTGCGCCGCATCCACCGGGAGGACCGGCGGATCATCCCCGCCGTGCGCCGGGCGCTTCCTCAGGTCGCCCGGGCGGTCGAGGTGATCGTCGCCGCGCTGCGCCGGGGAGGACGGCTCATCTACGTGGGCACCGGCACGAGCGGGCGCGTCGCGCTGCTGGATGCGCTGGAGATCCCTCCCACCTTCGGCGTCTCGCCCGACGTCGTGCAGGCGGTGCTCCCCGGAGGGCTGGCGCGCACCGTCCTGGCCACGTCGCCGCTCGAAGACGACGCGGCCCTCGGGCGGTCCGAGATGCGGCGGCGGCGGGTGGGCCGGGGGGACGTCGTCGTGGGGATCGCGGCCAGCGGCACGACCCCGTTCACCGTGGCGGCGCTGGCAGAGGCGCGGCGGCGCGGCGCCCGCACGATCGGCCTGACCACGACGCCGGGCAGCCCGCTGGCCGGCCGGGTCGAGATCGCCATCGTGCCGGTGGTGGGCGAGGAGGCGCTGCGGGGGTCGACGCGGATGAAGGCGGGCACCACGCAGAAACTCATCCTCAACATGCTGAGCACGGCGGCGATGGTGCGGCTGGGCCACACCTACGGCGACGAGATGGTGGACGTCAAACCGCTCAATGAGAAACTGCGGCGCCGGGCGGCCGGGATTGTGGCCGCCGCCGCCTCCGTCTCCCCCGCGCAGGCGGCGAACGCGCTGCGGGCGGCGGGCGGAGAGGCCAAGGCGGCGATCGTAATGCTCCGGGGCGGCGTGACCGCGGCCGCGGCGCGACGGCTGCTCGGGGAGGCCGAGGGCGTCGTCGGGGAGGCGCTGCGCCGCGCGCGCCGCGCCCGGCCAGCGCGTCGCCGGTGAGCCGCCCCCGCCCGCTGGTAATTTTCGACGTCGACGGCGTCCTGGTCGACACGTCTGCGGCCAACGTCGAAGGTTACCAGGCAGGATGCCGGGCGGTGGGCATCGCGGTGCCGGAGCCGGCGCAGGTGCGCACGCTGCTGGGGCTGTCCTTTGAGGAGATGGCCCGGCAGTTGGGGTGCCCACCCGATCGGCTCGAGGCGTTTCGCGGGGTCGGCGGCGCCGCGTACCGCCGACACGTGGGGGAGGGGGTCCCAGTCTATCCCGGTGTGCCGGACCTCCTCTCAGAGCTGAGCGCGGGCGGTGTACGGCTGGCGGCGTGGACCACTGGCGCTGTGGCCCTTCAGGAGATGGTCCTGAAGGCGGTGGGTCTGCGTCAGTGGATCGCGTTCCTCCACGCTCACGGGATGACCACCTACCCAAAGCCCGACCCCAGAGGCCTTCGCGAGATCGTGGCACACTTCCCGGAGTCCGCGCCGCGTTTTCTGGTTGACGATCGGGGAGAAAACCTGTTGGCGGGACGCGAGATCAATGCCCTGGAGGTATTCGCTGCGTACGGGTTTGGGGCACCGCCGGGCTCACCGCCCCACGCGGTGGTACACACGCCAGGAGAAATCCTGGACCTGGTGGACCCCCAAGAGCCTGAGGAGCGTCGAAGCTAGCGGTAGAGGAGGTACTGGGCGCGCAGCCGGGTGAACCGGTCGAGGGCCGGCTGCCAGCGGGCCACGATCGCCTCGGCCGGATCGCCGCGGATGATCCCCAGCCGCACTTCTTTCGTCCCCCAGACGATGTCGAAGAGACTGCGTCGCCGGCCCACCGGGCCGTCGATGCGCAGCCGCCCCGGGTGCAGGTCGCGGATCGCCGTGAGGATGTGGACGGTCGCCGCCGCCGGCCGGAACGTCTGCGCATCCGTGACGTGCAGCCGGACGCCCTGCCAGACGCGGCCGGTGCGCGGGTGCGGGATCGCCGACGCGCTGAAACGGACGCCGGGAAGATTGCGGCGGTTCAGGCGCTCGGCCAGGCGCGCCCCGTCCAGCCAGGGCGCCAACACGACCTGAAAGCGCGACGAGGTGCGCGTGCCGTTCCAAAGATTCGTGCCGTCAACGGTGCCGGTGGCTCCATAGGAGAGGGTGGATTCCGGAGAGGTCAGCCCCGGCGACGGGTTCACCCATGCCAACCCCGTGTCCACCCAGTCCATGGCGCGGCTCCATCCGCTCATCGGGATCACCGTTAGGTCGGCGCCGATGCCAAAAGCCTCGTTGTAGAGCCGGGCCAGTTCGCCCAGCGTCAACCCGTGCACGATCGGGATGGGATAGAGTCCGATGAAGGAACGGAACTGCGGCTCCAGGATCGGCCCGTCCACGACGACGCCGCCGATCGGATTGGGGCGGTCCAGCACCACGACCGGCTTGCCGGCCTCGCGGGCCGCGGCCATCACCAGGGCCATGGTGGAGGCGTAAGTGTAGGGCCGGATGCCCACGTCCTGCAGATCGATCACCAGCACGTCCACGCGGGCGAGCATGTCGCGCGTGGGACGAAAGGTCCCGCCGTAGAGGCTGTAGACCGGCGTGCGCCCGGGGAGCGTCGGCACGGGGCGGCCTGCGCCGTAACTGCCGTCCAGGCCGTGCTCAGGGGCGAAGAGCGCGGCGAGACGGATGCCGGGAATCCCGGCCAGGGCGGCGGCCGTTGGCCGTCCATCGGAGGTGACCCCGGCCAGGTGCGTGACCAGGCCGATCCGCTGGCCCACGAGGACGTCGGGTTCATCCAGCAGCGTGTCGATCCCCGGACGAACTGCGGCCGGCTGCGCGGAGGCGGGCGCGAGGGAGAGAAGCGCGATGATGAGTGTGCAGAGCAAAGCAGGACGCAAGGTCGATGATGCTCCGAGAGAAAACGTGCCCGGACAGATTCCGGGTTAGACGCCTGTTCCCTCCTCCGCCCGGGGCGCGGCAGAGGAGAGGTGGGTCACCCACGGAATCTGATAGGTGCCCGAT
>JBOGSD010000075.1:0-2279 GCA_050695215.1 bacterium
TGATAGTACCGGGCAATCTCCGCCCCCAGCGGCCCTTCCAGATCGGCCTGGGTGGGACGTCCCATCATCCCGCTGGCCCCCAGCAGCTGGAGGATCTCGATCATTCTCGGATACATCGACTGGAACATGTTGCGCGCCGCATCCAGCGGCGGCCAGGCCGGGGTCATCATGCCCCACTTGTCGACCTGCGCGTCCGCCTCGGACGCCCGGAGAAACGCCTTCATCGACTCCAGGTAGTAGATGATCTCCGCGATCTTCCCCTGCACGTGCTGGAACGACTCGATGGCGATGGCGTCCACGATCAGCGAGGCGACGCCCAGGACGAATTCGGTCTTGGCCACGTTCTTGGTCACGACCTGATGGGCCATGTGCACCACCGCGTTGGTCGCGCCGAAGGCCTTGTTGCACCGCTCGACGTCCCCCAGCAGGAAGACCCGCTCCCACGGCACCAGCACGTCGTCGAAGATGATGACCGCGTCCATCTCCTCGAAGCGCGCCCCCAGCGGGTGATCGAAGGTGGATCCGCCCGGATCGAACGACTCCCGACAGATGAAGCGCAACCCTTTCGTGGCACAGGAGAGGGCGAAGGCGAAGGCGTAGGGGCGGTCCTCGTCCGTCGCTTTCAGCAGCGTCGAGGGGAAGACCATGATCTCGTCGGCCACCGGCAGGGTGGCCAGCATGCGGGCCCCGCGGATGAGCAGGCCGTCGGCGGTCTCGGTGACGACCCGCGCGGCCAGGTACGGATCGGCCTGCGCGCCGGGGCCGGTAGAGCGATTGGCCTGCGGGTTGATCAGAGTGTGCGTGAGCACCAGGTCGGACTCGCGCACGTTCTCATAGTAGCGGCGGACGTTGTCGCCGAATCGCGGGTCGTTCTCGGCGCAGTAATCGCCGGCCGCGGCGTAGGCCATCAGGGCGCGGTTGAGATAGTCGGGCGTGCGGCCCATCATCCCCCCGGAGTACTCGGCCCAGCGCTTCATCATCGCGCGCAGTCGCCCCAGGTCCTCTCGCGAATGGGGCACCAGGAAGGAGAGCCCCACCCGCTGCCCGCTGGAGGGTGAGACGTAGGTCATCGATTCACGCAGGGCGGGATCGTGCTGCATGTCGTAGAGCGCGGCCAGGCTGGTGATGACGTTGCGGAACGCCGGGTGCGTCGTGACGTCCTCGACCCGCTTCCCCTCGATCCACAGATCCCGCGGCGCCGCCCGCAGCCCCTCGATAAACTCCGCCCCCGTCCGTGCCGGCATGCCTTTCCCCCTCTTGGTCGCTAGAGCCAGCGTCTGACGGAGGCTGTGTAGCGCCGATACTCCTCGCCAAATCTTCGCTCCAGATAGACCTCTTCCCGTGCGACCACGCCGTACCGGATCACCGCCAGCGTTGGGATGAGCAGCAACAGCGCCCAGAGGCTGTTGGCGGCGACGGCGACACCCGCGTACCCGAGCGCCAGGCTCAGGTAGATCGGGTTGCGGGAGAAGCGGTACGGTCCCTCCGTCACGAGCACGACGGCGGGCCGGTGAACTTCAAGCGGTGTGCCGGCGCGGAAAAACCGGCGTACGGCCGCGGCGAGCAGGGCGACGCCGCTGGCGATCAGGATTCCTCCTACCAAGAGACGCACGCTCAGTGCGCCCAGGCGGGTGGGCCAGAGGAAATCCAGCGCGACACCGGCGAGGAGGAACCCCAGGTAGATCAGCGGAGGAAGCGCGACGACTCGGGGATGATTAGTCTCAGACGCCCCGCTCAGCTGATCAGGCATCAGACCCGGCCGTCTTCCTCACGACCTTCGCCGGCCGAGCGGGCTCGCCAGTGCCCATCTTGGGGATGCGGTGGATCCCGGTGGCCACATGGATTGTCTTGTACTCCATGTAGAAGTCGAAAGAGTAGTGGCCTCCCTCTCGCCCAATGCCGCTGTCCTTCATCCCGCCGAAGGGGGTGCGCAGGTCGCGGACGTTCTGCGAATTGGTCCAGACCATTCCCGCGTCCAGCGCCTGCGCCACGCGGTGGGCGCGGGAGACGTCCCCCGTCCAGAGGTAGGCGGCCAAGCCGTAGCGCACGTCGTTGGCCAGGCGCAGCGCCTCCGCCTCATCCTCGAAGGGGATGACGACCAGCACCGGGCCAAAGATTTCCTCCTGGGCGATGCGCATGCGGTTGGACACTCCGGTGAAGACCGCCGGCTCCAGGTAATTGCCCTGCGGCAGATGCGCGGGGCGGCGCCCGCCGGTGACCAGGTGCGCTCCCTCGGCCAGCCCGGCCTCGATGTATCCAGCGACGCGGTCCCAGTGGTC
>JBOGSD010000076.1:0-16066 GCA_050695215.1 bacterium
CACGGGGTCCACCTCCCAGGAGCCGTCGGGCCGGCGGTTCACCATCCTGACGAACCGGCCCTCCTCATGCCAGAGATGGCGATCGGCGCCGGCGCGGATTTCCTCGGCGGCGCGGCGGTAGGTGGCGGCCAGGTCTCGTTCGCCGAAGGCGTCGGCGAAGTTCGCGCCGGCGGCGAGGCCGCCCCAGGTCGCCCCCACCGTCCAGGCCAGGATGCCCCGCCGTTCTTCCCAGAGGTCCCACGAGGGGAGAGGGAGACCGGTCTCCATGTCACGGTAGGACGTCATCCAGTTGGCCGCCCGGATCACCAGGCCGCGGTAGAGCGGTTTGATGAACTCGACGTCCCGGTAGCGCAGGAAGTGGCGCCACAGCGCCCAGAGCACCAGCGCGGTCTCGTCCTCCTGCACCGGCAGCTGCTTGATCCCGTCGTAGTACCAGCCGTGCCAGGAGGACGCGATCGACCCGTCCGGCGTGTACTTGTGCAGCAGGTAGCCCTCGTCGGTGATGACGCGGTGGCAGAAGGTGAAGAAGCGCCGCGTCACCTCCGCGTAGCCCGCGTCGATCAGCGCGTCGGCGACGAGGGCCCCGTCGCGCGGCCACATGTAGGCGTAGGTGTCGCTGGCAAATCGGGTGATGTCGAAGTCGTTGGCGGCGATGATCGCCCCGCCGTTGTCGATCTGGGTGCGCAGGATGAGCAGGCTGCGCCGGTAGACCTCCCCCACCTGCGGCGGCAGCGTTTTCATCTCCATCTCGCCTTTGGTCAGCCACAGCGTCCAGTAGTGGCGCGTGCGCTCGAGGAAGGCGGCGGGCCCTTTTTGCCGGAGGGCGCGGTTGAGCCGCGTCACCTCACGGAAATCCTCCCCCACGGCGATCCAGTACCAGCCGGTCGCCTGGCCGCCGGCGGGTACCTGTAAGTGGAGAGCCACTGCCGAATCGACGCTGCCCTGGGCCACCGCGTTGCCGGAGAGGAGCCCGTCTTCGGCGTCCCGCCAGGTGCCTTCGCGGCCCTGCCACTCCTTGATCCCAACCGCCCACTGATCGACCCCCACCTCCCATGTCTCCGGCTGCTCGCGGCCGACGTTAATCATGAACCAGCGCTTCCCCTTATAGTGGAAGACGGCGCGGCGCTCCGGCTCGTAGTAGACGGAGTCGGCGACCTCGATCCCGCCGATGTGAAAGTCCTGCCCGAAAAGCAGCCGCACCTCGCGGTCGCGTCCGCTCTCGTCCATCACGATGAGCCGCCGCAGGTAGAGGTTCTCGTGGAAGTCCACGATATCGGCGCACTCCAGGCGCAAGGTCAGTTCGGGGTGCCTCAATGAGACCCGGGTGACCAGCGAGTCCGGTTCGTAGTCGAGGGCGCGCTCCCAGCCGGGGTGATCGATCCAGCGAAACTGTCCCTCCACCCACACGCCGAAGCGGAAGGGATGGCCGGGGGAGTGGTTCTCCTGCCCGACGTGCGGCCAGTAGAGGTCGCGTAGCTGATACGTCAGATCGAAGTTGACCAGCAGCGAGCCGTTGCCGACAGGGATGTCTCGCGGCACGGACGGCCCCTAGTAGGCCCGCGCGAAGTACACGGTGGCCCGCGAGGGCTGTCCGCAGACGACGCAGGTGCCCTCCGGATGGTCGTCCATCGGGATCACCCGCGGCGAGGCCCCGCTGCGCTCGCGGATCTGATCCTCGCAAGACTGCGACTCGCACCAGCCGACGCGGACGAATCCCCGCTTCGCTTCGATCGCGGCGGCGATCTCCTCGACCGCATGGGCCTCGACGATATGTTCCTCCAAGAACCGCCGGCCGCGGCCGTGCAGCTCCGCCTGGATCTCGTCAAGGATATGGTCCAGCCTTTCGGCGAGGCCGTCTTCCGGCACGGCCTCCTTCCCTCCGCCGGTGCGGCGTACCAGGGTCACCTGCCGCCCCGCCTGTTCGCGCGGGCCGATCTCCAGGCGCACCGGGACGCCGCGCATCTCCCACTCGTTGAACTTCCAGCCCGGCGTGTACTGCTCGCGGTCGTCCAGTTTCACCCGGAAGCGCTCCGCCAGCCGGGCGGCCAGGGCGGCGGCGTGTTCGCGCACCCGTCCGGCGTCGGCGCCACCCGTCTTCCCCATGATCGGCACGATCACGACCTGGTGCGGGGCGATCGCCGGCGGGAGGACCAAGCCGCGGTCGTCGCCGTGCGCCATGACCAGGGCGCCGATGAGACGCGTGCTCACCGCCCAGGAGGTGGTCCAGACATACTTCTCCTGGTTGTCCTGGTCGAGGAACTTCACCTGAAAGGCCACCCCGAAGTTCTGGCCCAAGAAGTGGGTGGTGCCGGCCTGGATCGCCTGGCTGTCCGGCATCAGCGCCTCCAGCGTGTAGGTGTCGTCGGCGCCGGCGAAGCGCTCGCTCGGCGGCTTACGGCCGGCCAGCACCGGGATGGCCAGGACCGTCTCCAGGAGTTCCCGGTAGAGTTCCAGGATGTCCCGGCACTCCGCCACCGCCTCCTCCTCCGTGCGGTGCGCGGTGTGCCCCTCATGCCAGAAGAACTCGGTCGTGCGCAGAAAGAGGCGGGTGGACTTCTCCCAGCGCACCACGCTGTTCCACTGCACGATCAGCACCGGCAGGTCGCGGTAGGACTGCACCCACTTGGCGTACATCGGCATCATGATCGCTTCGGAGGTCGGGCGCACCGCCAGCCGCTCGGCCAGCGGTTCGTCGCCGCCCTGGGTGACCCAGGCCACCTGCGGCGCGAACCCTTTTACGTGCTGCGCCTCCAGTTGCAGCAGGCTCTCCGGGACCAGCACCGGAAAGGCGGCGGTGACGTGCCCGGTGGCCTTGAGGCGCGGGTCCAGCCAGCGCTGAATGCCCTCCCAGATCGCCCAACCGCCGGGCCGCACAATCATCATGCCGCGGATCGGCGAGTAGTCCGCCAGTTCGGCCCGCAGGCAGACGGCCGTGTACCACTCGGAGAAGTCCTCCGCCTTAGAAGGAATCGCTTTGACGAAGTGCGTGACCATCGCCCTCGACGCTCCCTCCAGAAAACAAAACCCCCGTCCGAAGGGACGGGGGACACCCGTGGTACCACCCTGCTTCCGGCGCCCTCACGGCGCCGGCGCTCTCACCCGGTCACGGCGGGTTCCGGCGCGTGAGCATCACATGACGCGTCCGCGCAGGCTCGGAGGCTGGGTTCGGCGCCTGGCGCTGACCGGGCTCGCACTCTCCCCGGCTCGCTCACCCGCTTCGGCGCTTACACGCCCCCTTCATCGCCGAAATCAGATTGATTGTATACCGCGTCCGGGAGTTGCGCCAGCAGGCGGTCGGTGGCCGCATAGCCGATATTGACCGCCACCACCCGGCCGCCGCCGTCAACGACGACGGTGCTCGGCACGCTGAAGATACCCAGCGCGCGGACCAGCGACCCCGCGGCCAGCACGTTCACCTCCCGGATATCGACCTGGCCGCCGGTGCGAACCGACAGCTCTTCCAGAGCGGGATGCTGCGTCGCTTCGCACGCCGCGCAGTCCGGCGAGGTGAAGGCGAGCACGGCCGGCCGCCCGTTCAGCCCGAGGGCGGCCAGCGCGCCGCCCTCGAGACGCCTCGTCAGCAAGCGCGGCCGGAGGCGCAGCCACAGCCCCACCAGCAGGAAGGCCAGCACGATCACGGCCAGAATGGCCAGCCGGTCCGTCATGCCGTCTGCTCCCACCGGATCAGGCCGGCGCGCCGCAGCTGGTAGAACAGCACGCATCCGACGCAGAGGTTCCACACGACGTTGACCGCCGCCAGGAGGGCGACCAGCCCAGCCAGCATCCACCCCCATCCAGGCGCGCCCGCGTACAGTCCCACCGTCGAGCCGGCCAGGAAGAGGGCGCCCAGGCCCTGCGAGAAGCGATGCGGGGCCGCCTCGTCAACGACGAGGTGCGGGCGGACGATCCGCAGAGGAAGGATCACATACCGGTAGGCCAGCCGCAGCGGCCCCCGCGCCGTCAGGGCGGTGCTGGCCGCGAGGACCACGGCCAGCGTCGGGATGAGCCAGGGGAGGTCCGCGACCCAGGCCAGCGCCACGGTCAGCATGATCGTGTTCTGCGCAAACTTAATGGCGTTGTGATCAACCTGCTGTGGTCCTGCCATGCCCACACCTCCGCCGAAATCCAGTTACGCGCGCTGGATGGCGAAGACCGTGGACGCTAGCCTTGCGGGAGTGCGGTCAGGCCGTCAGGCCTGAGCAGCAAGGGCGAAGGCACGCCACGGCCTCCGCCCGGGACAGATGCACTGCCGGGGCGTATAGGGCTTGTAGGAACGCGGAGCATTCATCGCCATACTGTGTTCCTGAGCCTACCATCTGGCAGGGCGCTGTCAAGCGGCCGCGGCGAACCGCTGGGCCCACGCCAGCGCTTCAGCCACGATCTCCTCGGCGGCGGCCCGATCAGATGGCGCGGGGGTGGGGGTGGCGAAGCGGACGTGCACGCGGGCGGGCCTGGGGATGAGCGACCCGAGGGGCAGGGCCCGCGCCGTCCCCGCCAGCGCCGCCGGCACGATCGGGACCCCCGTTCGCGCGGCCAGCAGACCCGCCCCTGCTTTGGCTCCCCCCGGCTGAGGCGAAACCCTTCCTTCTGGAAAGATGATCACCAGCACACCGGCCGACAGCGCGGCGAGGGCGTCCTTGATCACGGACAGATCGGTCTGGCCGCGGTGCACGGGGATGACCCCATAGGTCCGCATCGCCCAGCCGACGGCGGGCATGCGCAGGAACTCGGCGGCGGCGATGAACAACCCGCGGCGCGGCAGCGCGGCCGCCAGCAGCAGCGGATCGAGCGCGCTGGGATGGTTGGCCACCACCAGCGCGCCTCCCCGCGGCACCTCTGAGACGCCTTCAACGTGAAAGCGAAAATACAGCCGGAGAATCAGGCGGACCAGATGGTAGGTCAGCCGGAAGAGCAGCGTGTCGCGAGGCACCGGGGCCGAGAGCTCAGGGATCGGGTGGAGACGGCTCCGACCGGACGGCGCGGTCCCCCGCGTCGAGGTCCGCGGGCCTGCGCGGCGCCACCACCAGCGCGGCCGCGCGAAAGAGCGTCACCAGCAGCAGAAAGATCCAGGCCACCGGCCTCAAGGCGTACGTGAAAAGCACGCTGACAAACCCCAGAACTCGCTTCAGCCAGATGAACGACGCCCCGAGGCGCCGGAAGGTCTCGCTGCGTCCGTACAGCAGCGTCAGGGCCAGGATGCTGACCGAGACCACGAAGCGCTGGACGTCACTCAGGTGGATGTGGAAGAGGTCGTCGAGCAGCAGCCCGACGCCGATGCTGAGCACCAGGAGGTAGGCGGCGGCCTCCAGCACCGGGTAGCGGGCGATCAGCCGCACGAAGATGCCGGCGGCGAAGCGCATCGTCACGATGCCCAGGGCCACGCCGGTTATGACGACCCAGAACTCCCGCGACAGCGCCACGGCAGCCACGACGTTGTCCAGGCTGAAAGCCAGATCGGCCAATTCCACCGCAAGCACAACGTTCCAGAAGGAGCGCTGGGTGCTGATCACCGGCTGGCCTGCGGCTGCGGCCGCAGCGGCGCGCGCCTCCGCCGGCGTCTCCCCCAGATGGTCCACGGCCAGTTTGATCAGATAGAGCCCCCCGAGGATGAGCAGCCAGCGGTTCTGGATCACCCAGGTGGCGATGAAGAGCATCAGGCCGCGGCCCAGGTACGCGCCGAGCAAGCCCACCTTCAGCGCCGCCGGGCGCTGCCCGCCCAGCAAGCGATGCACCGGGCGCTGCAGGGCCCGCAGCGGGCCCGGCCAGGGGATCGGCTCGTGAGGCGGGAGGTGCGAGACCATCGCGCCGAGCACGGCGGCGTTATCTATGGAGAGGATCCCCTCCAGGTAGATCAACTGGAGGACGATCAGCAGGACCGCGGGGGTCAGAAAATCTGGCATCGGCTTGAGTCTAGCTGCCTCTGCCGGCTCTCGTCACGGCCCGCGTCAGACCCGCAATCCGCGAAAGAAGAGGAGCAGCATCAGCAGGCCCAGGGCCAGCAGGGTAGCGATGCCAAAGATTTCCTGGGCGAGCAGCGCCCACCCCTGCACGGTCGCCAAAAGCAACCCGCCGGCCGACAGGGCAAAGACGGCGACGGCGCTGATGACCTGCCGGTCGAGGTGGGTGCGCGCGGCGCCCGGCCGCAGCGGTTCCGCCGACCGCTCCTCCGTCAGGTAGTAGGCCACATCGGTGACGACGGTGACGCGGTGTCCCGCCCGGCGGCGGAAGAAGAGCGCGGCCTTCAGCAGAAAGGCGTTCTGGTTGTGCAGGAGGAACTGCCACCAGCGCGACGGGACGAACTCGGGGAGCACGACCGTGAGCTGCTGGTCGAAACTGACTTCCCACTCGAGATCGTCCAGGTAGCGGAGCAGCGGAGCCAGCAGCGAGCGGTAGGGCGATTCCAACACCTTGAGAGGAATGCCCATCCCCCAACGCTCCCAGCGCTTCACCACCTCGGCGGTCTCCGCGGGATCGACGTCCACGATCACCGCGGTGACGTCGCCGCCCAGCGACTTGGCGTAGCGGAGCGCCGGCAGCACCCCCCGGTGCATCCCCCCCACCGGAACGACCACCTTGTGCTGCTGCACGACGGTGGGCACCTCCACGCCGGCGAGAATCAATTGGCGGCGGACGTCCCGGTAGTGCAGCCAGATCGTGCGCATCACCCAGACCAGCACGGGGACCATCACCGCGACGATCCAGGCCCCGCCGGAAAACTTCGCCACGGTCACCACGATCAGGACCACGGCGGTCGCCCCCGCTCCCAGCAGGTTGAAGACCAGGCTGCGCCGCCATCCCCGGCCGCGCTCTCGCCACCACTTGCGCACCATGCCGCTCTGGCTGAGCGTGAACGAGAGAAAAACGCCGATGGCGTAGAGCGGGATCAGGCTGTGCGTGTCGGCGCGGAAGAGATAGACCAGCACCCCCGAGGTCAGCGCCAGTAGGATGATGCCGTTGGCGTAGACCAGCCGGTCCCCCAGGTTGTAGAGCTGGTGCGGCAGGAAGCGGTCCTGCGCCAGGATGGACGCCAGGCGGGGAAACCCGGCGAAACTGGTGTTGGCCGCCAGGATGAGAATCATCGCCGTCGCCGCCTGGGTCAGGTAGTAGAGAAAGCCCGTCCCATAGATGGCCCGCCCCAGCTGGGAGACGACCGTCTCATGCTCCAGCGGCACGATGCCGAAGTGCCGGGCCAGGAAGGTGATGCCAAGGAAGAAGGAGGCCAGGATCGTCGCCATCCAGATCAGAGTGATCCCCGCGTTGCGCGACTCCGGCGGACGAAAGGCCGGGACGCCGTTGGCGATGGCCTCGATGCCGGTCATGGCCGCCGAGCCCGAGGCAAAGGCGCGCAGGAGGAGGAGCAGGCTGAGGGCCTGCAGCGGGGCCACCCCCTCCGCCGCGATCTGGGGCGGGAAGGGGGCGGCGCCCCAGGCGCGACGCAGACCCAAGGTCAGCATCGTCAGCACCGTGAAGATGAACAGGAAGGTGGGGATGCTGATGATCGTCCCCGACTCACGGGCGCCGCGCAGATTAAGCACCGCCATCACCGTCACGGCCAGCAGCGCCAGGAGCACCCGGTAAGGGAGCAGCGCCGGCAGTGCCGAGGTCATGGCCGCGACGCCCGCCGAGATGCTGACGGAGACGGTCAGGACATAGTCAATAAACAGGGCAGCAGCGGCGATCAGGCCGGCCCAGACACCCAGGTTCGCCCGGGCAACGACGTACGCCCCCCCGCCGCCCGGATAGGCGTGGATCGTCTGGTAATAGGAGAAGGCAACGATGGCCAGGACTGCGCTGATCAGCAATGAGATTGGCCAGGAAAACGCCAGCGCAGCGGGGCCGGCGAGGAGGAGGGCGAGCAGGATTTCCTCGGTGGCGTACGCCGACGAAGAGAGGGCGTCCGAGGAGAAGACCGCCAGCCCCTGGAACTTATTCAGCCGTTCGTGCTTGAGCCGGTGCGTGGGCAGCGGGCGCCCGATGAGCACCCGTCTGGCCAGGTTGAGCGCCATCGTCCCGGGGAGGCGCGCCGCCGCGCTACCTCCCCACCACCTCCAGCGGCCGCTCGGCAGCGGGCGGAGCCGGCGGCGTCGTGTCTTCTGCGCGGATGGACCCGCGACGGCTCAGCCAGACGGCGGTGGTAATGACCAACAGCGACACGACGACGACCACGCCGCGTACGGTGGGGGAGAGTGGCAGGATGATCACCGGGGCGACCAGCACCGCCACCAGGTTCATCACTTTGATCAGCGGGTTGAGCGCGGGGCCGGCCGTGTCTTTGAGGGGATCGCCGACCGTATCGCCGATGACGCCGGCCTTGTGCGCCTCTGTGCCTCTGCCGCCCAGATAGCCGTCCTCGATCTTCTTCTTGGCGTTGTCCCACGCGCCGCCTGTGTTGGCCATGAAGACCGCCAGCAGCTGCGCTGTCAGGATGGCCCCGGCCAGGTAGCCGCCCAGGGCCGAGGCGCCCAGCCCAAACCCGATCAGAATGGGCGTGGCGATCGAGAGCATCGCCGGACTGAGCAATTCGCGCTGCGCCGCCCGGGTGACGATGTCCACCGACCGAGAGTAATCCGGCCGCGCTGTGCCTTCCATCAACCCCGGGATCTCGCGGAACTGGCGGCGCACTTCTTCCACGACGAGAAACGCGGAGCGTCCCACCGCCCGGATGAGGAACGCGGAGACGAGGAAGGGCACCGCCCCGCCGATGAGCAGGCCGATGAAGACTTGCGGCAGGTTCACCTGGATGCCGACGCGGCTGAGCAGGTCGGCTGCCTGGGCGCCCGCGTTGCGGATCTCCTCCACCGCGACGAAGAGGCGCGCTTCGCCCACGAAGGAGCGGAAGAGGGCGATCGCGGCCACCACCGCGGTGGCGATGGCGAACCCCTTCGTCAGCGCCTTGGTAGTGTTGCCTACCGCGTCCAGGCGGGCGACGATGCGGCCGGCCAACGTCTCGCCGCCCCGCTCGACGCCCGACATCTCAAAGATTCCGTTGGCGTTGTCCACGATCGGGCCGTAGGTGTCCTCGGCCAGGATGAACCCTGTCGTCGTCAGCAGTCCCAACCCGGCCAGGGCAATGCCGTAGGCGGCCAGCGCCGCGCTGTCCCCGAAGATGGCCATGGAGCCGAAAATGGTGGCGGCGATGGCCACGATGGCCCAGACGCTGGATTCCAACCCAAAGCCCAACCCCGTCAGCAGCATCGTGGCCGGGCCGGTGCGGGTGCTATAGGCGATCTCGCTCACTGGCGCGCGGTCCTGGTGGGTGAAGTACTCGGTCAGCCAGCCGATCACCAGGGCCAGCCCGATGCCCATCAGCGTGGCCAGGAAGAACCGCCAGTCTGGCGCCCCCGTGCCGGGATCGCGCAGGTAGAAGAAGTTCACGATGCCGAAGCCGATCACCGAGAGGGCCGCCGAGACCCGGAAGCCCACGTTGATGGGGCGCATCGGGTCACCGATCGCCTCGTCGCTGCCGCGCACGGCCCACGTGCCGATCATGGAAGCGAAGACGCCGATCGCCCGCACGACCAGTGGGAAGATGATCAGTTTGAGGGCGAAGGCGCTGGCGGCGACCGGCCCGCCGTAGCGTTCGACGAAGGCGGGATCGAGCAGCGTGGCCGCCCCCAGGATGATGGCGGCCACGAGCGTGACTTCGTAGGACTCGAAGACGTCGGCGGCCATGCCGGCGCAGTCCCCGACGTTATCCCCGACGTTGTCGGCGATGACCGCGGCGTTGCGGGGGTCATCCTCGGGGATGCCCACTTCGACTTTGCCCACCAGGTCGGCTCCGACATCGGCGGCTTTGGTGTAGATGCCGCCGCCGACGCGCATGAACGCCGCCACCAGCGAGCCGCCGAAGCCGAAGCCCACCAGCACCCGGGTGGCGTCCTCCTGGAAGATCATGAAGATGGCGGTGGCGCCGAGCAGGCCGAGCCCGACCGTGAACATCCCGGAAATGGTCCCGGCCTGGAAGGCGATCTCCAGAGCTTCGCGGTAGCTCCGGCGCGCCGCGCTGGCCACGCGCACGTTCCCCTTCACCGCCGAGGTCATCCCCACGTAGCCCGCGCCGTAGGAGGCCAGACAGCCCAAGAGGAAGGCGACGGCCAGGCCGATGGTGAGCCGCGCCTCCCCCGCGTAGATCGGACGGTAGAGGAAGTAGAGCCCGATGGTCACCACCAGGACGAACGGCGCCATCGACCGGAGCTGGCGCCGCAGGTAGGCCAGCGCGCCCTCCTCGATCGCCCCCGCCACCGCCTGCATCGACTCCGTCCCCGCGTCGCGCTGCAGCACGCGCGCGCGCAGCCACCAGCCGTACAGCATGGCGATCACCGCGCTGGCCAGGACTACCCAGAGCAGGGTCGTCTCCAGCGCCCCGAAATGGGGCAGCGTGATGGACGTCTCGCTGACCGGCTCTTGCGGCATCTAGTGCTCCTTCACACGTGCCCGTTTTTCCCAGGACAGACCTCCCATTTATACCAGACGAGCGCATAGGGAGGGAATACGAACGGCCTGCCCTCAGTCAAGCGGGGTTTCCTCAAGCGCGCTCCGGATCACGGCGGGGAATTCACGGCCACCGAGCGCGAACGCCTTCCAGAGGGCGCCGCCAACGGGCGGCATGTGCGGACTGCGGACGTCTGCCTGCGGGCACGCGCGCCTCATCGCCATCCGAAAGGCCTCACGCATCATGGGATGGGAGAATAACCGCCCCGTGCCGGCCACGGGATGGGGGGCGGCGAATCTCAGCCGGTTCCAGACTGTCTGCGCCGCCCGCGCCAGGTCCTCGGCCGCGTCAGTGAGGATCTCCTGCGCCACCGCCTCGCCTGTTGCGGCGGCGACCAGCGCGGAGGGGGCCAAGCCGGCAAGATCGGCCGTCCGCAGTGCGCGCACGGCACGGGCGAGATCGTCGACTCCCCCAAGGCCGAGGACCTGCCCCACCTCCGCGGTCAATCTCGTGGCCGGAGCCCCCGACTCGTGGGCGCGCAGCACGGCCGCCAGGACGCGGCGGCCGATATCCACGCCGCTGCCGCGGTCGAGGAGATATCCCCACCCGCCGGCCCGCGCCTCCTCTCCCGACGCGTTCCGCCCCCACGCCACCGAGCCCGTCCCGGCGATGACGACGATCCCTGCCTGCCCGGGAAAGGCGCCCTCCAGCGCGATCGCGGCATCAGCGACGACGTGGACCCTCTTCCCTACACCCTGCCCTTCGAGCGCCTGATGCAGGGCTGCGCCCACCTCGGGGTCGGCCGCGCCGGAGACGCCGGCGACGACGACCTCCGCCGCCTCTCCCCCTGTCGCCTCCAGGACCACCCGGGCGATCGCCTGGGCCGCCTCCACGGCCGTGCGCTCGTGAAGCGCGCCGGGTCCTCCCCGCGCCGATCCGATCGGCCGGCCGCTCTCTGAAACCGCGACGCCCCTGGTCGAGGTCCCGCCCGCGTCAACGCCGACGAGGATCACGCGCGATCGTACACCGGCCGGCCGGCGACGAGGGTCAGCAGCGCCGGCCCATCCTCCCCCAGCACGACCAGGTCGGCACGATACCCCGGCGCCAGCACGCCCCGGTCCAGGAGACCAAGCAGGCGGAGGGGCGTCCGCGAGGCTGAGAGTACCGCCTCGCGGAGGGGAATCCCCCAGGCGACGAGGTTCGTCACCGCCTGATCCATCCGCAGGACACTCCCGGCGAGCGTCCCGTCCGCCAGGCGCGGGATCCCATCCTCCGCGACGCGGACCGGCTGATCACCGGCCGTGTACATCCCCCGCGGCATCCCGGCGGCGGCCCCCGCATCGGTGACCAGGGCGATCCGCTCCGGCCCGAGGAGACGATAGGCCAGCCGGAGGGCCGCGGGATGCAGGTGCACGCCGTCGGCGATCAATCCACAGACGCAGCGAACGTCATCGAGGGCCGCGCCCACCGCGCCCGGCTCGCGATGATGGAAGCTCCGCATGGCGTTGAAGAGGTGGGTCGCCATCCGCACGCCCTGCCCGAATGCCCGGACCGCCTGCTCGTAGGTGGCCTCGCTGTGCCCGAGCGCCACGACCACTCCCCTGCCCACCAGCCACTTGGTCAGCGCATCGCTCCCCGGCAGTTCAGGGGCCAGCGTGACCAGACGGAGATGCGGGAGCGCGTCGCCGTAGAGCCGCCGCACCTCCGGATCGTCCGGTGGCCGGAGCCACCTGGCATTGTGGGCTCCGCGTCGCTGGGGGTTTAGCACGGGCCCCTCGAGATGGACGCCGAGGAGGTCGGCCCCATCCGGAGCCGCGTCGGTGAGGGCAGACAGCGCGGAACGGAGTCGCTCCGTCGAAGCGCTGATGAGGGTGGCCAGGAATCCCGTGGTGCCCGTCGAGGCGAGATACCGCGAGAGGCGCGCGACGTCCCCCTCCCGGCCATCGAGCAGGTCGACGCCGACGCCGCCGTTCACTTGAAGATCGACGAATCCCGGGACGATGGTGCCGCGGGGGAAGACCCGGTCGGCCTCCGGCGGAATGCCGGCCCCCACGGACATGATGCGATCGCCGGCCATGACCAGGTGGCCCGGGGCGAGGTCGGTCTCAGCGGCGACGACCCGCCCGGCTGCAATGATCATCGTGAGAGGCGAGGGGTTAGCCTTCTGGTTCGGGCTCGACCTCGACCGGCTGGGGGCGGCCCCGCTGGCGAAAGGCGCGGACCGCGGGGAGCAGGAAGAGGATGACGCTGCCAATGATAAACGCCAGCGCGATCGGCCGCGTCACGAAGATAGACATCGACCCCCGCCCCATGATCAGGCTCTGCCGCAGCGCCTGCTCGACCATGTCGCCCAGCACGAGCGCCACCACCAGCGGCGCCAGCGGGTAGCCGCGCTTCTTGAAGAGGTAGCCGGCCACGCCCGAGCCCAGCATGATCCAGAGATCGAGGATCTGGTTGTTGGTGGCGTAGGCCCCGATGCTGGAGAGGATGACGATCAGCGGCGCCAGGATGCCGAAGGGGATGCGGTTGATCGCCGCAAAGAACGGCACCAGCGTCAGCACGATGATCACGCCGATGACGTTGGTGATGTACATCGAGCCGATCAGACCCCACACGAACTCGCGCTGCGTCTGAAACAACAGCGGGCCGGGGTTGAGCCCCCAGATGAAGAAGCCGGCCAGCATCACCGCGGCGGTGGGCGAGCCCGGGATTCCCAGGGTCACCATGGGCAGCAGCGCCCCGATGCCGGCGGAGTGCGCCGCCACCTCGGGCGCCACCACGCCTTCCAGCTCGCCCTTGCCGAAGCGGTGGCCGCGCGGGCTGAGCTGTTTGGCCATCCCGTAGCTCATGAAGGAGGCGGGCGTGGCGCCGGTGCCGGGGAGGACGCCGATCCAGAAGCCCATGATCGCCCCCCGGATGATCGTCGCCAGGAAGCGGGGGAAGAGTTTCCAGGTCTCCCACACCACCTTGAAGTTGAGGCGGGCGCGGACGCCCTCGATGCGCAGCCCTTCTTCCACCGTGAGGAAGATTTCCCCCAGCCCGAACAGGCCGATCGTGATGACGATGAAGTTGAAGCCGCTCTGCAGCGCGATCTGGCCGAAGTTCATCCGCGGCTGGCCGGTGATGATGTCGAAACCCACCGTGCTCAGCAGCAACCCCAGCAGCGTCATCAGGATGGTCTTGACGGGGTTCCCGCTGCCCAACCCGGTAAAGCTGGCGAAGGCCATGAGCAGGACGGCAAAGTTCTCCGGGGGCCCAAACTTCAACGCGGCCTCCGCCAGCGGCGGGGCGAAGAATGTGAAGAGGATGATGGAGATGAACGCGCCGATGAATGAGGAGGTGAAGGCGGCGGTGAGCGCGAGACCCGCTTTCCCCTGTTTGGCCAGCGGATGGCCGTCGAAGGTGGTGGCCACCGACCAGGGTTCGCCGGGAATGTTGAACAAGATCGAGGTGATCGCCCCGCCGAACAGCGCGCCCCAGTAGACCGAGGCCAGCAGGATGATCGCCCCGGTTGGCGTGAGGGTGAAGGTGAGCGGCAGCAGCAGCGCCACGCCGTTCGTCCCCCCTAGCCCGGGGAGCACGCCGATGGCTGTCCCGAGGATCAGGCCGATGACCCCGATGGTGAGGTGGACGGGGATGAGCGCGACCCCCAGCCCGTAGAAAAGGTCATTGAAGACGCCCAGAATCGCCATCGGCTAGCGGCCGTAGAAGTTGATCGCGTCGAGAAACGCGGTGAGGATGGTGCCTTTGGGCAGGAGCAGCAAGAACCAGCGTTCGAAGATGAAGAACAGCGCGGCCGGGATGAGGACGGTGACCAGCAAGGTAATGTACCAGCGCTGGCGGCCCACGAACGAGGTGTACCCGGCCAGGTAGAGCGCGCCGCCCAGGTAGATGCCCAGATAGTCGATCAGGACGACGACCGCCACCATCGGCAGGAAGACGACGAGCAGCGGCTTCCAGGCCCCGGCGGGGATGAAGGGCTGGCCGCCTCCGGCGGCGGCGGGGGCGCGCAGAGATTGCATCACGAGGATCGCGGCGCACGCCGTCACCCCCAGCGCCAGCCAGAAGGGGAAAAACCCGGCTCCGGGGCCCACCGCGGTCCAGGTGATGGGACGCCGCAGCGCCTCCCGGAGGAAGAGCGCGCCACCAAGCGTCAGGACGGCCGCCATGATGGTCTCGGCCCTACGCATGGCAGGCCTCCGCGCCGTCTGGACCGAGGCTCACTGCTTCGGGACTAGCCCACCCTTCACCATCAGGTCGCGCACCGATTTGTCTTTCGCCCCCAGCCAGCGCACGAAGGCCGGCCCGGTCAGATAGGCCCGCGTGAAGGCGCCGCGCTCGACGAAGTCACCGATCTCGGCCGTGTCCATCAGCCGGCGGAAGACGCGCTGGTAGTACGCCACGGCCTCGGGCGGCATGTTGGGCGGCCCGAAGACGCCCCGCAGCATCTGGTATTCGATGGGGATCTTCAGCTCTTTCATGGTGGCCACGCCCTTCCACTGCGCGAAGGGCACGCGCAGGGCAGAAAAGATCGCTAGCGGGCGGACCCGGTTGCCTTCCCAGTGCCCCACCGCCTCCAGCGGGTTGTTCACGGTGAAGTCCACCTGCTTGCCCACCAGCGCGGCCGCCACCGCCCCGCCGCCGGCGAAGGGCACATAGGTGAAGTCGACCCGCCAGCTCTGCTCGAGCAGGACCATGATGATCTCGTCCTCCTGCTTCGAGCCGGTTCCGGCCATCTTCAAGGTACCGGGGGGCGCCAAACGCGCCGCCCGCCGGAAGTCCTCTACGCTCTGGTAGGGCGAATCGGCATGCACCCAGAGGATGAAGTTATCCAACAGCAGGCGGGCGATCGGCGTGAGGTTCCTCCAGCTGAACGGCGTGCGGTCCTTGTTCAGGATGGGCTGGCCGGATGCGGCGGCGTTGAGCGGAGTGGCAAACAGGTTGTCCAGCGTGATCAAGATCGTGTGGGTATCCCCGGCCCGGTCCAGCATGACCTGGAAGGCCTGGGCGCCCGCGCCGGCCGCCTGGTTGACCGGAATGAAGGGCTGCGAGGCGAACTTATGTTTCTCGATCAGCGGGGCCATGAACCGGGCCTGCTGATCTGCCCCGCCTCCGGTTCCGGCGGGGATGATCCATTCCACCGGCCGTCGAAGCTCAAAGGCCGGCTGTCCCGCCGCCGGCCAGGTCAGCGCGAGCAGCGTGGTCAGCACCGTTGCCAGTAGCGTGAACCGCAACAGTCTCGCTCGACGCACCTCACTCACCTCCGAGAGATCCGTCTCCACCCAAACTGCCATACGGTCCTTGCTAAGGCGGGAGGGGGAATCCCCGGCTCCCGCACTACTGGATCACGTCTGCCGGTGATCCCCCCTCCCGCCTTGCCACGATCTCATCTTACTTGACAGTCCCGTCCACTTTAGGCCGGCGCCTTCTCGTTCACGATATCGCTGGCAAACGGAATCACGCCGGGGATGATCCACCGGCTCCACATCTCGTCGACCTTCGCCTGAAAGTAGTCGATGTCGTCGTCGGTGAAGTGGGCGAAGCGCCCTTGCCGCAGCAGATAGTCGCGCACGGGCAGCCGCTTCGTCCGTTTCTCGGCGATCCCCTTGGTGCGGCCGTAGAGCTTGAGCTGGT
>JBOGSD010000077.1:0-42097 GCA_050695215.1 bacterium
GAGATCGGCGTCTCCAGGTCGGCCGGCAGATCGGCGGAGACGGGCTCGAGGTTGCCCCCGCGCGCCTGGGAGAGGAACTCTGTCTTCGTCGGCTCGATCTCGAGGGTCCGGCTCATCGCGTCCGCACCACCTGCTGATAGTGTCCCCGCGCCAGCGCATCACGCGTCCTGGTGAGCGAGGCGCCGAACGCATCCAGCGCCGCCAGGACGTTCGTCCGATTCGCCTTGAGGATCTCCGTCCACAGATCGGGAGGGCTCTGCGCCACGCGCGTCGCGTCCCGGAAGGCGGGTCCCGCGATCTCGCGCGCATCCACCCCCGCCGCGGCGCTCAACGCCAGCGCGATCAGATAGGGCAGGTGGCTGGCCTCCGCCGCCGCGCGGTCGTGCGCCTCCGGCGAGAGGAGGACGGGCCGCATGCCCAGCTGCTGGATCAGCTGGACGAGCGTCTGCGTGGCCGCGTCGTCGGTCTCCTCCGTCGGCGTCAGCGCGTACGGCTGGCCCGCTGGCAGGTCGCCGTCGGCTTCGGCGATCCCCCGCCCGGCCGTGCCGAACATGGGATGGCCGCCCACGTACCGCACCTCCGCCAGATGGGTCAGGGCAGAGACCATCGGCCCTTTCACACTGGCGACGTCGGTGAGGATCGCCCCTTTCGGCGCCCGCGTCGCTGCCTCGCGCGCCGCCGCGATCGTGCGCTCAAGCGGAACGGCCACGACGACGATCTCGGCCTCGCCGATGCGGCCCAGATCGCCGCTCACCTCATCCACGGCCCCCCGCTCGGCGGCCCGCCGCGCCACATCCTCGTCGGTATCGACGCCGATCACCCGGGCCAGCCGCAGCGCCCGCAGGCGCAGGCCGAGGGAGCCGCCGATCAACCCCAACCCGACGATGGCGATCTGCCTCACAGCGTTCGCCCGACCGCTCCGACGACGGCCCTGACTGCGGTCATCAGCCGCTCGAAGTTCTCCAGATTCAGCGACTGTGGCCCATCGCTGAGCGCGTGCTCGGGGTCAGGGTGCACCTCGACCAGCAGCCCGTCCGCGCCGCCGGCCACCGCGGCCAGCGCCATCGCCTGCACGTAGCGCCATTTCCCCGTCGCGTGGCTCGGGTCGACGATCACCGGCAGGTGGGTGAGGTGCTTGAGCACCGGGACCGCGGACAGGTCGAGCGTATAGCGCGTGTAGTTGCCAAACCCGCGGATGCCCCGTTCGCAGAGCACGACGTCGTAACTCCCTTCGGCCATCACGTACTCGGCGGCTAGCAGCAGCTCTTCCAGCGTGGCGCCGGCCCCGCGCTTCAACATGACCGGCTTCCCCACCCGTCCCGCCTGACGCAGCAGCGGATAGTTCTGCATGTTGCGCGCGCCGATCTGCACCATGTCCGCGTATTCGGCCACGAGATCGAGCTGCGCCGCGTCCATCGCCTCGGTGACGATCGGCAGCCCCGTGCGGCTGCGCGCCTCCGCCAGGAGTTTTAAGCCTTCTTCTTCCAGCCCCTGAAAGGAATAGGGCGAGGTCCGCGGCTTGAACGCCCCCCCACGCAGGGCGGCAGCCCCCGCGGCTTTCACGGCGTCCGCCGCGGTCAGGATCTGCTCTCGGCTCTCCACCGAGCACGGGCCGGCGGCGACGGAGACCGTCCTCTCGCCAAACTGCGCGGCTCCCACGCGCACCACGGTCCCGCCGGGGCGGAACTCCCGGCTGACGAGTTTGTAAGGCTGGAGGATGCGCACAACCTTCTCCACGCCGGGGGTGGCCTCCAGCGTGTCGCGCAGCAGTTCCTTGGTGTGGCTGTCGCCGACGACGCCGATGATGGTGCGCTCCGTCCCCACCGACAGGTGCGTACTGAGCCCCGCCTCTTTGATCTTCTGCACGACGGCCTCCAGTTGGGCGTCGCTCGCGCCCGCGTCCATCACCACGATCACGGCCCGCTCACCTCAACTTCGGCCCGCCGTCAGCGGGCCTGATCCCAACTGAAAATACAAAACGCTCCCGTCCCCAAGGACGAGAGCGCTACACTCCCGCGGTGCCACCTACGTTCCGGGTGCGTTCACCCGGCTCTCCGGTACAGCGCCTCCCGGGCCCATTCGCGGCGGATCGGGTGTCGCGCTCCCACTCCTGCGCGGCTCGCTCGCACCCTCCGGCGCCTGGCGCGCCGTCGGATGGCCCCTGCGGGGCACCCTCCCCAGCCGGTACTCTTCCCGGTCATAGGCAGTATGAAGTTGTGGCAAATACTATACCACATGATGTCAACCTGCAGGCCCTTCCCCATGTCCCGGTGGTGTCCTGATTCACTCTAACTTGAGGTCCTTTGCCATGAGGACCTCGTCGTAGTAGCGGCCGTCTTGCTTTAAAGCGTTCCTTTCGATTCCATATTCCAAGAAGCCGAGACTGGCATATAGCCGCCGCGCTTGTTCGTTGTCGCTAACCACGGCCAGTTGAATCAGTTCGACCCGTTTGCGTGCAAAATCGATTATGGTCTCGACCAGTCGCCGCCCGACCCCGGCCTTTCTTGAGCCAGGCTGAACGTACATTCCCCGTAGGAGACCTTTATGAGCTACCTTTTTCCCTTCCTCGATGAACAATTCAACGATACCAACGAGTTCCGAGTCGCGGAAAGCGCCAAAGACATTAGAGCCGCTAAGCCGGTCCGAGAACCAACTCAAAGGTCGAGCATTTTCAGCTTCGAACGTGCTGCCGTATGCTACTGGGTCAGATCGAAGCGCTTCCAGTCGAGTGTCTCGATACAAGAGGGCATCGGCCGGCGCTAAGCGGCGTATCTGAATGTGAGCGGCGTCCACGCTAGGGAGGATGCTAGGCAGAATCCGTTGTGCCGAGATGCCTCGCGGCGAAGGCGATCTGCATCTCCCTCTGACGGATCACCTCGTCGATGACCAGGGACCCGTGGCCGGCCTTGTAACGATAGACTTCGTGCGGCTTCCCAAGATCGCGCAGGCGGTTCAGGTAGTTGTCGATCTGGCGGATGGGGCAACGCGGGTCATGCTCCGCCGCCTGGATGAAGACGGGGACGCTGACGCGCTCGATGTAGGTGATCGGAGAACGCTCCTTATAGACCTCAGGAACTTCCTCCGGCGTGCCGCCGAAGAGGGCCTTGTCCCACGCCTTCAGCGGCTCCATCGCGTCCTCATACGCGGCGACGTAGTCGGCCACCGGATGTTGGGCGATGCCCAACCACCACCGCTCGGCGTGTCTACCCAATCCCAGCAGGGTGAGATAGCCGCCCCATGATGCGCCAGCCAGGATCAGCCGGGACGGGTCGGCGATGCCCGAGGACACCAGCCAGTCGCGGACCTGCAGCAGGTCGGCCAGTTCGGTGAACCCCGGATTGCCTTCGAGGGCATCCCGCCAGGCCTTGCCGTAGCCCGTGGAGCCGCGGTAGTTCGCCATCGCCACCGCGAAGCCGTGATCGACCCACGCCTGCACCCGCGGCGAGAACTCATCTCTGTCGTGCCAGTCCGGACCCCCGTGCACGAGCATGATGGTGAGGTGGGGCCGGGGCCGCGGGGGCTCGGCCAGGAAAAGATGGATACCCTCGACGACGTGGTCGCTGTAGGCGACGCCGGCCGGTGACGGCTCTCCAGGCGGTCGCAGCAGCACGCGCTCGTCGGCCCGCACCTCAGGGGGCATGGCCGATCCCGACCACATGTACCAAATCTCCCCATCCGGCCGCACCCGCGCCGCCGCGATCGTGCCCGCTTCCACCTCCAGACGGGAGAGGGCGCGGTCCGCCAACGCCAGGCGATGCAGTTCGGTCCGCCCCCGAAAGTCGTGGATCAGCAGCACCGCGGACGCATCCGGATACCAGGTCGCCCAGACCTCTCCGGGAAGGTCGATCTCCAGATCGAGTGGGTCTCCGCCCCCGGCGCTCCAGATCATCGGCCGGCGCAGATCCTGGCGCTCGTGGTGGACGAGAAGACGCTGATCTCCCGGAACCGGAGACCATTCCCAGGCCCACAACCCCTTGCCCGGGCCATCCCAAAGGTCGGCCACCGTCCGGCCGGTGAGATCCATGATGCGCAGGGCGGGATGGCGGTCGTCGCCGTGCTCCGAGTGTCTGAGGCAGAACAGGGTCTCATCCCGCGACAGGCCGCTCACCCGGGCGTGCTCGCGGTGGCGGTAGAGGATCGCCGGATCGCCGTCCGGGTAGAGGAGATACACCGTCGTCTCATCATCCCGCGATGACCGCATCACCGCGAACGTCCGGCCCAGCGCAAGCCCTGCGCCATACGCGGGCGGAAGGTCGGGCGCGGCCGGGCGCCGCACGCCGCCGGAGAAGGGCTCGATCATCCATCGCCCAAACTCGTTGCCGCGCTCGTCGTCGAACCACCAGATCCACTCGCCGGTGGGATCCAAGGGACCGGCGAGCGTTCCCTCCAGCCGGTCGGTGACCTGGCGGTGCTGGTCCGCTCGACGATCCCAGGCGTAGATCTCCCACTTGCCGCTCGGGTTGGACGCATAGAGGACCCGCTGCGGCTCATCGCGGGCCCAGGTGGGGAACCAGATGCGCGGCGCCCGGAAGCGCCTCCGCCAGGCCGCTTCAGCCATCCGCACTCTTCCTGGTCAGGGCTTCTTCCAACCGGACCGCCTGCTCCTCGGCGACGCGGATCTCTTCGGGAGAAGGGAGGTGGGAGCCGTATCGCACCATCTCATATGCACGCGTAATCCCGCCCAGCGCGGGACCCTCCACGACGGCCGCGGGGTCGCCGCGCAGGCGCACCTCGAACTCACCAGGAGTCTGATCCACCCGCCGCGGCATCCCCGCCTCGCGCGCCGCCGTCAGCACCCGGCGATAGAGCATCCGGATGGTCAGGCGCTCCGGCGCGTCGGGAGCCTCGGCGGGGTCCCGCGCGGCACGAGGGCGCAGGAAGAGCCGGCGCAGTCCCTTCCACAGGTCGGCGCGGTCCCAGACACTTTCCCGGTCCTCCTCGTCGGCGGCCCGCTGCCGCCGGCGCCGCCGCGCCGCCGCCGCCAGGATGATCAACGAGAAGAGCAGGATCGCCAGCGCCACCATGCCCCAGCGCGCGTCGCTGACGACCTCCGGCGACGGGGTGAAATCGCGCATGCGCCGCAGCACCTCGTCGAGCGGCCCCAGCGGATCCTCGGGACGGACGACGGGGTCGCGCCGCGGGATGCGGCTGATGGCGAAGATGAGGATGCGGGCGATGATCCCCGCGAAGAGAAAGAGGATGATGAACATCGCTTCCACGACCGGCGCCAGCAACCGGAACAGGGGCCTGATGTACGGCCACACGTCCGCGCCGGCCAGACCGCCCAGCATGCCGGCCACCAGCACGATGAGCGCCGGCACTCCCACCGCCAGGGCGAGCCAAGGGCGGTTCGGCTTCCCTCGGCCGCCTCTCGCCTCCGCTTCCGCCCACACCCCCAGCAGCCTCGCCAGCGAGAGCATTACCAGTCCCAGGAAGATGAACGCCAGCAGATACCCCGCCGCGGCGGGGCGCACCAGCGCGAACCCTGACCGGTCCTGAAAAATGGCAAAGGCCAGCGCGAAGATCACCGACCAGGCGACGCCGCGCCGGAAGGCCGCATCGGCGGCGAAATAGGAGAACTCCCGGCTGGCCAACGCCATTCCCCGCCAGATCAGCAGCGGAGCCAGGATCGCGCCGAGCACCGGCGCCGGGAGCGCCGGCAGCGCATCGTGCGCCGCCTGGACGAGCAGCCCCAGCCATTCCGGGCGCCACACCGGCACCGTGCGGTAATGCGAGGCCCACACCGTTCCCAGGCCCAGCAGCAGGGCGCCGGCCAACACGCCCAGCCGCACACGCAGCCCCGCACGCCCTTCGGGGGCCGGCACCATCTCTAGAACATAGCCGCCCATCAAGAGCGCGGCCGCCGCCCCGGGCGTCAGCGCAGCGCCCCCGCCGGGGTTGGTCCCTCCCGAGAGCAGCAGCAGCCAGGGATAGAGCCAGGCGAACTCAGCGGCGGGCAGCAGCAGCGGCGCCCAGCGACGGAGCGAGCCGTAGTTCATCCATCGCACGCCAGCCCACCTCCCCTCTGACGAAGAAGACGGGGACGTCCACATCCGGCGCCCGCACGCGGTCACCGATCAGCAGCAGCACCACCCCGTGCCCCGCCTCCCGCAGCCGCAGGATGCCCGCCTGCAGGGGAACGTCCACCACCGCGGTGATGATCACCGCCGTGGTCCCCCAGGGCAGCTCACCCGCGGTCAGGTGGATCAGATCGTCGACCGGCATCGCCGGAGTGGGAAAGACCTTCGCCAGGCCCTCCAGCATCAAGGCGAGATGGACGGCGCCGGCGGCGGGTGCCATGCCGATCCAGCGCAACCCCTCCGGCAGGTAGCCGTTCGCGTAGAGGCCCACGGGATGCCCCTGCTCGATCCCCCAGTAGGCCACCGACGCTGCGACCATCAGGTTCAACTCCAGCAGCGGCCGCACGAATCCCCGGTACTCCGCGTACTCCCCCAGCGTATCGATGTTGACGTAGATGGCGAGGCGGTGCGTGAGCGTGGACTCATAGAGCCGCGACTGCAGGGTCCCCATCCTGGCCGTGGCCTTCCAGTGCAGGCGGCGCAGCGGATCCCCCGGCAGGTAGTCGCGCACCCCGACGGTCCGCGTCGGATCTTCGAAGAGGAGCCGCGGCGTGCGCGCGTCGCCGAGCGGATGCAGCGGGGGGAGCCCCAGCGCCTCCAGCGGCACGACCTTAGGGTAGACGATGAGCCGGTCGATCAACTCCACGTCGCGCCCGCGCAAGGTAAACCCGAACAGATCGCCGGAGCGCAGCCGCACCGGCCCGAGGGTGAACCATCCCCGCGCCGTGCAGCGCAGGCGGATGCGCCGGCGCTGGCGTTCGTACCAGCGAGGCGAGAAGGTGTTGACCAGGTGCTGCCGGCGCTGCTTCAGGCTGGGAATGACCGTCCCCTCCAGCGGTTCAAGTTCCGCTGGGAGTTCATCTACGGTTTCCACCCAGGCCAGCGGGAGGGCCTTGCGGTTGGTCACCTCGACGCCCAGGGTGATCTCCTCCCCATAGAACGCCCGACGGGGGGCGAAGACGCGGCGGTACTCCACGCGCCAGAGACAGTAGCGATCCCAGAGATAGGAGGCGGCGGCCCCCAGCGCCAGCATGGCGCCGAGGAGCAGGACGACCGGCTGGTGGGCGAAGAGTCCCACCACGATCAAGAGGGCGGCCAGAGCCAGCCACCCCTGGGTGAACATCAGCGGGCTTCCTGTTCGACCGGGGCCGGGACGGCGCGCAGGATCTCGGCGGTGACCTCGGGGGCGGTGCGCTCGCGCAGCCGGGCGTGGGTGGAGAGGATGAGCCGGTGCGAGATCACCGCGGGGGCCAGCGCCTTCACGTCATCGGGCAGCACGAACGTTCGCCCGCGCACGGCCGCCAGGGCCTGGGAGGAGCGGTGCAGCGCCAGCGTGCCGCGGGGGCTCAATCCCAGCTCGATCTCGGCGTGGCGGCGCGTCTCCCGCGCGAGGTCGACAATGTACCCCTCCACCGCGGCGGCGACGAGCACCTCGTGCACGCGCCCCCGCGCCTCGAGCAGCTCTTCCGCCGTGGCCACCGGCTCCAACTCGGCCAGGGGATCGCCGGAGCCGAACCGCCGCAGGATCTCGCGCTCGCGTTCCGCGTCCGGATAGCCCAGCGTCAGCCGCAGGAGGAACCGGTCCAGCTGGGCTTCGGGGAGGGGGAAGGTGCCCTGCAGTTCGATCGGATTTTGCGTCGCCAGCACCAGGAAGGGCCGCGGCAGGGGGGAGGTCGTCCCCTCGACGGTGACCTGCTGCTCCTGCATCGCCTCCAGCAGCGCCGCCTGCGTCCGAGGCGTGGCGCGGTTGATCTCGTCGGCGAGGACCACTTGCGCGAAGATCGGGCCGGGGCGGAAGGCGAACTCCTGCGCCCGCTGGTCGAAGTAGTACAGGCCGGTAATGTCCGAAGGCAGCAGATCAGGGGTGCATTGGATCCGGCGGAAGGTGCAGCCGGTGGAGCGGGCCAGCGCCTTGGCCAGCATGGTCTTCCCCGTCCCGGGGACGTCTTCGATCAGGATGTGGCCTTCGGTCAGCAGGGCGACCAGCGCCAGTTCGATGGCCTCGCCCGCGCCGACGATGACGCGCTCGACGTTGGCGCGCACGCGCGCCGCCAGGATCCCCACGCTCTCGGTCGTCATGCCATCCTCTCCGCGCATTGATTCTACTCCTGGACCAGCCGGCCCAGCCGTTCGAAGAAGTCCGGCAGCGTCTTGGACACGGTGGTGGGATCGGCGATGGCGATCCCCTCCGCCCGGAGGCCCAGCACGGCGAAGGCCATGGCGATGCGGTGGTCGCCGTATGTCTGCACGGCCGCGGGGCGCACGGGACGAGGGTGGATCTCCAACCCATCGTCGAATTCCCTGACCTCCTGTCCGATCCGGCGCAGTTCGGCCGCGAGGACCGCCAGGCGGTCTGATTCCTGCCGCCGGATGTGCGCCACCCCACGGATGCGCACCGGCCCCTGGGCAAACGGCGCCATCGCCGCCAGCGTCATCGTCATGTCGGAGATCCCGCTGAGGTCGACCTCGATGCCGCGCAGCCGTTCCGGCCCGCGCACTGACACGCCGGCCTCACTCCACGACACCTCACACCCCATCGTCGTCAGCACGTCGAGGAAGGCCACGTCTCCCTGGAGGGAGTCCCGTGACAGGCCGGGTACGGCGACCCGCCCGCCGGTGATCGCCGCCGCCGCAAAGAAGTAGGAGGCGCTGCTGGCATCGGGTTCCACGGCGTAGGTGCGGGGTTGATAGCGCTGCGCCGCGACGCGGAACGTCCCCTCGCCGCGCCGGATCTCTACGCCGAAGGCCTCCATCATCCGCAGGGTCATCTCGACGTAGGGCGCGCCCACCAGGGGACCGTCCACCGTCAGGTCCACGCGGGAGCGGGCCAGTGGGGCCACCAGGAGTAGGGCGGAGAGGAACTGGCTGCTGACATCCCCCCGCACGGACGCACGGCCGCCGGCCAGCCCGCGGCCGCGGACGGTGACGGGAGGGCAGCCGGACGGCGCGTCCACGTCCGCGCCGAGCGCGCGCAGCGCGTCCACCAGATCGCCGATGGGGCGCTCGCGCATCCGCGGGGCGCCGTCAACGACATAGCGCCCGGTACCGAGGGCGGCCGCCGCGGTCAGGAACCGCGCCGCCGTGCCGGCGTTGCCGGCGTCGACCGCCGCCTCCATGGCCGGGATCCGCCCACCCTGCCCGCGCACCGTCAGCCGCTGCGCCGCCGGGTCCGCGTCCACGGGCACGCCCAGGGTTCTAAGGCCCCCGGCCATCAACGCCGTGTCGTCGCTGAAGAGCGCCCCCTCGACGACCGTAACGCCGGCGGCGAGGGCGCCCAGGAGCAGCGCCCGGTTGGTGATGCTCTTGCTGCCGGGGACGCGGACGATGCCTGAGACCGGACCCGCCGCGGGGGTGATGGCCCGCGCCGCCGTCACGGCGGGGCCGGCGTCTCTCCTGGCTGGAGGGCCGGCGTCACTCCTGGCTGGAGGGCGCAGGGGCGTGGCCGCGCCGGGTCGCCCGGGCAAGATCGGGGCGCAGCGACTCGGCGTCGCGCAGGTAGATATGCGCGACCTCCTCCTGGGAGAGGGGTGTGTTCCAGAAGATGAGCACGCGGATGCAGCGGGCCAGGGCGCCGGGAACGTCGATCTCCCGGGCGGTGATCAGTGGGACGTCGGTCCACCCCAGCGCCCGCCCGGCTTCCGCCGGAAAGGCCGCGGTCAGGTCTTCGGTGCAGGTGAAGAGCGCCGCGGCGATCTCATCCGATTCGACGCGGTTCTCCTCCACGATCGCCGTCAGCAGTTCGCGCGTGGCGTCCAGGATCGCCTCGGCGGTATTGGCCGGCGCGGTCGTCGCTCCGCGGATGCCGCGAATGTGCATCTCAGCTCCCCGGCGTTTGCGCGCGGATCAGCCCGGCGGCCGCGCGCACCGCCAGCGCCATCGACTCTGGGCCGAATCCCTGGATCGTCCCCACGCAGACCGACGCCAGCAACGAACGCCGGCGGAACGGCTCGCGCCGGAAGGGATTCGTCAGATGGGCCTCGATGACGGGAACGGCGATCGACGCCACCGCGTCGCGCAGCGCCACGGAGGTGTGCGTCAGGCCGCCGGGATTCAGCACCACGGCGGCGTGCGTCATGCGGGCGGCCTGCAGGCGGTCAATGATCGCCCCCTCATGATTGGACTGAAAGAGGTCGACCGCCACGCCCTCCGCCTCGCCCACCTTCTCCAACCGCGCGGTCAGCGCCTCGAAGGACTCGCCGCCATAGATCGCCGGCTCCCGTTCGCCGAGGAGGTTGAGATTCGGGCCGAAGATCACGAGGAGGCGCGGCACGTCACCAGGGCCTCCTCGATGATGCCTGCGGGGACGGGGTGATCGATCACGCCCGCGCCCGGCTCCCCCAGCAGGGTGAAGCGCATCTCGCCTCCACGCGTCTTCTTGTCCAGCCGCATCGTCTCCAGCAGCGCGCCGGGAGGAGCGCTCCCCGCGGGCAGCGCCGTGGGTAATCCCGCCCGCCCCAACAGCGCGTTCTGGCGGCGGACGCTCTCGGGGGACGCCAGCCCCAGCCGCTCGGCGATCCATCCCTCCACCGCCATGCCGATGGCGACGCATTCCCCGTGCGAGAGCGCGCCGCCGGCGCGGATCTCCAGCGCGTGGCCGACGGTGTGTCCGTAGTTGAGCAGCCGCCGCGGCCCCATTTCTTCTTCATCTCCCTCGACCACGCGGGCCTTGATGGCGGCGGACCAGCGTACGCATTCCGCCAGCGCCTCCAGGTCGCGCCCGAGGAGCCGCTCCAGGCGCGCTTCGAGGAAGGCGAGATACCCCGCGTCGGCGATCATCCCGTGTTTCACCGCCTCGGCCAGTCCCGCGCGAATCAACGCGACCGGCGCGCCCCGCAGCGTCGCAACGTCCGACAGCACCAGGACGGGTTGCCAGATGACGCCGATCGCGTTCTTCGCCCGGGGATGGTTCACCGCCGCTTTCCCCCCGATGGCGCTGTCCACCTGCGCCAGCAGCGTCGTGGGCACCTGGATGAGGGCCACCCCGCGCATGTACGTCCCGGCGACAAACCCCGCCAGGTCGCCGATCACGCCGCCGCCGAGGGCGATGACGACCGCGCCGCGCTCGAGGCCGCCGGCCAGCATCTGATCGAATACCGCGGAGGACCGGCGCAGGCTCTTCGACCTTTCGCCCTCCGGGACCGTGATGACCGAGACGGCGAACCCCGCCGACCGGAGCACGCGCTCCGCCCGCGGGCCGAACTTCCGCGCCAGCCGGGGGTGGGTCAGCACGACCGCCTGCCGCGCTGCCGGGAGCCGCCGCCGCGCCTCCCAGCCGAGCAGATCCAGGATCCCCGAACCGATGCGGACGTCATAGGACCGGGCTCCCAGGGCGACCGAGACCGTGTCGGCCGCCAAAAGCGAGAGCGCGGACAGCACGTCCCCCGCGAGCTCGTCCACCGACCGGGCGGCGTCCAGGATCAAATCAGCCTGCGCGTAGCGAGGCGCTCGTTCGGCGTGCAGCGTCGCGATCCGGGCCGCGGATTGAGGCGCCAGCAGCGGGCGCCCTCCACCGCCGGCCCCCACCCGCGCCAGCAGCGCCTCCGGCGTCGCCGCCAGCGAGACGATCACGCCGCGCCGCCGCAGCGCCGCCATGTTGGCCGCATCGAGCACCACCCCGCCCCCGGCGGCGATCACCGCGGGACGCGCCGCCGCCGCCGCGCGCACCGCCTCCCGCTCCATCTGCCGGAAAGCCGCCTCACCGTCGCGGGCAAAGATCTCTTCCGCCGGGCGCCCCGCGCGTTGCGCGACGATGGCGTCGGTATCCAGCAGCGGCCACCCCAGCCACTCGGCGACCCGCCGGCCGACCGTGCTCTTCCCCGCTCCCGGCATCCCGATCAGCACCACGTTGCGCATCGTCAGGGCGCCGCTCACATCTCGCGCAGCCGGCGCCGATACGCCTCATACGACGCTCGCGTATCGGCGAGCGCATCGCCGCCGAACTTCTCCAGAAAGGCGTCCGCCAGCACGAAGGCCACCATCGCTTCACCGATCACCCCAGCGGCGGGAACCGCGCAGACGTCGCTGCGCACCACCACGGCTTCCACCGGCTCTTTGGTGATCAGGTCCACCGACCGCAGCGGCGTCCGCAGGGTCGAGAGCGGCTTCATCGCCGCCCGCACGATCAACGGATCGCCGGTCGAGGTTCCGCCCTCCGTGCCGCCGGAACGGTCACTGCCCCGGTGGAAGCCGCGGTCGGGGCTGTAGAGGATCTCGTCATGCGCGGCCGACCCCGCGGTGCGGGCCGCGGTGAAGCCCAAGCCCACCTCGACGCCTTTGATCGCGTTGATCGACATCAGCGCCGCCGCCAGCCGCGCGTCGAGCTTGCGGTCCCAGTGCACGTACGATCCCAGTCCCGGCGGCAGCCCCAGGGCGACCACTTCGAAGACGCCCCCCAGCGTATCCCCCCGCTCCCCCGCCTCGTCGATGGCATCCTTCATCTCGGCTTCGGCGTCCGGATCGGCGCAGCGCACCGCCGAGGCCGCGGCGCGCTCGGCGACGTCCTCCCAACGGTCCGGCCGCCCCCGGATGGCCACGCCCCCGATCTCCGTCACGTGGCTGAGCAGCCGGATGCCGAAGGCGGCCAGCAGCGTCCGGCAGATCGCCCCCACCGCCACCCGCGCCGCGGTCTCGCGCGCGCTGGCCCGCTCGAGGACGCGCCGCACCTCGCGAAAGCCATACTTCTGGGCCCCCACCAGATCGGTGTGACCGGGCCGCGGCCGCGTAATGTCGGGTTCGTCCTGCCGCCAGTCGCGGTTGTTGATCCACAGCGCGATGGGCGCGCCGATCGTCTCGCCGCGGATGACGCCGGAGACGATCTCGGCGCGATCCTGCTCGATTTGCATCCGCCCGCCCCGCCCATACCCTCCCTGGCGGCGCGACATTTCGGCGGCGATATCGTCTTCGCTCAGGGCGAGGCCGGCCGGCATCCCTTCGAGAATGGCCACCAGCGCGCGGCCGTGCGACTCCCCCGCGGTCAGGAAGCGCAGCATTGCCGCCATTATAAGCCGCGCAGACCCTGGAGAGGCCGGGACCCGCCTGCCGTTGAATCAGAAGCCCATGCCGCCCCTCCGCCCGGCGGGGCGTCTGCTGTACGCGCTCGGCGGGTTCGGCGCCAGTCTGCTGCAGCAGTCGGTCCTGCTCTGGATCTTTTTCTTCTACGCGCCCCCGCCCGGGCAGCCGCTGCCCACCCGCGCCACCCCCGTTGTGGTTGGACTGGCGATGGCCGCCGGCCGGGTCGTCGACGCCGTCGCCGATCCGCTGGTCGCGCACTGGAGCGACGGTCTGCGCAGCCGGTTTGGCCGCCGCCGCCCGTTCATCCTGGCGGCCTCGCCGCCGCTGGCGGCCTGCTTCATCCTGCTCTGGTATCCGCCCGCCGCCGCGGCCACCCGGGGCAACGCGCTCTATCTGACGGTCGTGCTGGGGCTCTTTTTCTTCCTCTACACGATGGTGCTGAACCCCTATACCGCCCTGCTGCCGGAAATTACGGCGGGGGGCGTGGGACGTGTCGCGGTGACCTCGCTGCAGGCCGCGTTCAATCTGGCCGGTCTCGCCGCCGCATTTGTCGGCTCCTCCTGGCTCTCCGCGCGGCTGGGCTTCCCGGCGATGGGCCTCCTCCTCGCGCCCGTCGCCCTGGCCGGGCTGCTGGCGCCGGTGTTCGCCGTACGGGAAACGGTGCCGACCGAGCCCCCGAGGGCGCTGCGGACGTCGCTGCGGGCGGTTTTTTCCGACCGGCGCTTCCGCATCTTCATCCCCGCGATCGCGACGGCCTGGTTTGGGCTGAGCATGGTCAACCTCTCGCTGGCGCTGATCGTGACCACCCTGATGGGCCTGTCCCAGGCAGCGGTCGGCGTGGTGCTGGCGGCCAGTCTGGGGGTAACGATCCTCTCCCTGCCGCTGACGGGGATCGCGGTCCGGCGCCGGGGGACGCGGTGGGCGCTGATCGCGGCGATGATCGTCCTGGCCGCCTTTCTCGTGCCCGCCGCCGCCATCGGCCGCTGGCCGGTCCCGCTCACGGCGACTATGCAAGGGTATCTCGTCCTCATCGCCGCGGCTCCCTTCATCGGGGCCCTCTTCGTCCTGCCCAACGCCCTGCTGGCCGGCATCGCGGAGGATCACGCCCGGGAGGGCGGCGGCCGGCTGGAGGGGATGTTCTTCGCCTTTCAAGGGTTGATCTTCAACGCCGCCACCAGCCTCTCTGCGGCGGCGTTGGGGGGATTGCTCGAGTGGCTGGGTCAGGGACCGCCGGAGGCGCTCGGCCTGCGCACCGCTCTCCTCGTCGCCGCGGCGTCCACCGCCGGGGGGGCGCTCATCTTTCGACGTTATCCCACCGCGGGTCAGACATGACCGCAGTCTCACACGGTCCGGGACGATTCCCGACGCGCGGCCCCGCGCCGCCTCCGGGGCGTCCGCCGCCGTCGGGCTGCCCGGTAACGATCGTATAGCTTGTTTACCTTGGCGGCGGTAATCCGAAAGGTGCGCGTCCGTTCGGGACGGAGGGCCCCCGAGAAGGTCGTCGGGATGTGCAGCAGTTCGTGGATGAGGACGCGGTCCTGCTCGGCGCGGGAGAGCCGCCCGAAGGCCGGCATCAGGACCTCCACCACGTAGCGGGCGCGCAGCCGCAGCACGCGCTGGAAGATGCGGGCCAGGCCCCAGATCTGCGCGTGGGCGTTCGCGCGCGATCCGTAGGTGCGTACGACCCTCAGGCGCGTGGGATCGACGTGGCGAAAATCGAGGGTAGCGGCGATGCGCCGCAGACGCACCTGGAGATCGGGTGCCGCCCTCCAGCGCAGCGGCTCGGCCTGGCCGCGGCGTCTACGCCCCGCCGGCGCCACCACGGCCGCCACGGGCCAGCGCCGCCATCAGACGGATCTGCCCGAGATGATAGGCCAGGTGCTGCGTCGCGTGCAGGATGGCGAAGCCCTTCGTGGTCTCCACCACGCCCCGCCCGCGCTGTCCCTTCACCACTCCGCGCAGGTCCTCGCTCCGCATCCCCGCCAGCACCTTCTCCGTGGCCGCCCGGGTCTTGTGCAGCGCGGCCAGCAGGTCGGCCTTCTTGAGGCTCTCGTGGCCGAACTCGAGGTCGCGGTTGCGGGCGACCGACCCGCCGCCCGCCACGCCACCGATCCAGTAGTCTTCAGAGCCGGCCATATGGCGCAGCAGGATGCCGATGGTGTTGGAGAGGCCCGGATAGGACCGGTTGATGTCGGCGTCCTCCAGCGGCTCGACGACCTTGAACAATTGCCCCCGCAGATCTTCGATGACTTCGTGCATGACCGCCACGTCAGGATCCACGCCACGCCTCCTCGTCGGCCGCCGGTCGCCTAGTCGCTCAGGACAATCTCCAGGCGGCGGTTGATCTTCCCCTTGTTCTCCGTCTTCGTCACGCGGAGCGCGCCGATCTCCCGGGTGTTGCGCACGTGCGTGCCGCCGTCGGCCTGCGCGTCAAAGCCTTCGATCTCGACGACGCGGACGGCGGTCAGGTGCGCGGGCACGAGATTCTTGGCCGTGCGCACCAAGTCCAACGCCTCGAACTCCTCCCGGCTGACAAAGCGCACGCCGATCGGCCGCCCTTCCGCGATCACCCGGTTCGCCTCCCGTTCGATCGCGGCGACTCGCTCGGGGTTGAGGTCCGCGAGGGCAAAGTCCATCCGCGCCCGGTCCGGATAGATTTGCCCGCCCGTCACCGTCGCGTGGAAGAGATGGTAGACGACCCCGCTGAGGACGTGCACGGCGGTGTGGTGGCGCATCACCGCGTACCGCCGCGGCCAGTCCACCGCCGCCGTGACCGCGCTCCCCGCCGCCGGTGCGGCCCCGGCGAGGTGATGCCAGAGACGTTCCCCGTCGCGCTGGTGGGCGGTGACCGCCGCTGCACCGCCCGACCAGCGGAGCAGCCCGTCGTCGGCCGGCTGACCGCCGCCGCCGGGATAGAAGGGGGTCTCTCGCAGCGTCACCCTGGAGCCGTCGGCCGCGTTGACGATCGTCTCGATCTCGGCGGCGTAGGCCTCCCGCAGGTAGATCAGCGGTTGATCAGCCCCTGCCGCCGTCATCTCAGGGCCTTCGCCACGACGGTGAGCCCGTCGGGACACCAGGGGTGCGGCCGCCGGTCTCGGATCGTCCGCAGCGCTTGCTCGTCCGGCGCGAAGAGCGCCAGACGCTCGGCGCCCTGGCTCCGCGCCCGCAGCGCCACCGCCCCGGCCAGGGCGTGGCGCTGCGGCGGGCTCCCTTCCAACAGCCCCACCACCACCGTAGCAGCATGGACGTTGAAGAGGACCGCGCCTTCCACCGTCTCCCCCGCGCGCAGCATCCGACGGTCCCGCACGAGCCCTTTTACGAGTTCGGGCCGGAGCGCCCGGAAACGCCAGCCCAGCGGCACCAGACCTCCCCAGGCCGCCAGCGTCTCGGCGCTGCGGAGCCAGGAGGTGAGCGCCGCAACGTCACCGCCCTCCGCCTCGGCCACCAGCGCATCATACGGCACGTCGATGGGGCCGTCCGGGAGGGTGGTCTGGTGGACGACGGCGCGGGCCACCGTGCGAAAGCCCGCTCGTTCCGCCACCTGCTGCGCGGCGTAGTCGTGGGCAGGAATGGCGGTGCGCACGACGCGGGCGCCGTAGCGCCGCGCCAGCGCCTCCCCCTCCGCGACGAGGCGGCCGCCGATGCCGGCGCCCTGGCGGTCACGCCGCACGCGCAAGCCTTCTAGCCACGCTTCCGTGGCGCTGACCAATGCCACGTGCAGCACGCCGACCGGCGCGCCCTCTTCCTCGACGACGATCTGATGCGCCGGCTCCTCCGCCCAAGTCTCCCATTCGGCGGGGAGGGCGGGGGAAGGGTCGAGGGCAGCGGATGCGGCTGTCAGCGGACCGCTCTGGACGCGCATAGATGACCCTGCCGGGGGGCGAGGCGGGCGCCGCAGGTCTAGGCCGGTCGCCCCGACGTGCCCGCCCGCAGGCGGCGCAGGTCGGAGGCCATCACCTGCAGGAGTATCCAGAAAAACAGCAGCGCGGTGATGTGGCGGAAGAGATCTCGTCCCGCCGCCCCGACGCCTCTCGCTTCCATTTTGGCCAGCGCGAGATGGCCGCCGTCAAGCGGCATCAGCGGCAGCAGGTTGGTTAAGCCCACGCTCAGGTTGATCTGGCCGGCCAGCGAACGGAGGGTGGCCGCGTCCCGCACCCTCGCCAGCAGGGCCATCGCGCCGAGCATGCCTGAGATCTGCATCTGCGGGTTGGGCGGCGCTCCATCGGCCTCCGCATTGCCGCCCGCCGGATCCGGCGGAGCGACCACCGTGATGCGCCGCGGCAGGAGCAGCAGCCCGAGGAGCAGGTTGGCAAACGGACCCGCCAGCAGTACCGGGGTGCGCCGCTGCGGGGGGAGTCCCTCCATGTCGATCGCCGCAAAGCCGCCCAGCAGAATGGGGCGCAGGCTCACCGTGGTGGCGCCAACGCGTCTCGACAGGAGGCGGGGGCCGAACCCAACCGCCACCTCCTTGACCGGCGCCCCCACGCGCAGCGCCGCCGCCGCGTGGGCCAGCTCGTGCACCAGCACGGTGCCGGCCAGCACGCCGATCCCACGCAGCCATCGCGTCCAGTGCGGGGTCACGGCAACGCTTCCTCCCTGCTGATCGTGGCCACGGCGGCCAGGCGGTCGCCCTCTTCGAGGCGCTTCACGCGCACGCCCTGCGCCGCGCGCCCGTGGACGGGGATCTCCTTCACCGACGCGCGCAGCACCTGACCTCGTCCGGAGATGATCAACACCTCGTCGTCAGCGTTCACCGGACGCACCGCCACGACCTGCCCCGTGCGCGCGTTGATTTTCAGATTCACGACGCCCATCCCGCCCCGGTTCTTCACGGCGTGCTGGGAAAACCGCGTGCGTTTCCCGTACCCATGTTCGGTGAGGCTGAGGAGGGCCTCGCCTTCGCGCGTATCCGCCAGTCCGACGACCCCGTCCCCCGCGCGCAGGCGAATGCCGCGCACGCCCCGCGCGGTGCGGCCCATCTCGCGCACCTGCCCGGCCTTGAAGCGGATCGCCCGCCCCAGCCGCGTGGCCAGCACGATCTCGGTTTCCTTCTGGATGAAGCGGACGCCCACCAGTTCATCCTCGCCTTCGAAGGTGATGGCGAAGATGCCGGCGCGCTTGGCGTTGAGAAACTCCATCAGTCCGGTCCTCTTCACAGCGCCGCTGCGGGTGGCCATGAAGAGATGGCCGTCCTCCTCGAAGGAGCGCAGCGGGATGATGGCGGTGACCCGCTCGCCCTGGGCGACGGTGATCAGATTGACCAGCGCCACGCCGCGCGCCGTCTTCCCGGCCTCGGGGACCTCGTGCGCCTTCACCCGGTAGACCTTGCCCCGGTTGGTGAAGATGAGCAGGAAGGCGTGGTTGGTCGTGACCACCAGGTGCTCGACCACGTCTTGTTCGCGCGGGGCCGCCCCCACGACGCCCCGGCCCCCCCGGCGCTGCAGCCGGTAGGACTCCAACGGGAGGCGCTTGATGTACTTGTCGCGCGTCAGGGTGATGACGACGTCGAGGTCGGGGATGAGATCTTCTGCCTCGAACTCTTCCGCTTCCTTGCTGGCAATCTTGGTCC
Organism: bacterium; assembly: GCA_050695215.1. Classification (GTDB taxonomy): domain Bacteria; phylum Sysuimicrobiota; class Sysuimicrobiia; order Sysuimicrobiales; family Humicultoraceae; genus JACQGZ01. Next base: position 18,661 of record JBOGSD010000077.1, read on the forward strand.
GCCGCGCGTCGGCGTAGCGCTCCTTGATCGCCCGCAGATCCTCCCGAATCGCACCCATGATCAAGCGCGGCCGCGGCGACTCGGCGTCGGCCAGCATCTCGCGGTACCGGGCGATGTCTTTGACGAGGGCCTTGTACTCTTCTTCCACCTTCTCCCGTTCCAGGGCGGTCAGCCGCTGCAGGCGCAGATCCAGGATGGCGTTGGCCTGCTCCTCGCTAAGCTTGAACGTCTTCATCAACCCGCTGCGGGCGGCGGCCACGTCCTTGGCCTTGCGGATCAGCGCGATCACCTCGTCCAGGTGGCTCAGCGCCGTCTTCAACCCTTCCAGGATATGGGCTCGCTGCTCCGCCTTCGACAGATCGAACCGCGTGCGGCGGATCACCACGACGCGGCGGTGCGACAGATACTGCTCCAGTAGCTCCTTCAGAGTGAGGATCTTCGGCACCCCGTCCACCAGCGCCAACAGGATCGCTCCGAAGGTCGTCTGCAGTTGAGTGTGCTTGAAGAGCAGGTTGCGCACGATCTGCGGGTTCACGTCGCGACGCAGTTCGATCACGACGCGCATCCCCCGCCGGTCCGACTCGTCGCGGAGGTCGGTCACGCCGTTCAGCTTGCGGTGGCGCACCAATTCAGCCACCCGCTGGATCATGGCGGCCTTGTTCACCATGAACGGCAGCTCGGTGACGACGATGGCGGTCTTCCCGCCGCGCAGTTCCTCGATCTCTGCCTTGGCCCGCACGATGATGCTGCCCCGGCCCGTGGTATGGGCGGAGCGGATGCCCTCCCGTCCCAGGATCAGCCCACCGGTGGGAAAGTCCGGCCCTTTCACGATCTTGAGCAGTGCGTCGGCGTCCAGCTTCGGATTCTCGATCAGCCCCACCAGGGCGTCGGCGATTTCCCCGAGGTTGTGCGGCGGCATGTTGGTGGCCATGCCCACGGCGATGCCGGTGGCCCCGTTCATCAGCAGGTTGGGGATGCGTGCCGGCAGGACCACCGGCTCGCGCATGGACTCGTCGAAGTTGGGGACGAAGTCGACGGTCTCCTTGTCGATGTCGGCCAGCATCTCCATGGCCAGGCGGGAGAGCCGGGCTTCGGTGTACCGCATCGCGCCCGGTGGGTCGCCGTCGACGCTCCCAAAGTTGCCCTGCGGATCGATCAACGGATACCGAAAGGACCAGTCCTGGGCCATCCGCACCAACGCTTCGTAGATGGGGACATCGCCGTGCGGGTGATAGCGGCCCATCACGTCGCCGACGATGCGGGCGCTCTTCTTGTGCGGGGTGTCCGGCCGCACGCCCAATTCGGACATCCCGAAGAGGATCCGCCGCTGCACCGGCTTCAGCCCGTCCCGCGCGTCCGGCAGCGCGCGGCTGACGATGACGGACATGGCGTAGTCGAGGTAGGAGACCTTCATCTCCTCCTCGATCGCCTGTGGGATGATTCGCTCTTCTACGGCCATGCCTTCACCCCATCGGTCGCTCGACGGCTGAGACACCCGCCTCCCAAAATCGAAAGACAGGATACGGTTTTGTCCGGCGCGTGTCTCAGCCGCTCAAACACAAAGTCGTGCGGCATTAGATGTCGAGGTTCCGAACTTCTCGGGCGTATTGGACGATGAATTGGCGGCGCGGTTCGACTTCCTCGCCCATCAGCGTCGAGAACAGGAGGTCGGCGGCCTCTTTGGCCTCGGACACTTCGACGCGCTTGAGAGTGCGCGTCTCCGGGTTCATCGTGGTCTCCCAGAGCTGCTCGGGGTTCATCTCGCTGAGACCCTTGTAGCGCTGGATCTCCACCTTCTGCTCCCGCTTCTGCTGCCCCGCCTCCAACTCGCGCACCACCACCTGGCGCTCCTCGTCGGAATAAGCGTAGCGCCGCTCCTTGCCGGCTTTGACCAGGTACAGGGGCGGTTGGGCGATGTAGATGCGGCCTCGATCGATCAGTGCGCTGGTGTGCCGGTAGAAGAAGGTCAACAGCAGCGTGCGGATATGCGCGCCATCGACGTCCGCGTCCGCCATCAGGATGATTTTGCCGTAGCGGCTCTTCGCCAGGTCAAACTCGGCCCCGATGCCCGTCCCCAGCGCGGTGATGATGGCGCGGATCTCCTCGTGGTTGAGCATCTTGTCCAGCCGCGCCTTTTCGACGTTGAGGATCTTGCCCTGGATCGGCAGGATCGCCTGGAACTGCCGGTCGCGCCCCTGTTTCGCCGACCCGCCGGCGGATTCTCCCTCGACGATGAACAGCTCGGCCCGCTCCGGGTCGCGCTCGACGCAGTCGGCCAGCTTGCCCGGCAGCGTGGAGATGTCGAGTGCGTTCTTGCGGCGCACGAGGTCGCGCGCCTGCTTGGCCGCTTCACGCGCCCGCGCGGCCGTCAGCGCCTTGCCGATGATCTTTTTGGCGTCGCCGGGATGCGTCTCCAGATACTCGAGCAGCCGCTCCGCCACCACCGATTCGACCAGCCCTTTCACCTCGGTGTTGCCGAGCTTGGTCTTGGTCTGCCCCTCAAACTGCGGTTCCGGGAGTTTCAGGCTGAGCACGGCGGTCAGGCCCTCGCGGACGTCCTCCCCTGAGAGGGTGACGTCCCCGTTGCGCATCCCCAGCCGCTTGGCGTAGTCGTTGAGCGTACGCGTCAGCGCCGAGCGAAACCCCACCAGGTGCGTGCCGCCCTCCGTCGTGGGGATCGTGTTCACGAAGGTGAGGACGTGCTCGAGGTAGCTGTCATTGTATTGGATGGCAAACTCGACCTCGGTACCGTCGCGATCCCGTTGGGCGTAGATCGGCTCCTCGTTCACCCGGCTGCGATTGCGGTTGAGGGCCCGGACGAGTTCCTTGATCCCCCCGGCGAACTTGAAGGTTTGCGTCTTGCCGCTGCGTTCGTCTTCCAGAATGATCTGGAGACCGGCGTTGAGATAGGCGATGTCCTCCAGGCGCTTGGCGATGACCTCGGCGGTGAACTCGGTGGCGGTCATCACCTGCGGGTCGGGCTTGAACTCCACCCGCGTACCGCTGGGCTGTGGGACTCCGGCCGACGCCTTCAGGGACGCCATCGGTTTGCCGCGTTCGTACCGCTGGCGATAGGTCTTGCCCTCCCGGTAGACTTCCACGGTCAGCCACTCCGCCAGCGCGTTGGTCACCGAGACGCCCACCCCGTGGAGACCGCCGGAGATGCGGTAGCCCCCCCCGCCGAACTTGCCGCCGGCGTGCAGCGTGGTCAAAACCACCTCCACCGCCGGACGACCGATCTTGGGTAGGGTGCCCACAGGGATTCCTCGCCCATTGTCCAGCACCGCCGCGGTCCCTGCTTTGCTCAGGACGACCTCGATTCGGGTGCAGTACCCGGCAAGGGCCTCGTCGACCGCGTTGTCCACGACCTCGTAGAGCAGGTGATGCAGGCCATCGGGCCCAGTGGACCCGATGTACATAGCGGGGCGCTTGCGCACCCCCTCCAGCCCTTCGAGCACCTGAATGTGTTGGACGTCGTAGGTGGCCGTCTCAGCCATGTGCGTGGGGTTCTCCTCGGCGGCCCGGCCAGGCAGTGGTCAACACCCAAAACGGGGCGTGGAAGTGGCCACGCCCCGCCCCCTCAAGCGCCCCTGGACGCCCCGCCAGATGCGCCCAACAGGCCTTCTACCCAAAAAGTATAAACCCCTAAAACCGAACTGTCAAACGCTTAGACGCGGTCTCCGTGGGCATTCTAGCCACTTTTCGCTTTGGGTCTGATCACGACCTGCAGTCGCGTCGGGGGTGCACCGACCCGCCCTCCCAACGCGGCGAGAATTCCCCCCCGGCGCATCTTGATCTCCTGAGCCACCAGCGAATGATGCGCCGCAACGACGAGCAGCCCCCCTCGCAGGGACAGGACGTGACTCGCGCGGGCCAGATCCGGCCCGACAATGCTCTCCCACGCCTCCCTGGTCTCGACCAGCTGGACCGCCGGTTCGAGCCCAAGTCGTTTGGCGCTCCGGCGCAGCACCTCGCCAAACGCGATCAACGAGGAGACGCCTTCCCGGCCGCCCCGTCTGCGCGTCCCTCCACTCATGCGTTATCGGATGCGCGGGAAAGTTTTCCGGGGGGCGGCGGTCATCCGCACGGGTTCATCGGCGCTCACCCACGACCACCAGGGTCTCTCCGCTGGGGCCGGTCACCGTATCCCCCGGGCTCAGACGCCGGCTGCGCCTCCGCTCCGCCCGATCGTTGACGCGGATGTGCCCTTGTTGAATCTGCCGCTTGGCTTCACCGCCGGTCTGCACGACTCCGGCCCACTTCAGGAACGCATCGAGTTGGATCGTCGCCGTCCTGATCGGGACTTTGACCATTCACGCATAGACGCGGACAGGCGCCAGGACGTAGACATAGTCCTGCTGACCGACGGGACGGATCGCTCCTGGAGTCAGTGGCCCGGAGAGCTCAAGGACGAGTTCGTCCGTCTCGAGAATGGTCAGGCAATCAAGCAGGTACCTGGCGTTGAACGCCACCTGTATCGTTTCCCCCTCCGACCGCACGGGCACGCGCTCTGTGGTCTTGCCCACCTCGGGGGTATTCGACGTCACCGTGAGCTCTGAATCCCTCGCCGACAACCTCACCACGTTGGCGGAATCGCGGGCAGTAATGTGCGCCCGCCGAATCGCCCGCAGAAGCCGTTCGGTATTGAGGTAGAGACGCTGCTTGAAGCTCTGTGGGATCACCTGCTGGTAGTTGGGAAACTGGCCGGCGATCAGTCGAGACACCAACCGCACTTCGGGGAGCGTAAAAACCAAGTGGTTTTCCGCCAACGCCACGCTGACCTCGCCTCCGGTACCACCGAGCGCCCGCGCCAATTCCTGCATCGTTTTCGCAGGGACGATCACGCCGAATTTCTGCTCTCCGCCTCGCGGTAGCGTCGCGGAGCGCAGCGCTAGTCGTCCTCCGTCTGTTGCCACCACGCGGATCGTTTCCCCGTCTAGCGCGAAAAACACTCCGGTAAGAAAGGGACGGGTATCGTCGGCCGATACGGCAAACACGGTCTGGCGCACCATCGTCCGCAATAACACGCCATCAATCGTCGCTACTAACGTGGCTTGCGGATCTGGTATGAGCGGAAAATCAGTCGCTGGCACACCAGGAATCTCGAATTCCGCATCTTCACAATGGATCTCCACCTGCGTTCCATTATTTCCTACTTTGATGTCCACCGCTGCTCCAGCCAAATTCGTAACGATGTCCCCCAACACTTTGGCTGAAAGCGTAATAGCGCCACCTTGTTTGATTACAGCAGGTATCTCCGTCTGAATACCCAGTTCCAGATCGGTTGCGACAAGCTTGATTTTTTCTTTTGCTGTTTCCAACAGCACATTACCAAGGATCGGCATCGTTGTGCGCGTTGAAACCGCCCGCTGCACTGTCTGCATTCCTTTTGCTAAGTGCGGTTGTTCACATGTTATATGCATACGATTCCTTTGAAATTAGTGTTGTATAAATCAATACATCGTCGTAGTAATCATCGTGGATATGTGGATATCGTTCAAGAAGAGCAGGGTACGCGTGGCGCGAGTGCCACATAAAGTATGTTGAGTATATGTGCATGCGGTGTGGGTAAGCGAGGAATCTGACCGAATATGGGCGTGCTCCGGGGGAGAGAAAAAGCGGAGTTTTCAGGTTATCCCCCTTGTTGAAGACGATCAGTAAGCCGTTTTAGGCTCGCAGCGAGATGGGTATCGTTCTGCAGTGCGTTGCGCACGCGTTCGCAAGCATGCATGACCGTTGTGTGGTCGCGCCCGCCAAATTCCGCCCCGATGCGTGGAAGTGATGAATCTGTAATCTCTCGAGCCACGTACATCGCTACCTGACGAGGAAAAGCCACGGCCTTCGTGCGCCGCTTTGCCCGCATGTCCTCTACGCGGATGTCAAAAAACTCTGCGATAACGCGCTGGATCATTTGAATCGTGACGGGTTTAGCACGTGCCGGCGGGAGCAGCTCACGCAGGACCGCCTCTGCCAGCGTCGTCGAGATCGCGGTGCGGGTGAGCGTGGCGTAAGCGACCACCCGCACTAACGCCCCTTCCAGTTCCCGGATATTGGTCTGAATGTGCTGGGCGATGAAATCGGCGACCTCGTCGGGGATGTGAATCCCGTCGTTTTCGGCTTTCTTGCGCAGGATGGCGATGCGGGTCTCCAGATCGGGCGGCTGAATGTCCGCGATCAGCCCCCATTCGAAACGGGAGCGCAGGCGGTCTTCCAGCGTGGGGATTTCTTTGGGCGGGCGGTCGCTGGTAATGATGATCTGGCGTGCCGATTCGTGCAGCGTGTTGAAGGTGTGAAAGAACTCCTCCTGAGTGCGCTCTTTCCCTGCCAGAAACTGGATGTCGTCGATGAGCAGCACGTCGACGTTGCGATAGCGGTTGCGAAATTCCAACGTTTTGTCGTCGCGGATGGCATTGATCAATTCGTTCGTAAACTTTTCGCTGCTGACGTATGTGACGCGGTGCACGGGCTCCAGGGTGAGGACGTGGTGGCCGATCGCCTGCAGGAGGTGGGTCTTGCCCAGCCCCACCCCACCGTAAATGAAGAGCGGATTGTACGCTTTCGCCGGTTGTTCGGCGACAGCGCGGGCCGCGGCGTGGGCGAAGCGATTCCCCGCTCCTACCACGAATGTGTCAAAGGTGTATTTGGGGGAGAGGGTCAGACCGCTGATGGCGCGCGTGGCGGGGGTCTCTCGGGGAGTGGGGCGGGCAGCCGCCGGCGTACCCTCGGATACCGTAAAGGTCACGGCCACATCCCGGCCCGCTGCCGCGCGCAAGGCTTCCCGAATCATCGGCGCGTAGCGCGCTTCCACCCAATCCTTGGTCCACGTGTTGGGGACCCCGAACACCAGCGTGTCACCACGCATGCTCAGCGGCCGCATCGCTTTCACGAAGGACTCGAAGCTGGGTTTGTTCAGTTGGCCTTCGATGCGCCGTACCGCGACCTGCCAGAGCTCGTTTGCCGCCGAAGCGTCGACAGCCATGAGTGCCTCCCGCTAGCTTACGCCGAGAAAATGTCTCCGAGGTAGAGGATCCCGTCTTCCGTCAGCGTGCGCCGCCCGCCGCCCTTGCCTTGGAGGAGCTTCTCCGATTCCAACTGGCGAAGCTCCCGATACGCGGTGCTGTGGCTGATGCCGAGTTCCCGAGCGATCACGGAGGGGCCTGCCGCCCCGAGCTCCCCGATGAGCAGCAGGACTTTCTTCTGCCGTGAAGAGGGGGTGGGCGCCCGCGGAGGTGCGGACGCCGGGGCAGCGACCGGCGAGGGCGGGGTCTTGGGCAGCGCCAGAGTGACTACGGTCCCTCCCTCCAGGTTGTCTTCGATACCAATGCTCCCCCCCAGGAAGGATAGTTGCTCTTTGGCCACCGGAAGTCCGGAGCCTACGCCGCGGATGTACCGGCGCATGCTCGCCGTTGCCGTCGTGAATCCAGGCAGCACGGCCCGGGTCTTGTCCCGAATCCCGGGGCCCTGATCGGCGATACGGATCGTATCCCCGTCGTCGAGGATGGTGATGACGGCGTTGCGAAAGTAGGCGTGGATCAGGTTCTCCACCACCTCGCGGATGACGATAAACGGAATCCTCCCCCCGCGCTCGCGGGAGTAGTGATAGGTTTGCGCGGCCAGGTCGCCGATCAGCCGGTCAAAGTCGTCCCCCGAGAGGGAGATCACGCGCGGCGCCGCCAGCGGAGAATCGTAGATCGCCAGCCGGATCTCCGGCTCTCCGGGAGGGGGCTCCTCCGGGCCATGACGCCGTTCTTCGACGAGTCGTTGTAGGACGTCCCGGATTGCCATTGGGCTAATGGCAGCAAACCGATTTGGGGCTCCGGCGGGATTCTCCTACCGGGCGGCGGGCCAGAGTTCGATTTTCGCGCCGATCAGAAGATGGTCGAGAGCCGTTCGGAAGTGTGAGTAGAGTGAGTTTGAGTGAAAGCGGGTTTCTTCACGTTCTTGAGAAGTTCCTGTTCACGGGTCGACATAGATCTGCTTGACGGGTAGATGATCCGGCTATCCACAGGTGAGGATAAGTCTGTGGATGCGCAGGCGGAGTTGTGAGTATCTTGTGGAGGGGGAGATTGGACCGGGATCGTGGGATGGGCGTGTGTAAGGTGACGCTGCAAGGGTCCCGACGCTGATTTGTGGACGGGAGGACCATTTATCAACAAGTTATCCACAGACGGTCTTCTCCCCCAGCACCTCAATTAGGAAGTGTGAAAACTGGGTTGACCTGGCGAGGTTGCCCTGGCGAATACGTCTTAAGCAAACCCGTCTGTGAGCTGGAAAGCCCTCTTTGAAGGGGCTCGGTGCGTGTGTTATAGTAACTCGCGCTCGGCCCAGATGAACGGAAAGGTCTGACCTGATGAAGCGAACCTACCAGCCCAAACGAAGGCGGCGACAGCGCGTTCACGGGTTCCTGGCTCGAATGCGCACCCCAGGTGGACGAAGAGTAATCAAACGCCGGCGGGTGAAGGGGCGCCACAGGGTTTCCGTCTAGACGTATGTGGGGATGTCCATTGGCGGTTCTGGCAGGAACGCGCTCCGGCGTGCGCTTGTGCGGGAGGACCTCAGGAACGTTTATCGTGTAGGGAGTCGATACCAGACGTCGGTGGCCACAGTTCACGTACTCCCGGATCCGCACCGCGGGTTTCGCCTCGCGGTACCGGTAGGGAAGCGGATTGGGTCGGCAGTTGTCCGGAATCGGGTCCGCCGGAGGATCAGAGAGGCGTTCCGGGCCGTTGAAAGAAGACTGAGGCCTGGTGGGGATATCATCATCGTGGCGAGGGTCGCCGCCAGGACAGCTTCCTTTGAGACGCTTGTCGAGGAGCTCAGAAAATCCTTCTATGATGCTGGGCTATATAGTGCAAATGGCTGATTCAAGGCAGATGATTATGCTTTTTATGGTTTCCGTGGTACGCTGTATAGGCCATTGAAAACGGTCATTATTGGGGCCATCAGAGCATATCAGGTGGCCATTTCACCGGCAATGGCCCCACGGTGCAGATTCTACCCCACGTGTTCGAGCTACGCCCTGGAGGCCGTTCAGCGCCACGGGCCCACGAAGGGACTTCTCCTTGCCGTGCGGCGCTTGCTTCGTTGTCACCCATTCCATCCCGGAGGTTACGACCCGGTTCCCTGACTGGAACCGGAAGAGGCGATGCTGCGCCCCATCCAGGACCTGATAGCCTCAGGGCTCGCCTCCCTTACAGCCCTTACCGGTAATGTAGGCCTCGCCGTCATCCTCTTGACGGTGATCGTCAGAGTCATCTTTCACCCCCTCAGCCGCTACGGGTTCAAAGCCATCAAGAAGATGCAATCCCTGGCCCCCCAGATGGAGGTGCTGCGGAGGAAATTCAAGGAAGAACCCCAGCGGGCCAATCAAGAGATCATGAACCTGTATCGCAGTTCCGGCGTGAATCCGCTGGGAGGCTGTCTCCCGACCCTCGTGCAGTTCCCCGTGCTGATTGCTCTCTGGAGGGTCTTGACTCAGGTTGAGAGGTTCAAGGGGCAGGCCTTTCTTGGCGTTCCGCTTGACCTCCATCCGACCTTTAGCGCCATCGCGGCGGCCCCATATCTGGCTGTTTTCCCCGTACTGATTGCAGCAACGACCTATGTTCAGCAGCGAATGAGCATTACCGATCCGCAGCAGGCCCGGTTCTTCGTTTTCATGCCCATACTGTTTGCCTGGTTTAGCTTCAACTTCCCGGTCGGCCTCTCACTCTACTGGATCTCGTCGACGATTGTGGGGACGCTCGAGTACTACGTTGTGCTGGGACGGCGACGCAGCCCACCCTCACCGCCGGTCGCACGGACGCCGCCCGGGAAGAGACAAGCGAGAAAGGTGAAACCTGCATGACTGAGGGTCCAGGACAACATCCGCCGGGCTCGGGGGTCTCTCCTGCGTCACCCGACCGTTCCCTAGACCAGATCGAGGTTACCGGCCGCACGGTGAACGAGGCCATTGAGAGCGGACTGGCCTCTCTCGGTGTTGACCGGAGCCGGGTCGACGTTGATGTTCTGGGCGAGGGGAGCCGAGGAGTCCTGGGCCTCGGTGCGCGGGGGGCACGTGTGCGGCTAACCGTCAGGTTTGGAATAGCCGAGACTGCCGGAGCGATTGCTAGGGATATGCTTGCTCTAATGGGCATCTCCGCAAACGTGACAGCAGAAGAAGGGACCGAGAGCATCCGCGTGAGGGTCGAGGGAGCCGATGTGGGCTCACTGATCGGGAAACACGGACAGACCCTGGGGGCTGCCGAGACCCTCCTGGCCCTAATGGCGGGGAGGAAGGCGGGGGCACCGATCCGAGTGGAGCTGGATGCCGAGGGATACCGAGATCGTCGCGTGGCGTCGCTGGAGGACCTCGCCAGGCGGACAGCTGAGCGGGTCGCACGGCAGCGAAGGGAAATTGCCCTCGTCCCGATGGGCCCCAGGGACCGCCGGGTCATTCACGTGACCCTTCAGGACGACCCCAAGGTGAGCACCGTCAGCCGAGGAGAACGGGACATGCGCCGGGTTGTCATCGTGCCCAAGGATACCCTGGCGGCCATAGGGACGGTGAAGGAGGAAGAGGAGGGGAGCCAGCCTGGAGCTCCGCGGGGACTGCCCCTGGAGCGCGGGGAAGGGCATGATGCGCAGCCAGGCAGCTCTCCCGGACGGGCGCCATCACGCTCCGTCCGACCTCATGGAGCGAGTAGGCCAGGATCTCAGCGCCGCCGCCCAGGCTCGGAAGGGCAAGGCGGGCGGAGATCGCCCAACTCCAGGCAAGGGATCGGAGGAGGGTTTGGGCGCAGATCCCAGGTGCCAGGGCAGCGGCCCACCACAAGGTCCGCTCGTCCCGACGGTCTCCCGGTCGATGAAGAGCTGGAAGCCGAGATCGAGGCCTATCTGGCGAAGACTACCCCCGAGGATTCCAGAAGAAACCCTGCCGAAACCGATGCTCCGGACGGCCCCAAGCCGCTTGGACAAGACGATCTCGAGGATAGGCAGTAGGTTCCCCGCTGGAGAGTATTTCACGTGAAATAGTGGGGACCGGGAATCCAGCGCCATGCGCGGCCGGGCCCTTGACCCACAGGTTTGCCCCGGAAACAACCACTAACCGCCCGATATAGCAGAAGGGGGCGGCTTCCTGCTGGAGAAACCTGCTCTAGATCTCTGGCGCCGCCCGACTTCTACTTCGAGCCATGCATCGGACCATTGCGATCGTCAACCAAAAGGGCGGTGTGGGCAAGTCGACCACAGTAGTAAACCTCGGTGCCAGCCTCGCTCTTCTTGGAAGCCGCGTGCTGATCTGCGATCTGGACCCCCAGGCAAATGCGACAAGCGGTCTCGGCGCTCCGAAGGCGTCGGCTTCCTCGTCGGCCTATGGAGTTCTCATAGAAGGGCGCCGGGTCTCTGAAGTTGTCGTGGCGACAGACGTGGCTGGACTCCAACTCGTGCCGTCCAGTCCCCACCTCGCCGGTGCCGAGATCGAGCTTGTGCCGATCATTTCCAGAGAGACGCGGCTGCGCGATGCTCTCCAGCCCGCGGGAGAGTCGCATGATCTGATTCTCCTGGACTGCCCGCCCTCCCTAGGACTTCTCACGATCAACGCCCTGACGGCCGCTACAGAGGTGCTCATCCCCATCCAGTGTGAGTACTACGCCTTGGAGGGGTTGAGCCAGCTCTTGGATTCCGTGCGGTTGGTGCAGAAATTCCTCAATCCATCGCTGGACATCACGGGTGTTCTCCTGACCATGTACGACGCGCGGACGCGCCTGGCGGAGCAGGTTGCGGCTGAAGTGCGTCGGTTCTTCAAGGAGAAGATGTACGACACGGTCATCCCAAGAAGCATCCGCCTTGCGGAGGCGCCGAGCTTCGGCATGCCTGCGGTGGTCTTCGATCCTTCCTCGCGTGGCGCCGAAGCCTACATGGACCTAGCGAAGGAGGTAGTTACTCGTGGAAGAAACGCGGCCACGTTCGTCGGGCACGTCGGCTGACTCGAGAAAGCGGGGGCTTGGCCGAGGCCTCGGTGCGCTGCTTGGGCGCGAGGCCTTTGATGAGGGGTTGATTCGTGACCTGCCCCTTCATGAAATTCGGCCCGGCCGATACCAGCCCAGGAGCGAAATCTCTGACGAAGACATCGCGGACCTGCGCGCGTCGATTCAAGATCGCGGCGTGCTGCAGCCGATTGTGGTCCGGCCCGTTGATGACGGATACGAGCTCGTCGCCGGCGAGCGCCGGTGGCGGGCGGCGAAAGCGGTCGGGCTCCAGGTGGTTCCGGCCGTCGTTCGCCATCTTTCCGACCAGGAGTCCCTAGAGATCGCGCTTCTGGAGAATCTGCAGCGCGAGGACCTGCGTCCCATGGAGAAAGCGCGGGCGTACCGCCGGCTGCACGAAGAGTTCGCAATGACTCAAGAGCAGATCGCGGCTCGTCTCCGCAAGAGCCAGGCCAGCGTCGCGAATACGCTTCGGCTGCTCCAACTTCCCGATGAGGTTCAGGACAGCGTAGAGAAGGCGAGGATCACCGAAGGGCACGCCCGAGCTCTTCTGGGTCTTCCGCATCCGCAGGCAGTACGGGACGTTGGCCGCGAAATCGAGCGCCGCGCCCTCTCAGTGCGCCAGACCGAAGCGATGGTCAGGCGCTGGAATATTTCACGTGGAATACGGCGACGGTCTGGAGTCCTCATCGATCCGAACCTCCTTGCCGTGCAAGAAGACCTCTGCCGCGTCCTGCAAACCAGGGTCACCATCCGCTCCGGACGGCGCCGCGGGCAGATTCGAATTGACTTCTATTCTCCCGGGGATCTCGACCGGCTCGCCGCCGCCCTTCTCTCCACAGCGGAGGGAGCAAAGAGCCTAGGAGACGTTGACGTCTAAGACTTTACCGATTCGCTGACGCGGATGACCCGAGATGAAGCCTGGCTGCTGGTCTGTGAATGGACCCAGAGTCCTACCCTTCGGAAGCACATGCTGGCGGTGGAAGCCGCGATGCGTGCCTACGCGACGCGCTTCGGTGAAGACCCCGAGACCTGGGGGTTGGTCGGTCTCCTTCACGACCTGGACTATGAGCGATACCCTTCAGCGGAGGCCGGACACCCCTTTCGCGGCGTAGAGGTCCTCCGGGGCGCGGGCCTCTCGGAGGTCGTGACCCGTGCGATTCTGTCTCATGCAGACTATTCCGGTATTCCGAGGGAATCACGCCTGGAGAAGGCGCTCTTTGCTTGTGACGAATTGACGGGATTTCTTATCGCCGTGGCCCTTGTCAGGCCGGGGCGGTCTCTTATGGAAGTCGATGTGGGCGCCGTGAAGCGGAAACTCAAGGATAAGGCCTTTGCGCGAGCGGTCAGTCGAGAGGACATCGCCCGAGGCGCCGATGAGTTGGAAATGGGTCTCGAGGAGCACATCGGCTTCGTGCTTGCTGCGCTCCAACAGATGGAGGCTCGCCCGAACTAAGGCGCGTCGGAGTAGGCACAGTCGCGGGTGGGTGGGACCGTCGGCTGGGAAGGGTCGAAGGAGATGGGCGGGGCATGTTGAAGAACGGCTCGCCTTCCACCCCACCTATGCGATAAATGGTAACGGAAATTGATATTCAGGTCCTGACGGTTGGACTGGCGGCCGCCACACTGTTGTTGACGGTCATTGTCGTGCTGCTCGCGGGGCGCGTCTCCAGGTTGAGCCAGCTGGGCGGGGGATCGTCTAGTCTGGAGCGAGGGAGTGTCGATCTGGGCGGTGATCTGAGAGATCTTCGTTCGCGCCTCGACCGCCTTGTCAACGATATGGCCAGCCTGCGTGCCGAGGGCGACGGGGCGCTCCGGCGCGTCGGCGTGGTCAGGTATGATGCCTTCCGGGATATGGGCGGCCATATGAGTTTCAGCGTTGCGCTGATTGATGCTCACCGGAATGGTCTGGTCATCAGCATCCTCAATGGTCGGGAGGGCAGCCGGGGATACGCGAAGGCGGTGCGCGGGGGGAGATCGTCCTCGCCCCTCTCGAACGAGGAAGAGGAAGCTCTGACGCAGGCTCTGGATCTGGCTCGGGCACAGTGAGGCAACACCTTTCGACTTGGTGGGGTGGCGATGCTCTTTCGGGATCGCAGAGACGCGGGGCGCCAGTTGGGAGCGGCGCTGGGGCACGTGCAACCTCCAGCCTACGTCCTCGCCATTCCACGAGGGGGAGTCGTCGTCGGTGCCGAAGTCGCGGACCTGCTGGGCGCCCCTCTCGACGTGATCATCCCGCGGAAGCTTCAGGCCCCCGAGAATCCTGAACTTGCCATCGGTGCCGTCGCCCACGACGGCACAGTCTATCTGGATCCAGGACTCGAAGGGAGTTTCGCTGGCGATGCCGCGTACCTGCGCGGGGAGGTGCGACGCCAGCAGGCAGAGATCGCGCGTCGAATGATCCTGTATCGTGGCACGCAGGACTATCCTGATCTGACGGAGCGCACGGCGTGTGTCGTGGATGATGGCATTGCCACTGGCTCCACGATGATCGCGGCGATTCGGGCCGTGCGGAGCATGAAGTGCCGAAGGCTCGTCGCTGCGGTGCCCGTCGCGCCGCTCGACGGGGTACAGCGCCTGCAGGGTGAAGCCGACGAGGTCGTATGTTTGCACATTCCGGCCGCCTTCTACGCGGTGGGACAGTTCTACGAGGACTTTGCGCAAACCACAGATGAAGAAGTCGTGGCGCTCCTACGCCGAGGCCGGGGAGGATCGAGTGCCGGCGCGGCATAGGGGCGTCTTCGATCCTGAGAAAGTGGAGGATCGCCGCCCCGATGTCCGACCATACTGACCTTCTCCTCCGCACCGCGCTGCACGCGAGGCACGTTGCACGTGGCGCGCGCATGGTGTCGTTCGCCGGGTGGGAGATGCCGGTGCAGTATGGAGGCATTCTTGAAGAACACCGGGCGGTGCGTGAACGAGCAGGGCTGTTCGACGTCTCGCACATGGGCGAAGTGGTGGTGGAAGGGGGTGCCGCCCTTGAGGCGCTCCAGCAGCTCGTGCCGAATGACGTGGCGCGTCTTCGGGTTGGGCATGGGCTCTATACTCCGATGTGTTATCCGCACGGTGGGATCGTTGACGATCTGATCATCTTCCGCCTTGAGCCGATGCGATATCTTATGGTCGTCAACGCGGCGACGCATGCAAAGGACGTCACGTGGATCGAGGGCCATCGGCGAGGCGCGACCGTGCGCGACATTTCACGTGAAATGTCCCTTCTGGCGCTGCAGGGTCCGGCCGCGGCCGCGATTCTCCAGCGTTTGACGGACGCGCCGCTGGATCGTCTGCGTCCCTTTGATGTGCTGCCGGACGCGGCGGTAGCTGGCCGCCGCGTGATGCTCTCGCGCACGGGGTACACGGGCGAGGATGGGTTTGAACTCGGCCCGGCGTGGGATGATGCTCCCGCGCTGTGGGATAGCCTGTTCGAAGCGGGCGCCCCGCTCGGTCTTGTCCCCGCCGGCCTCGGCGCGCGTGATACCCTGCGTCTCGAAGCGGGATTCATGCTCTACGGCAATGACATCGATGAGACCACGACGCCACTCGAGGCCCCGTTGGGGTGGACGGTGAAGTGGGACAAGGAGGAGTTCGTCGGGCGGGAGGCGCTCCTCCGGCAACGCGAGGGAGGTCCAGCGCGCAGACTGGTGGGGTTTGCCGTGGACGGCCGGGCAGTCGCCCGCCAGGGGTATCCGCTCCTCCACCAGCGTGACCGGGTCGGGATCGTGACCAGTGGGAGCTTCAGCCCGACGTTGCAAAAGAGCATCGGGATGGGGTATCTGCCCGCGGCGATGGCGAGGGATGGAGAGTCAATCAGCGTGGAGATTCGCGATCGTGCCATACCGGTGCGCTTAGCCCGTCTGCCCTTCTATCGTTCTGAAAAGGTGATGGGAGAGCGCCCGGATGTATCCTGACGAACTCAGGTACACCAAGGAACACGAATGGGCTCGGGTCGAAGGAGGGCGGGTCCGGGTCGGGATTACGCAGTTTGCCGCCGAGCGGCTCAGCGACGTGGTGTTCATCGAATTGCCGCCCCCGGGAGCCGCGCTCAAGCAGTTGGAGGCATTCGGGGTCATCGAGTCGGTCAAGGCCGTTTCCGATCTGTACGCCCCCATCTCCGGCGCCGTGGTCGAGGTCAATCAGTCTCTGGCCGACCGCCCTGAACTCGTGAACGAAGACCCCTACGGAGAAGGCTGGATGCTCCTCATCGATCCCGCCGACCTCCGCGAACTCGATCAGCTGCTCTCGGTAGAAGGATATCGACGCCTCATTGGAGAGGCCGCAAACTAGCACGGACCCCCTCGGCCCGCTCGAGATGACATCCTCCTGGACCCCGCACAAATACATCCCGCTGACCGACACCGACCGCGGGCACATGCTGCGCGTGCTGGGCGTCCATTCCGTGGAGGACCTTTTCGCTGATATCCCCAAGAGCGTCCGCCTGCTGCGGGCGCTGGATCTGCCACCCGCCCCGAGCGACGCGGAGTTGCTCCGCGAACTGCATGGGCTGAGCGCGCGCAACGGAGACGCCGACCGCTTGGCGTGCTTCCTAGGGGCGGGCGCCTACGATCACTTCGTCCCCAGCGTCGTCTGGCACCTCGCGGGCCGCAGCGAATTCTACACGGCCTACACCCCCTATCAGGCTGAGATCATGCAGGGAGAACTGCAGGCTGCGTACGAGTACCAGAGCCTCCTCTGCGCGCTGACCGGCATGGAGGTGGCGAACGCCTCGATGTACGACGGCGCCAGCGCGACCGCAGAGGCCGCGGTGATGGCGCGGGACCTCACTCACCGCGACGAAATCGTCCTCTCCACCGCCCTCCATCCGGAGTATCGTCAGGTGACCCGTACCTACACCCGCCATCTCGGAGTGGAGGTGCGAGACCTGCCGCACCGTGACGGCGTCACACCGGTCGCGATCGCGCGGGACCTGCTCTCTGAACGCACCGCGGCCCTCATCGTCCAACACCCCAATTTCCTGGGGGGCCTCGAGGAGGTGAGCCGGCTGGCGGCGGCGGCGCACCAGGTGGGGGCCCTCCTGGTCGTGGCGGTGGCCGATCCGATCGCTTATGCGCTGCTCAAACCTCCCGGGGACCTGGGTGTCGACATCGTGGCTGGGGAGGGGCAGCCGCTGGGGAACCACCTCAGCTTCGGGGGGCCGTATCTCGGCATGCTGGCAACGCGCCAGACCTTCGTGCGGCGGATGCCCGGCCGGCTGGTCGGACGGACCGTGGACACGCAGGGGCGCCGCGGGTTTGTGCTCACCCTGCAGACGCGCGAGCAGCACATCCGGCGCGAGCGCGCCACCAGCAATATCTGCACTAACGAGGCGCTCAACGCGCTGGCGGCAGCCATCTACATGGCCGCTCTCGGCCGGCAAGGGCTGCGCCAGGTCGCGGAGGTGTGCGTGCGCAAGGCGCATTACGCGCGCACGCGGCTCACCCAGATCCGCGGGTATCGCCTTGCCTTCGAGGGTCCAACCTTTCACGAATTTACCTTGCGCTGTCCGCGAGATCCGGAGGAGATCAACCGCCGCCTGCTCGATGCCGGCATCCTGGGAGGACTGCCCCTGGGCCGCTTCTACCCAGACCTCAAGGACGCCTGGCTGGTCTGTGTGACGGAGAATCGAACGCGCACGGAGATCGACCGGCTGGGGGAGACCCTGGAGGCGATGGACTAACCGTGGTCCGCGGGGATCTGCCGCTTCTGAACGAGCGCAGCGCCCGGGGCCGCGTGGGGGCCGCCCCGCCGGCGAGCGACGTCCCCGAGGTGCCGCTGGAGCGAATTCTTCCGAGGGCGCAGCTGCGAGACGAGCCTCCGGACCTGCCGGAAGTGAGCGAGCCCGACCTCGTGCGCCACTACACGCAGCTCTCGCAGCGCAACTACGCGGTGGACCTGGGGTTCTATCCTCTCGGTTCCTGCACGATGAAATACAACCCCAAGGTCAACGAAGATGCCGCCCGCCTGCCTGGGTTTGCGCGGCTGCATCCCTACGCGCCCGAAACACTGACCCAAGGCGCGCTGCGCCTGCTGGTGGATCTGGAAGCGATGCTGGCCGAGATTACCGGCATGGAACAGGTGACGTTCCAGCCGGCGGCCGGTGCGCACGGCGAATTGACCGCGCTGATGCTGATCCGGGCCTACTTCGCCGAGCGGAAGGAGGAGCGTTCCCGCGTCATCGTGCCGGACTCGGCACATGGCACCAACCCGGCCTCGGCGGCGATGTGCGGATACGAGGTCGTCGAGGTGCGCAGCGATGCCCGGGGCAACATCGATGTGGATGCGCTGCGCGCGGTGGCCGATGAGCGGGTCGCCGCGTTGATGCTCACCAACCCCAACACCCTGGGCCTGTTCGAGGAGCGCATCACCGAGGTCGAGGAAGTCATCCACGGCTGCGGCGCGCAACTGTATCTGGACGGAGCCAACTTCAACGCGATCCTGGGTATCACCCGGCCGGGGGATCAGGGTTTCGACGTCATGCACATGAATCTGCACAAGACCTTCAGCACGCCGCACGGCGGCGGTGGCCCGGGCGCGGGGCCGGTGGCGGTGAAGAGCCATCTGGCGCCGTACCTGCCGGTGCCGGTCGTCGTCCGAGACGGAGAGCGCTACTGGTTCGACTACGACCGTCCAAAGACCATCGGCAAGATCCGCAGCTTTTACGGCAACTTCGGCGTGCTGGTGCGGGCGTACGCGTACATCCGCACCTACGGGCCGCGGCTCCGCCAGGTCGCCGAGGCGGCGGTGCTCAACGCCAACTACCTGCTGGCCCTGCTGCGGCCGGCCTTTGACGTGCCGTACGACCGGTCGTGCAAGCACGAATTCGTGCTGGCCGGCACGCGCCAGAAGCGCGAGACCGGGGTCACCACCAAAGACATCGCCAAACGGCTGCTGGATTACGGGTTTCACGCGCCGACGGTCTACTTTCCCCTGATCGTCGAGGAAGCGATGCTGATCGAGCCCACTGAGACCGAGACGCGCGAAGCGATCGAGGCCTTCGCGCAGGCGCTGCTGGCCGTGGCGGACGAATGCCGCACGAACCCGGAGCTCGTGCGGACGGCGCCGCACACCACCGTGGTCTCGCGCCTCGATGAGGTGACGGCGGCGCGCCGCCCCGACCTACACTGGTCGTCCGGAACCTGGCGCCCCGACTAGCCGGATCGTCTTCGGTCCCTTCTCCTGGAAGTGCGTCACCCACGAGCAGCTGCCCCACGCGCTCTCCGGGACGGGCGGGATCAAGACGTCCTCGAGGTCGTTCAGCCGGCCGCGGCCCTTGGTGATTCGATAGATCCGCGCGTGAATGCACTCCCGGTCGCCGAATTCGCACCGGTTCTCCTGGGTTCCGCCACAGGGGCCGTTGGCCAGCCCTTTGGGGCAGGTCTCGGGGCAGACGTAGGCCGTCTCGGGCAGCCGGCAGAATCCGCAGGTGGCGCATCCGACCAGCGGTCCCTTAGTCGCGCGTTCGACGGCGAGGAGCGCCCCGCCGACCCCGCTGCGTCCATCGAGGCGCCGCAGGGCGCCGCCCAGGAGCCGAGCGCCGATCGTCCTCTCGGCGAACGCCGCGCGGTGAACCCAGTCCATCGCGCCGAACGCGGCGCGCTCGGCGGATGACGCCGTGACTCCGCCGTTGGGCCGATCCTCGCTGAAGTAGAATCCGTCGGCCGGCGCGACGGAGGCCACGCCGCCGCCGGCGCCCGTCAGCGCGTCACGCCAGGCCTCCCGCCATGCCTCCGGAGTCGGACACTCCCGCGCGCACGTTTCCACGGTCTCCAGCAAGATCACCACGCCGGCGTGCGCGGGCAGTCCGCTGACCTGAGCCCCGGCGTACCCCAGGTGGCGGACGCCGATGATCTGCAGGGCGAGCCTCCGATAGGCCGCCGCCCGCCCCCGATCCGGCGTCCTCTCCTCTTCTTCCAGGAGGCGCATCAGGTCGTCGGTGATCGTTACCCCCGCCAACCGCTGTCGGTGGAGGCGGCGAGCGCGGGGCGCGGTCAAGTAGAGAAATTCCGCTATGAGCGGGACGTCGTAGCCGCGCGCCGCCAAAAAAGTGCCCAGCTCCTCGAACTTGGCCATATCCCATCCGATCTGCGTCATCAGCAGGTCAGCGCCCGCGCGCAGCTTCTTCGCGGCCTTAAAGTACTGACCGAGCAGATCCTCCTCGCGGTACTTGAAGGGACAGACCGCGGCCGCGAGCAGGGCCGACGGCACGAGCCCGCGCGCCGCGTGGAGGGCGTTGACGGAGTCGAGGTATCGAACGGGACGGTCGGGAGGCGGATGCCGCACTTTATCTCCCGTGATCAGCAGGAAGTTCTCCAGGCCGAGAGCCGCGGCGCGGCGCAGGTCGGCCTCAAAGTCGGCCGCGCTCCGATCTTTGCCCGCCCAGTGAATCAGCGGAGCTTTGCCCGACACGTCGGCGACCTGCCGGCCGGTGTCGATGGCGCCGAGGTCGCGGTCTGCGCTGCTGCGGTCCGTGAGGGCGATGGCGGCCACGCGCGGCTCCTCCCGAATGCCGTGCGCCAAGCCCAGCATCGAATGCAGGGCAGCGGCCGGCGCCCCCGCGGGGGGCGTGGTGAGTTCGATCGTCAGCGCAAATCGACGCTGGCGGAGCGCCTCGAGGAGGTGGTTCGGGTAGCCACTCACCTGGTTTTCACCCGGAGGGGCGCCAGCGCGATCACGCCCACCAGCGGGCCTAGCGCCATCAACCCGAAGGCGGTTCCCCACTGCGTGAGGGGGCCGGCGGGGGCAAGGAGGTCGAGCATCAGCCCGAACGCCGCCGGTGCCGCGGCGGTCGCGGCCCATCCGGTAAGCATCTGAAAGGAGAAGGCGCCGCCGAGCGATTGCGGCGGGACCACTTCCATCAGATTCGCGCTATAGGCCGGCGAGTCGGCGAGTGCGACTGTCCCATAGAGTAACCCGGCGGCGGCCAGCAGGACGATGGGGGCGTGCAGCAGCCATCCGAAGCCGAGCGAGCAGACGAGGCTCAACGCCAAGATCATTGTGGCCGCCCGGGCGCGGCCGAGCCGGTCGGAGATCCGGCCGCCGAAGACCGCCCCGACGCCGCCTCCCAGGCCGATCGCGCTCGCCGCGAGGAGACCGCCCCAGGAGAGCGCGGCGCTGGACGACGCGCCACGCGCGGTGAGCGCCGCCACCATGAAGGGCGCCAGCCACCCCCACATCCCGAAGAGTTCCCAGTTGTGTCCGGTGTACGCGACGATCGTCCGGCGCGCCCGGTCGTTGCGGAGGACGTCAGTGAGATAGCGTCCCGCCCCCGCCAAGACCCGTGCCGGCGCCGGGAGGCTGGGAAGCTTCCACGCCAGCAGCAGCGCGCCGAGCATCTCCAGCACGCCCACGCCGACCATCGTTGGCCGCCAGCCCACCCGCGGGGCGAGCACACCGACGTAGAAGAGGGGGGCCGCGTGGGCCGCGACGATCACCGCGACATACAGCCCGGTCGCCGCGCCGCGCCGCCATGGCGGGATCGTGTCGGCAATGTACTTGAGCGCGGGGAGATAGAGACCGCCGATCACCACGCCGACGAGGAGGCGGAGGGCAAACCCCGAGGCGAAGTCCCGCGCCGCCGCGGCAAAGAGGATGTCGCCGGCGCCGACCAGGAAGGCGGACCATACCATGATCGGCTTGCTGCGGATGCGGTCCAGCAGGAAGCCCACGATCAGGTAGGCTCCGAGGGTCCCCAATTGAAACCCGCCGAGGATCAGTCCGGCCTGGCTAGCCCGCAGCGTCCACTCCGTGGCCAGCAGCGGGATGAGGACGGAGAAACTCAGGCTGGTCTGGTGCGCCAGGAACTGGCCCAGGCAGAGCGCTCCGAATCCCCCGTCCCATCGTGTCTTAGCCACGGCGCTCCGCGGCCTCCAGCCAGTCCGGCAGGCGTGGGTGGGAAAGAGCGCGACGGCAGCGGCGGAAGTGCGCCGCGGCGAGTGCCACAGAAGTACGGCGGCCCGCCGGCAGGCGGAGAGAGACCATATACCACAATGCCTCCCGGAGCTCGGCGACGATCTTCATCAACTTCAAGCGGACCAGGGTGGCCGGGCGCGCCCGGCCGAAGTACGCGGACAGCAGCGCCGCGTCGGCGGCGTCGGTGGGGCAGTGGTAGATAGCGAAATTCGCCAGATCGAAGAAGAGGTCGCCCATCCCGGCATATTCCCAGTCGACGATGTGCACCCGCCGGCCGTCGTCGATGAGATTGCGGCCCCACAGGTCATTGTGGCACGGCCGCGGCGCGGAGCGATTCCGACGCAGGATCGCGGCAATGGACGAGACGCGCTCGAAGAGGCGATCCGCGTCCGGGGGAAACGGGGCGCGTCCTCCCCGGGCGGCCGCGAGATAGCTCTCCAGGGTGCGCGAGGGCGAAAACCGCCCCGCGAACGGAGGGCCGCCGTGATAACGGCGCATGGCCCGGACGACGCGCATCCGCACCTCTCCCCGCACCGCCCGGTCTGGGACGAGAAAGCGGCCGGAGACGAACCGCGTGACGAGGAGGCCCTCCCGAGGCTGAGCGTAGACCACCTCGGGGGCCACGCCGGCGCGGCCGGCCGCCACCATGCACTGGACTTCCCGCCGGCGGTCGATGCCGAGGAGTTCAGCCCCCGCCAAGCCTATCCGCAGCACATAGGCCCGCCCCTCGGCATCCACGCGGTAGTTCAGGTTGGTGATCCCACCCCGCAGCGGGGTCACGGAGAGGCGCGAGGCCTGCCGCCAGAGGGGCACGCGGTCAACCGCCTCCTCGAGGGTCAGGGGGCGTCCAGCCGCCGCTTGGGGATCTCCTTCTTGGGGTCGATGAAGGGCAGTTTGACGACCGTGGCCTGATGGCGCGGCTCGGCCGGCAGTCGCTGGATCTCGACGCGCTCGCCGGGCGTGGCATGTTCGACGGGGATCAGCGCCAGCCCGATGTTCTTCTTCAAGGTCGGGGAGAAGAGGAACGCTGACGCCTGGCCAATGCGCTGCCCGTTCTTGCTCACCGCCCAGGGCCCTTCAAACTCGTGTGGCGCCTGCTCCCCCGCGACTTCGAACCCTACCAGACGGCGCTTCGGACCCTCGCGGCGGACGCGCTCGAGCGCCTCCTTGCCGATGAAGCGGTCTTTCGGTTCGATCTGCCACTCCAGCCCCAGTTCGTAGAGGTTGGTGTCCAGCCCCATGTCCGCCTGGTTGTTCAGGATGCTGGCCTCCACGCGCCGCGCGTGGTTGGGCCCAGCCGGAATCAGGCCGAACGGTTTGCCCCCCGTGACGATGAGGTCGATCATGTCCTCGGCACGGCCGTTGTCCAGCAGGAAGACCTCGTAGCCGACCTCGCCGGTCCAGCCGGTGCGCGTAATGATCACGGGAATGCGGCCCGGGAACTCCGCCTCCATGAACCAGTAGTACTTCAGCGAGCGAATGCGGTCGCCGATGATCGCGCCCAGCACGTCCACGGACTTGGGCCCCTGCAACTGAATGGGGAAGACGTCGGTGATGCGCACGGTGGC
>JBOGSD010000078.1:0-1810 GCA_050695215.1 bacterium
TGCGAGAGGCGCAGGGCGCGATTTACATCCTCCAATTGGAAGAGGCCAAAAAGCTCAAGCGCCTCGCCGCCGCCTCCCAAGGCGCCTAAGGCTGCGGCGAACCGGTGTCTGCGCGTCCCTTCTTCAGGCCCTTCCGGGCTTTCTCGGCGAGTTTTTCATAGCGGTCTCGGATCTGGTCGAGGTCCTTTTCGCTCAACTCCTCGAGATCCAAGAGGGCCAGGTGCGCCCCGCCCACCGCACGGATCAGTTCGTCCAATTTGATCTGCATCGCCTCCGTGTCCCGGTTCTGCGTATTCTGGATGAGGAAGACCATGAGAAAGGTGACGATGGTCGTCCCCGTGTTGATGACGAGCTGCCAGGTATCGCTGAATCTGAACAGCGGACCGGTGAGAGCCCAGAGCACGACGACCAGGGCCGCGATGACGAAGGCCATGGGCTGCCCCGTCGCCCTGGCCGCCGTCTTGGAGAATCGGTTGAAGACCCCCATCTTGCCCGTCTGCGCCTCGATCACGTGGCGCCTCCTTCCGCCGTGGGCTGTGTGTCCACGCCCTGAGGAGACGTTTCCCGGCTCCATTCAGACCAAAACAGGGACGTGACGAATACCGAGACCATCCTAGCCCTGCAGCGCTGGTCGTACCACCCGGGGTTTGGGCCTTACGCGCGCCTGGCCCTGGCGCGTGCCGCGCGCCTCCTCCTGGAAGAGGAGAGCAGTCTGGCGGAGCGGGCCGCGGCGGGGACGCTGACGGAGCTGCGGCGGGTCGGACCCTTTGTGGCCCGCACGATCCGCGAACTCCTCGATGGCACCCGGCCCCACGCCCCACCGGTCGAGGAATGGCCGGCCGAAGACCGCGCGATCTACGAGGCGACGGCCCTGTCTCGCGATCACTTCATCGCCGTGCATGATGCCCGGCTGCTCCTCGCCGAGGCGGGCTGGCCGCGGCCGTCCGGCGATCTGCAGATGCACACCACCTGGTCCGACGGCAGCGCCTCTCCCCGTGCCATGGCGGCGGCGGCACGGATGTTGGGCTACACGTTCGCCGCGGTCACCGACCACACGCAAGGGCTGCGGTTTGCCGGAGGGATGACCATCCAGAAGATGCGGCGCCAGCGCCGGGTCCTGGCGCGGCTGAACGATTCAGCGGGAATCCGCCTCTTGGCCGGCGCCGAAACCAACGTCTCCGCCACAGGCGCGCTGGATCTCGAACGACAGGACCTCGCCGGCCTCGAGATCGTCGTCGCGGGCTGTCACGCCGCCCTGCGCCGCCCCGAGGATCAGACCGCTCGCATGCTGGCCGCCGTCGCCCATCCGGCGGTCCACGTCCTGGTGCACGGGCGGGGGCGCATGTTTGGCGTGCCGCGCGGCATCCGGGCGCGCTGGGACGAGGTCTTCACCGCCGCTGCCGAGCACAGCACCGCCATCGAGATCAACGCCTATCCGGACCGCCAGGATCTCGACTTCACCCTGGCGGGCCTGGCCGCCCGCGTCGGGTGCCTGATCTCGCTGGGCACGGACAGCCACGCCATCCGCCATCTGGGATGGATGGACGTGGCCGTGGCCCACCTCATCCGCGCAGACATTCCGCGCGATCGCGTGCTCAACTACTGGAGCCTCCCGGCCCTCGAGCACTGGCTGGCGGGAAAACGCGGGTAAAGTCCTGTCGGGAGGTTCTCTTATGCCGGACTATGTCTGGGTGTTGAGATTGATGGGCGGCAGTGGATCAAGCCCTACCTGCCGGGATGGTTGAAGGGTTTGCTGCCGCCGCGCCCCGCCCGGCGGGGCGACTATGGCCCCTGCCGGGCCTCATAGAAC
>JBOGSD010000079.1:0-13401 GCA_050695215.1 bacterium
CGGCACCTCCAGCGTGCGATCGAACTGGCCGATTCCCGGGACCTTCCCGATCTTTACGAGCGGCTGGGATTCGTCCAGGCGGGAGACGCGGCTGCGGAAGCGTATCTGACGGCCCTCCGGCTCTGCCGCGAGACGGGCCGGTCGCCGGATCAGGAGTTGCGCGTGATCGCCCGCCTGCTGATGCTCTACACACGCTTCGGGGGGTCGATGAGCACCCGTCCGTCCGAGGAGGAGCTCGGCCGGCTCCGGGCGGAAGGGCGTTCGCTACTCGAACGAGCAGGCGACAAAGGTGCTGTCGCCGCTTTTCTCATCGCCGAGGCGTTCATCCCGTTTTGGCGCGTCGGAGGCGGGGCGGCGGCGGTCATCCCATCTGAGATCACGGAAGTCGAACAGGGTGCGCGGCGAGGGCTGGACATCGCAGAAGATCTTGATGATGCCCGTCTCCGCAGCGCGGCGCTGGACGGCCTGAGCTCCCTGGCCCAACAGCGGGGGGACTGGGAGGAAGCGCGCGCGTGGGCACGGCAGCGGCTGACCTTCCAGGACCGCCTCGACTTCCAGGAAAGGATGGACGCTTACAGCATGGCGGCGTGGAGTTCTGTGCACCTGGGAGATCTGGATGACGCCGACAGGGTCTCGGCAGAAGGGCTCGCCCTCCTCCAACCGGGACAGGCGGTCGCCTGGGCCCTGCACTTGGCCGCGTGGCGCACCTATGCCCTTACGCTCATCGGCCGGTGGGATGAGGCGCTGGCCACAGCGGATCGGACACGGGCATTGTGGACGGAATCAGGAGTCCTCTCCGCAGGCTATGCCGTCCGTGGCTTCCTGGCCGGCCTTGACGTGGCTCGAGCCCGCAGAGACGAGCCACGCATAGAGGCCTTCCGTGACACCCTGGAGAGAATCATCCGCAGCCTCGACCCAAATCGCCTCCTCGTCCGACTCCTTCCCTATCTCTCGGGAGACTTGGAGGCTTTGGAGGAGAACGTCATCCGCAAGTTTACCCCTGGAGGGAGCGGGCCGGAGACTCTGGAGCGCACGCTCTCCTTGTGCTGCGACCACGGGCACGCGGTGGCCGCGGATCTGCTCCCGCCCATCGTGGAGTTCGCCAGCCGTGGTGCGAGCCCGATCCTCGAGGCGCAGGCGCGACGTGCCCTGGGCATAGCGCGCGAGGACGCTCTAGAGTTAGCGCGGGCGTTGGAGCTTTTTGAACGCACCGGGGCGAAACCATACGCTGCACGAGTGCGCTGCGGGCGGGCGCTCCTCACCGGCGATGAGACGGAGATGGCGGCGGGCCTCAAGATCCTGGAGACTCTCGGGGACGTGGACCAGACGGCCCGTTTTGAGTTGGCGCGGCGGGAGTAGCTACTTCACGATCAGCGTGCCCACCATGCCCGCTTCCCGGTGTCCCGGGACGGTGCAGGCAATGGTGTACTTGCCCACCTTGAGCGCGACTTTGACCTGAACCGTCTTGCCGGGCTGGATTCCGTCGACCTGCTTCAACGCCTTCCCCTTGGCATCTTCGATGACGAAGTTGTGCTCGATGGTCCCCTTGTTCGTGATGGCGAAGGTGACCTCTCCCGGCGCCACCGTCACGTCCTTGGGCTTCCACTTGAATTCGCTCGCCGTGAGGGCCGGCGGCGCCCCACCTCCGAGCGACGGCGCGGTCGCCCACAACATCGCGAGCACCACCAGAGGAAGACCCACAAACCTGCTCATCCCTCTCTCACCTCTATTCCTGAATGGTCAGCGTCCCTCGCATCCCGGCGTCCTTGTGACCGGGCAGGTCGCACACGATCACAAACTTTCCCGGCCTGAGGGTGACTCGCAGCTGGTCGGTCTTCTCCGGAAGAATCGAAGCAATGCCGGCAACCTTCTTCCCGGTGGAGTCCTCGATCGCGAAATTGTGCTCGATGGCGCCGTCGTTCTTGACCGAGAAGATGACCTCCCCGGGCCTGAGCGTCACGTCCTTGGGCGTGAAGCGGAACTCCTCTGCTTTGATCTGTACGGTCGGCGGCGTGGCTGCGGCCAGGATGACGGCGAGCGGTCCGACCAGTAGGAGCGCCAGCGCGACCGGACCGGCATGTCGTCTCATCGTCTCCTCGACCCCTCGAGCCCTGGCCTTTACGTCACGGTGATCGGGTGCGCCACGACTCCATTGTACAGATACCCCTGCTCATTGAACGGCACTCCGGCCGGCTGGGTGTTGCCCCGCTCGTCGGTGGCCCGCGCGCGGAGACCGTAGTCGCCGGTCCGCGCGTCCCAGGGGAGGTCCCAGCGCACCCAGGCCCGCGCGATGTTCGGCTCGTGCAGCCGCGCCGGCGCCCAGGTGACGCCTCGGTCCAGACTGACCTCCACCCTGGCGATCCGCCCGAAGGGCGACCAGGCGCGGCCGGTGAGGGTGCGGCGGCCGGCGCGGATCTCACCATCCCAGGGCAGTTCGAACGCGCTCTTGGGACTCTGAGTCGTGAGGACGGGCCCTTTCGCCGGCGGCGCAGGGCTGTACGTCGGCCCGATCAAGACGTAGGTGTCGGTGTTCCACGATGAGAAGAGGGGCTGCTCGGAGACCTCGATCCGGCCCACCCACTTGACGTTGGCGACGCCGATCCATCCCGGCGTGAGGACGCGGGCGGGGAAGCCGTGGTCGGGCGGCAGGGGTTGGCCGTTCATCGCGTAGACGACCAACGTGTCCTCTTCCAGCGCCTTAGCCACGGACATGGGCCGGCGGACGCGGAGATCGTCGAGCCCTTCGGGCATCACGTCCCGCGCGGTCCCCTTCAGCCCGGCCCGGTCGAGCACCGCCCGCAGCGGCACGCCGGTCCACTCCGCCACCCCGACGGCGCCCAGCCGCCACTGCGTGCCCGCCGCCCGCCGCCCGTACTGGGTCTCGAAGAAACTGCGCCCGTTGCCCGCGCACTCCACGTAGCGGAGCACGGAGACCGAGGGCATCCCCAGCAGATCGTCGAGGGACAGCTCGATGGAGCGCTGGACGCCCGACCCCTCGACCCGGAGGCGCCAGGCCGCCGCGTCGACACGCGGAGTCCGGGTGTGGTTGCGCACGAAGAAGAGTTCATTGGGGACCACGTAGCCGCGGCCGTACATGTTCTCCCAGCGCATCTCCTTGTTGCTGGCGAAATCGAAGAACAGGTCAGGCGGCGTCGGTTTGACCACCAGCGGCGCCGCGGGGGTCGGCTGCTGCGCCAGGACCCGCCGCAGCGGCGTCCCCACCACCGCCGTGACGCCGGCGGCGGCCACCAGTTGGAGGAAACGCCGCCGCGAGACACCCAGCCTTCGCGCCTGCCGCCAGAGGCGCTCATCCGCACGCGCCTCTTCGTAGATCCGTTCGTCGCGCAGATCCTCGAACGCCATGGTCCGCTCCTTTACCCGCCGACGCCACCTCTCAGGTTCAGCCGCTCACCCCGCCCATCAAACCACCGACCGGTGGCCCGGTCTCAGACGGCCCCTCTTCAATGCGCGAAAAGTGGATGACCGTGACCTCATCCTCCAACGAGATCTTGCGCCCGTAGATCTTGGCCAGGAAGTCCAGCAGGTCCTCATGGCGGCGCAGCTCGGGGTTGTCGCGCTCGATCTCCCGCGGCGACACCTCGGCGAGCCGCTTGAGTTCGACGCGGTCAAGGATTGCCGCCCCCACTTTCCGCCGCGTCCCGAACCGGCGGCCCACGGTCAGCCAGACCACCTGCCCTTCCTGATACTTATCACGCTTGTCGCCTAGGCGGATCGTGGCGGTCTTGCGGCCCTGCCGCAGCGCCTCCCCGAACACCGAGGAGTAGAAGTTGATCGCAAACACGGCGGCTACTCTTTCCCCATCGGCAGGCGGATGCCTCCCCGCCGCGCCGCCTCGAGCGCCTCGGGATAGCCGGCATCGGCGTGGCGGATCACGCCCATGCCCGGGTCGGTGGTGAGCACGCGCTCCAATTTCTGCGCCGCCAGCGGCGTGCCGTCGGCCACCATCACCTGCCCGGCGTGGATGGAATAGCCGATGCCGACGCCGCCTCCGTGGTGGACGGAGACCCAGGTGGCGCCGGCCGACGCGTTGACCAACGCGTTGAGGATGGGCCAGTCGGCGATGGCGTCCGATCCGTCGCGCATCCCCTCGGTCTCCCGCAGCGGTGAGGCCACCGAGCCCCCATCGAGGTGATCCCGCCCGATGACGATGGGCGCGCGCACCCGACCCTCGCGGACCAGCTCGTTGAAGGCCAGGCCGGCCTGCGCGCGCTCGCCGTAGCCCAACCAGCAGATGCGGGCCGGCAGGCCCTGGAAGGGGACGCGCTCGCGGGCCAGGCGGATCCAGCGGGCGAGCGAGTCGTCCCGCGGGAAGAGCCCCAGCACCGCCTCGTCGGTGGCGGCGATGTCCGCCGGATCACCGGAGAGGGCGACCCAGCGAAACGGCCCTTTCCCTTCCGCGAAGAGCGGCCGGATGTACGCCTGGACGAAGCCGGGATAGGCAAACGCGTCCCCGTAGCCCGCCTCACGCGCCTGCCCGCGGAGGTTGTTGCCGTAGTCGAAGACCACCGCTCCGCGGCCCCGGTACTCGACCAGGGCGGCACAGTGTCCGGCGATGGACTCACGGGCCATGCGCACGTACCGGTCCGGATCCTCCCGCCGCAGCTGGACCGCCTCCTCGGCACCCACGCCCGCGGGGATGTAGCCGCCGAGAGGATCGTGGGCTGAGGTTTGGTCGGTGACGACGTCGAAGGCGATCCCGCGGCGCAAGAGCTCAGGATGCGTCTCTGCGGCGTTGCCCAGCAGCGCCACCGACAGCGGCATCCCGCGGCGGCGAGCGTCCTCCATCCAGGCGACCGCTTCATCGATCTGGTCGGTGGTCCGGTCCACCCACCCCGCGGTCTTGCGGCGGTGGATCCGCGCGGGATCGGCCTCAACGATCAGGGCGACCCCCTCGTGCATCGTCACGGCGAGGGGCTGCGCGCCCCCCATCCCTCCCAGGCCCGCACTGAGGACGGCGCGGCCGCGCAGCGTTCCCCCGAAGTGCCGGCGCGCCACCGCTGCGAAAGATTCGTAAGTCCCCTGGAGAATGCCCTGAGTCCCGATGTAGATCCACGAGCCCGCGGTCATCTGCCCGTACATGGTCAACCCGGCGGCCTCCAGTTCCCAGAAGCGCTCCCAGGTCGCCCAGGCCGGCACCAGCATGGCGTTGCTGATCAGGACGCGCGGCGCCCATTCGTGGGTGCGGAAGACCGCCACCGGTTTGCCCGATTGCACCAACAGCGTCTCGTCGTTCTCGAGGTCGGACAGCGTGCGCACGATCGCATCGAACGCCGCCCAGCTCCGAGCGGCCCTGCCCGTGCCGCCGTAGACGATCAACTCGTCGGGCCGCTCCGCGATCTCGGGGTCCAGATTGTTCATCAGCATGCGCAGGGCCGCTTCCTGCCCCCACCCTTTGGCGGAACGGGCGCTTCCTCTCGGGGCCCGGACGATCCTGGGTCCAACGACGTGGCTCATCGGCGGCTGTCCCCTAATCCAGGCCTCCGGCAACCGCTCTCGCGGCCTCCGTGAGTGTGCCTGCACGCAGCATCGCCTGCGCACGGGCCAGGTCGTCGGCCAGGACGCGATCCTGGGCCAACGGGGGAATGGTCGCGCGCAGCGCGCGATAGGCCGCGCGCACAGCCGGCGCGGCCTGTTCCACGCCTCGCAGGTCGAGCGCCTGGGCGGCGCAGAGGGCTTCGATCGCCACCACCTGCTCAATGTGCTCCACGACCTGGGCGGCCTTGCGCGCGGCGATACTGCCCATGCTGACGTGGTCTTCTTGATTGGCCGAGGTCGGGATGGTGTCTACGCTGGCGGGGTGGGTCAAGATCTTGTTTTCCGACACCAGGGCCGCCGCTGTATATTGTGCCAGCATCAGCCCCGAGTTTAGGCCGCCGTCGGCGGTGAGGAAGCCAGGGAGGCCGGAGAGGTGCGGGTTGACCAGCCGTTCGATGCGGCGTTCGCTGATCGTCCCCAGGGTGGCGGCGGCGATCGCCAGCACGTCCATCGCCAAGGCGACCGGCTGGCCGTGAAAGTTGCCTCCGGAGAGCACGCGGTCCCCCTCTGGAAAGATCAACGGGTTGTCCGTGACGGAATTGATCTCGGTCTCGATGACCCCGCGGGCAAAGGCGATGCCGTCGCGGGCGGCGCCGTGCACCTGCGGCATGCACCTCAAGGCGTAGGCGTCCTGCACCTTGCCGGCCGGGCGCTCCAGCCGCGTGCCGGCAAGCAGCCGGCGCAGATTAGCGGCGCTGGCCTGCTGCCCCCGCTGCGGGCGTGCCCGGTGGAGGTCTGCATCGTAGGCATCCGGGAGCGCCAGCAGCGCCTCCGCGCTCATCGCCCCGGCGACGTCGGCGCTGCGCGCCAGCGTCTCCGCCCGCACGACCGCCAACGCCCCCACCGCTGTCATCATCTGCGTTCCATTGATGAGGGCGACGCCCTCCTTCGGCGCCAGCCGGAGCGGCGCGAGGCCGGCTTCACCCAGGGCCTCGGCCGCGGGCCGGTCCCCGCCGGGGACCAGCACCCGCCCCTCGCCGATCAGGGCCAGCGCGAGGTGGGCCAGCGGGGCGAGATCCCCGCTGGCGCCCACCGATCCCTTCTCCGGAATGACCGGGAGCAGGTCGGCGTTGAGCATCGCCAGGAGAGCATCCAAGAGCTCGAGCCGGACACCGGAGTGCCCGAGGGCCAGGGTGTGCGCCCGCAGCAGCATCATCGCTCGAACCGCGTCTCGCGGGAGCGGATCGCCGACGCCGGCGGCGTGGCTGCGCACAACGTTCAACTGGAGCGTCGCGGCCTGGCCGGCGGAGATGGCGACCCCCGCCAGGTCGCCGACTCCGGTGGTGACCCCGTACACCACCTTGCCGGCGGCGAGGAGACGATCGACGACCTCGCGCGCCCGCCGGACCCGTTCCGCGGCCGGCGGCGCCAGGAGGACCGACGCCCCATCCCGGGCGACGGTGAGGACGTCGTCGAGGGTAAGGCGTTCCCCGATGCGGACGTCCACAGAGGCTATTTCACGCGCGGATCGACGAAGGTCACCTGGATGGCTTTGTCGCGGAGAGCGGTGGCCGTGGCCAGCGTGGCGCCCTGGTAGACGATGGTCAGGTCCACGCGCGTCACCTTCTTCAGCGCCGGCTGCTGTTCTTCCAGCGGCGGGGGGATGAAGAGGATGACGTCGCTGGCCAGTTTCGCCTCCGCGGAGAGGAACTCGCGGGAGTCCTTTTTGGCCTGGTCGGGCTTGAAGGTCGCCGATTCAAAGGTGACCGCGACGAGGCCCGCGGCCTGATCGAACTGGGCCTTCTTCACCGTCTCCCGGCCGATGATGTTCTCCACCAGGTTCTTGATCACGACCTCCGGGGTCGGCGGGCGATTGGCCTCCTCCTGCCGCCTGCGGTAGAGGTAATCCCAGGTAAAGAGGCCTCCCCCCACCAGCGCCGCCACCAGGACGAACACTAAGATGGGAAGCGGGTTGATGCCGCTCTTGCGCGCCATGCGTCCAACCGGTGCCCGTGCCACAACGCCACCTCCACGATCCCGCCGGGGTCCCGCCCCGGGTTAGATCTCCGGGCGGATCCCCTCGCTCGTCGTGATCACACCGCGGTAGAGAAAGAACACCTGCCGGATCGCCGCAGACAGATCGAACGGCGTGATGGCCGAGACCGCGTCGACCGGCAGCACCACTGTGTACCCGCGCAGGGCGGCGCTGCCCGCCGTGTGCAGCACGCAGATGTTCGCCACCGTGCCGCAGACGATGACGGTCTCGACTCCCCCCAGCCGCAGCTCGTGATCGAGCGAGGTGCCGAAGAACCCGTCGTAGCGCAATTTCTGAATGACCCGCTCGCCGGGCCGCGGCGCCAACTCCTCGATGATCTGCCATCCCCACGTCCCCTCCAGAACGTGGCGACCCCAGATAGGGAACTCCGGGTCTCCTTCTTGATGGGTGTCCTGGGTGTAGAAGACGCGCATCCCCCGCGCCCGCGCCAGCGTGAGCAGCCGCTGCACGGCAAGGACGGTGCCGGCCGCGCTTTCCACCACCAGCGCTCCCCCGGGTTTGACGAAATCGTTCTGCATGTCCACCACGATCAACGCCGTCGTCCGGACGTCGACCGGAACCTCCCGCGTGATCGTGTACGGGGGGACCTCGAGCGGTACCGCCGCGCGGGCCTGACTCAAGCCGGCGCCGACCGCACCACTGGGCGCAGCACCGCCACGGCCAGCCAGATCACAACGAGGTCGATGATCGTCTCAATCGCAACGCCTCCCGCCACAACCAGCAGCGGCAAGAGAGGGAGGCGAACGATGAGGAAGGCCATGACGTTGAGGACGTGGCCAACAATGATGGCGAATGCCCCGGCCCAGGGGTTCGTGCGGGAGAGCACCCCCGCGGTGATCCCCATAATGATGTGGGGGATGATCGCTGCCAGCTCGTATGGCCGGCCGCCGGCCGGGCCGAGCCAGGCGTTGAGAGAAGTGCCGATCAGCCCTACGAGCGCTCCCGCGTATGGCCCAAACAGCATGCCGGCGACGACGACCACCACCATGTTGATGGCGATGACGCCTTGCCCCCTCAGCATGGGGTTGGGCAATAGCGGCGTGACAAACAACCCGATGACTACATACAGCGCGGCCAACACCGCGATATAGGCGATCTGGCGAGTGGACATGCTGTCCCCCTCCTCCGCCGTTCTACGGTTCTGCTTCAGGGCTTCCGGCTCATTCTAGGGATACGGTCGGGCGGGGGTCAATTCCGAGCGCGGACGGTGTGAGGCGGGGCGGGGCGGATGCTCCGCGCCCGTATCCTGTAGTTCGGGCGCCGGGCGTCTGTCCCGTCCCGCCTAGGAAGGCTCCGGCTTGGGCTTGAGCCTCGGAATGCCCGTCTCGGGTCGGGCCTTGGGCTCTGCCGAGAGATCAGGCTGGATGGCGTCGGGAGCGGAGGCCGCCGGGGCAGGAGCCGGCGCTTCGGCAGGCAGGCCCTGGAACACCCGATCCAGTTGTTCCGCCTCCAGGCTCTCCTTCTCCAGCAGCGTCTTGGCGACCCGCTCCAGTCTGTCGCGGTTCTCGGTCAGCGTGGTGCGGCCGCGCTCGTAGCACTCGTCGATGATGCGGCGGATCTCCTTGTCGATCTCGTAGGCGATCTCTTCGCTGTAGTTGCGGCTCTCCACTAGGTCGCGCCCCAGGAAGACCGGCCCGTGCCGTTTGCCCAGGGTGAGCGGGCCGAGCTTGTCCGACATGCCGAACTCGGTGACCATTCGGCGGGCCAGCTCGGTGGCCTGCTCGAAGTCGTTCTGCGCCCCCGTGGTGATCTCGCTGAAGACGATCTCCTCGGACACCCGGCCCCCCAGCGCGACGGTGATACGGTCGAGAATCTCGGCGCGCGTGTAGTTGTACTTGTCCTCCGGCGGGGCGGAGATCACATAGCCGAGGGCCATGCCGCGGGGGAGGATCGTCACCTTGTGCGGCGGGTCGGCGTTGGGGAGCAGCTTGGCCAGCAGGGCATGTCCGGCCTCGTGATAGGCGGCGATCTCTCGCTCCTTGGGGCTGAGGATGCGGCTCTTGCGCTGGGGGCCGGCGATGACGCGCTCGATCGCCTCCTCCAGCTCGGCCATGGTGATCTTCTTCTTGTTGCGGCGGGCCGCCAGCAGCGCCCCCTCGTTCACCATGTTGGCCAGGTCGGCCCCGGAGAAGCCCGGGGTGCGCTTGGCCAGGATCTCGCTGTTGACGTCCTCCGCCAGCGGTTTGCCGCGTTGGTGCACCTCCAGAATCGCTTTCCGCCCCTTGGTGTCCGGGTTGTCCACGACGATGCGGCGGTCGAAGCGGCCGGGCCGCAGCAGCGCCGGGTCCAGGATGTCCGGCCGGTTGGTGGCGGCGATGAGGATGATCCCGGCGTTGGGGTCGAAGCCGTCCATCTCCACGAGCAGCTGGTTCAGGGTCTGCTCGCGCTCGTCGTGCCCGCCGCCCAGCCCCGCGCCGCGCTGCCGTCCGACCGCGTCGATCTCGTCGATGAAGACGAGGCAGGGGGCCGACTTCTTGGCCTGTTCGAAGAGGTCGCGCACGCGGCTGGCGCCGACGCCCACGAACATCTCCACGAACTCGGATCCGGAGATGGAGAAGAACGGGACCCCCGCTTCGCCGGCAATGGCCTTGGCCAGCAGCGTTTTACCGCTGCCCGGCGGCCCGACCAGCAGGACGCCGCGGGGGATCTTTGCGCCGAGAGCCTGAAACTTCTTGGGATGTTTGAGGAACTCGATGATCTCCTCGAGTTCTTCTTTGGCTTCCTCCACCCCGGCCACGTCGTCAAAGGTGACCTTGGGTTTGTTTTCCGTATGCAGCCGCGCGCGGCTCTTGCCGAAGGACATCGCCTGGTTACTGCCGGACTGCGCCTGGCGCAGCATCAGCATCCACACGCCGACGATGAGCAGGATCGGCAGCATGGAGGTGAGGATGTTCGGCCAGAGGGCCGAGCGCGAGCGGGGCTCGTATTTGATGGCCACGTCCTTGGAGGCGAGCAAGGCGATGGTGTCCTCCGTGGCGGGGCCGTA
This sequence comes from bacterium, assembly GCA_050695215.1. GTDB lineage: Bacteria > Sysuimicrobiota > Sysuimicrobiia > Sysuimicrobiales > Humicultoraceae > JACQGZ01. Next base: position 10,539 of record JBOGSD010000079.1, read on the forward strand.
GGCGATGAACGCGTCGCCGTTGCGCAGCTTCCCGCTGATCCGGTCGTCGCTGATCGTGACTTCGCGGATCTGCCCCTCGCGCGCGTACTTGAGGAAGACGTTGTAGTTGAGCTCCTGCCTGGGGGTGTTCCGTTTGTAGAGCGGCAGGAAGATGTAGAAGATAACCGCGAGGATCACGGCCCAGACGATCATGTTTCGCCAGATCCGGTTCAACACTCGTACCCTCCATCCAAACTATACATGCCACCTTCACCAGGGGAAACGGGCGTTGCGACGCCGCTCATTCCCCCGACCCGGCTGAGCGCCCGCAACCGCAGGACCCGACGAGTCTGCGGAGTGATCCGGGCCTCCTCCGCCAGGCGCCACCCGACGACCCAGAGGATCGCGCCGTCGGCCGCCTCCAGCACCGGGATGCGGGAGCGCCAGAGGCGGGGGACTTTTTCGTCGGTGAGAAAATCCCCTACCTTCTTCTTCCCCCTCATCCCCAGGGGGCGAAACCGGTCTCCCGCCCTCCACGCCCGCAGCGTCAGCGGCGGGACCACCCGCTCGGCATCCAGGTAGGCCGCGCCATCGCCCAGCTCGGCCTCCCGCGCGGGCAAGAGCTCGCTCTCAATCGTCAGGCCGAACGGCGCCGCGTCCACGCGTCCCTGCTCCGGCACCACGTAGCCGCGAAGGGTGCGCACGGAAGCGGCCTGAAGCAGCAACAACATATCCTCGCCGCGAACCTCCAGCACCACACCCGGCAGACTGTGCTGCTCGCCGTCACGGCCTTCGGCCGCCAGCCGGAGCCCTTCCTCTATGTGGACGAACCTGAGGCGCCGGATGTTCCCGCCGGCCATTCCCACCGCTCGACGGAACAGGCGCCGCCGGACGGCCCCCGGTTCGGCCAGCAGCCGCATCCGGTGCATCACCACGCCGTCGAGCACCGGCGAAATCACCGTCGCCCCGGCTGATTCCACCAGCGCCTCCAACGCCTGATCGTCGGCGGCGAGCACGTCGGCGGTCTGCTTGAGGCTCTTCTGTACATCGGGGATATACCCTGCCAGGGTTGGGATCAAGTCGTGCCGGAGTAGGTTTCGCAGGTGGCGGGAATCCCGGTTCGACGGATCCTCACGCCAGGGCAGACCGCGCCGGATCAGGAACGCCCGCAGCTCCCGGCGCCACAGGTCCAGCAGCGGGCGGACCACGACGGCGTCGCCCATCGGGCGCCGCGGCCACATCGCCGCAGGATGGCCGCCGCGGAACAACCGCAAGAGCACCGTCTCGACCTGGTCGTCGGCGGTGTGCCCCACCGCAATGGTGCGCGCACCCCAGCGCCGCGCCGTCCGGCGCAGGAAGGCATAGCGCACCTCCCGGGCGCCCGCTTCCTCCGAGAGCTGGCGGGCGCGCGCGTAACCCATCACGTCCGCCTCTTCTAGATCCACCGGCAGGTCCCAGGCGGCGGCAAGGGCGCCGACGAACCGGGCGTCGATGTCCGCCTCCGGTCGGAGTCCGTGGTTGAGGTGGGCGACCCGCAGGCGCAGCGCCCATCGTGGGGTGAGGTCGCGCAGGCAGGCGAGGAGAGCGACTGAATCCGCGCCGCCCGAGCACGCCACGACAATCTGATCGCCCCGCTCCACTAGGGCGTGCCGGCGGAGGGCTGCCTCGACCTTGTCCTGGACGGTGTGCTCCAAAGTAAAAAGCCCCCTCGGCGGGGCTCAAGTGGTGGCGGCGGGGAGGCTCGAACTCCCGACTCCGCGGGTATGAGCCGCGTGCTCTGGCCAGCTGAGCTACGCCGCCACTACCAATCTATTATAGCGCGCGGGCGGGGGGTACGGGATCTGTCTGGACCTTCTCGATGCGACTGGCGGCGTCAGCGGATCCGAAAAAGCAGCGGAGGCGTGGTGATGCCGCTCGGCGCATCCCCGGCGCGACCCAGGAAGACCCCGACGATCTCGTACTCGCCGGGCGCCGCGCGCCGTCCCTGTAGGTCCTGCTGGTCCCAAGTCGCTTTGAAGGTGAGCGTCTCCCCCGAGCGCAGCGTGACGTCCTGGATGACCTGGACGAACGCCTTGTCATCAGACCAGCGCCACACCAGCGCTCCCCCTCGCCGGACCAGCACATCAAACCGCTGTCCCGACGTGAACTGCACGCGTGCCGGGTTCTCCCCCTCGTGACGCAGGGTGAGGGTCGCTTCCACCGGCTCGCCGGCAACGTAGGCGGGCTTGGTCAGGCTCAGTTCGAAGCGCAGTTTCCCCCGCGCCTCCTGAACGGTGGGCGGCGCTGTGACGGTCGCTACCAGGGCGGCGATGACGAGCCAGAGCAGTGGCATGGGCACGACGGCTCACCTCGAGTGCTCGTCTTTCCACTCATAGTACGCGATGAGGGGGTCGCGGGTTCCTGATGCCGAGACCGCTTCTGGCGTGGTGCGGATGGACTGACCGGTCGGGCCTTACTTGATCGCGGGGCGGGGAGCTTCGAAGCGGATCTTCCCCGCGGCGATCTCTTCGAGGGCGATGGTCACCGGATTGGCGGTCTCCACGTCCACCATCGGCAGGGCACCGTCCTTCAACTGGCGGGCGCGCTTCGCGGCGACGATGACCAGGGCGTATTTGTTGTCGACACGGTCCAACAAGGCCTCGAGGGGCGGCTTGATCACTGCACACGCTCCAAACCGGGGTTCGTGGGGATCACCACGAAAGTGCGATGGCCTTACGCTACGGCAAACATTCTACCAGGGGGACACACCGGGTTCAACGGGCGCCGCGCCCCGGGCGCCCGCTCAACGCGCGACGGCGGGGCGCCGTCCCAGCAGCTGGTCGAACTCTTCGAGATTGGTCGCGTGCGCCGCGGCTTCCTCGTACGCGACCAGCCCCTCATCGAC
>JBOGSD010000080.1:0-52788 GCA_050695215.1 bacterium
GTCTGAAAGAGTCTGAGGCCGGTCGGCTCATGCGAGTCATCTTTGCAATGAAACGGAACCTGCTCGCGGGCCTGCCTCTGACGCCGGCTGAACGAGAGGGGAAGGCGGCGGCCCTTCTCGACCGCCGGTCTATTACGAGGGTCGCACCGAAGCGAGAATACGCTGAGCAGTTGTTCGAGATGCTTCGGGACTTCCCGCTAACTATCTTCGGAATCGTGATGGAGCGGCCCGCTCATGTCCTTTACAGCGCCCCTGGTTTTCTTCAAACGCAGTACCGCTGGCTCCTTGAGCGGATTGAACGGTTCATGGAGCGGGACCACCCTGACGACTTTGCGATTCCCATCTTCGATGGTCAGGACCCGAGCAGCAACCACATCTTCTCGGACAGTTTCACGGGCTACATGGTGCGGACCGAAGGGGGGAGGGCCCTAAAGCAAATCGTCCCCAGTCCTCTCTTTGTCGATTCCAGCCTCACTCCTGGAATCCAAGTCGCGGATGTCTGCGCGTACGTTACCAGGCTGAACCACGAGGAGAACCTGTATCAGAGGGAAATTGTCGGAGACCCCTACCTCTCAGCAATCAAGCGCTATGCAGCCGTCGTGAGGCAGAAGACCATCAATTTCGAACGTGATGACGGCTTGAACATCTACGGAATTGGGACTATGGACCCAAGGAAGTTCGTCTATGTAGGGCCGCACGCCGAGGCTGGGCAGCCAGAGCCGGAGCCGCCTGCGGAGTTGTCGCCGGTTCCGGCTGCGGAGCCCGTACCAGAGCCAACGGAGGGGTAGGGGCAGGTCGATATGATCCTCAGGGTCGGAGACCGAAAGGTGAAGACGGCAGAGGACCTGGACCGGGCGATCCGGTCAGCCGGTTTCCCCTCCGTCAGGGTGTGAATCGCGGAAGGGTTGGAAGAATCGGCCATGTTAGAGTGGGCACGGGGCGGCAAGAGGAGCATCGCCCGTAAACGTGCAAATCTCAGTTCAAATCGGTTGGCGGTCAGAGCAGATGCAAGGCGAGGACGAAGTCAGGAATGCATTGGACACCCTTGTACGTGATGCGGTCCAGCGCATCCTAGAGACTGGAGGGAAACTGGACGAATACGCCAAGGGGACCGCATTCTTCGACCCTCAACGCGACGAGCGATTCACCTCGTTACCGTCATTTGGGGCGGCAGTAGCTAGCCTCGACTCGCTGCCAGCGGTTCAGGCGCAATTCGGATCCGGCAATGGCCCACGACTGGCACTACAGTTCATCTATAGCTTCCTCGGAGGGCTGGGCCTGGGAAATCTGGCTTTCGATCCGGGCGGCTTCGAGACCACGTTCGCGTCATTGCTGAAAGAACTGTCCACGCCGGAATGGGTCCATGTGGGCGTGTCCAACCTGCAGAACTTCCGAACCGAAACAGAAATCCTCGACCTTGGCGACGGAGTGGTCATTCAGGGCCGGTCGCGGGAGAGACTAGCCGAAGCCCTGGGATGGAGCGACCAGGAGTTTGCCTGGCTGTTGCAGGACTGGGAGCAGGGAGCCTTCGGCTCTCACGTCCTGCTCGTCCAGCACAAACAGCCTAAGTCGCCGGACAACTTCATTCTCGCGGATGCCAGCTCCCTCCGGACCAAGGCCCAGAGGGCTCTATTGGCACTGAGGCTTTTCAAGCAAGGGGACGTTCGGACCGGCCGCATGTTCGTATCCCGATCGGCCGCGTTCAATGTTGGTTTCGGAGGAATGGCCTTCACCGGATTTACGGTGTGGCACCCAGGGAATGAGTACCACCTTGGACCTTCTGAGGTGCCCGCAGTTCGGGTCCTGTATGAGGCACTAATCCGACTTGAAAGGAGGGGAGAGCAGGGCCCACGCAATGTGAGTCTCGCGCTGCGGTCATTTTCTTCCGTCTACGAGAGGTATGGCCATCAAGCAGAGGACCGAGTCGTGGACGCCATCACGGCAATCGAGGCTCTTCTCGGGGTGACGGACGAACTCTCCTTCAGGCTGGCGTTTCGTGTGGCCGGGATCTTGGCGAACGACGAAGACGAGCGGGTGGCGATGTTCGCGGACATGAAATCTTACTACGACACTCGCAGCAGGATCGTCCACGGCGAAGTGCTCAGGGAGAGGGACTTGGCCTTGACCTCGGAAGACGAGCCGCTTCGCGGCATTGTTCGACGTCTTCTTGTCGGCTTTCTCCACCTGGTGCAGTCCCCAACGCATACCATAGGGAGGTCATTTTACGAACAGTTGGACGGCGTGCTTCAGCATGCTACACGCCGGGATGAACTCCGGAGGGCGATGGATCTTTCCCCTCAGATCTAAGCGGGCGCTCTCCCATTGGGTTCACACGCGTTTTGGGGATACACTCGTTTGACCAAGATTTGACCAAACTCAGCCAAAACACCCTCGAACAAGGAGGACGGTCGCAAAGTATCGAACACCCGAAACCCGCCCTGTGTCTGAATGGCGGCCAATACCATCGAACACGATGCATGACCTGGGAAACGCCGGTCATCTCTGACGCAGAGGAGGTCGGAGGTTCAAGTCCTCCAGCGCCCACCAGCAGGGACCTTCGTCAACGACGTTTGAACTCGCCTGTCAGCGCTCGCCTCTCGTTCTTTTCAGCGACCACGCTTTTCGGACTCCGTCTAGTTTTACGCTATATGCTTACAGTAACACGTATAGAATGGGCGAAAATCGGACCGGCCGTTCTCGGATTCGATCCACCTTCCACTAAGGAGAGGCAGATGTCCGCGATGCGACGGCTCGGGCGAATACGATGAAAGCGATCGTCTTCTATAAGTACGGCTCCCCGGACGTTCTAAAACTCGAGGAAATTGACAAGCCGGAGGTCAAGGACAATCAGGTGCTGGTGCGGGTTCATGCGGCTTCCGTCAATCCTGTGGACTGGCACCGCATGAGAGGCCTGCCATACATCGTCCGCGCAGCTACAGGACTGCGCAAGCCACGAACCAACCGTTTGGGTGCCGATGTGGCAGGAGAGATCCAGGCGGTGGGCAGGAACGTGAAGCAGTTTCAACCCGGTGATGCGGTGTTCGGGATGAGCATCGCGACCTGTGCCGAGTATGTGTGTGTTTCCGAAGTTGGATTAACGCTGAAACCGGCCGGCCTAACGTTTGAGCAAGCGGCGGCCGTGCCTCTTGCGGCAACCACCGCCCTGCAGGGTTTGCGTGACAAAGGACAGATTCGGCCAGGGCAAAAGGTCCTGATTAACGGCGCGTCGGGAGGTGTAGGTACGTTCGCCGTGCAGATTGCCAAGGCGCTCGGAGCGGAGGTAACCGGCGTGTGCAGCACGCGGAACGTGGACCTGATCCGATCGCTCGGCGCAGACCAGGTCATTGATTACACCCAAGAGGATTTCACCCGTAGCGGACAGCGTTACGATCTGATACTCGATAACGTGGGAAACCGTTCGTTGTCGGATTACAGGCGCGTCCTAGTCTCCAATGGGATTCTCGTGGTGGTCGGAAGCACATCTAAGGGGCGGATCGGACCCCTGGCTCTTCCGCTCAAGGCACTCTTGTTGTCACGGTTCGTGAGCCAGAAGTTCGTTTTCTTTCTGACGAAACGAAGCAAAGAGGACCTGGTTGTTCTGCAGGAGCTCATTGAAGCCGGAAAAGTAACCCCGGTGATAGACAGGCGTTACCCGTTGCGTGAAGTCCCTGACGCGATCCGGTATCTAGAGGAAGGACACGCCCGAGGAAAAGTCGTCATCACCGTGTGAGGCGGCCCACCCCACGCTGATGAGGGCTTCTCGGAGGTGGCTCAATCGGGTGACGCCGCCTATCGTCAGACGGCCAACTGAGCAAGAGCTTCGAGCCTGAGCCCGACGACGCAGAGTAGGCGAACGTTTGTCTGCTAGGCGGCCTCCATCAGGATCTCCTTCAGGACATCTACGGGTAGCGGGTTCTTTCGGAGGCAGGTTCGAAGATCGTTGATCAAGGTCCACCAGGTTCAAAATCTTCAGTTTTGTGCGACCGCATAGAGGCGCCACTGGCCAGGGACTCCCTTCAACTCATGCTCGCCGCGGTCCTCGAACTTGAGTCCTGAGCCAGACACCAGATCCTTCACGGTGCTGGACACCAGCACTTCGCCCGGTCCGGCCATCGCTGCCACTCGAGCCCCGATGTGCACGGCGATCCCACCGACCCTCTTGTCGACGATCTCACACTCACCTGTGTGAAGGCCCGCGCGGATCTCCAACCCGAGGTCGTGCACGGATTCGGTGATCGTCCGCGCGCACCGGATCGCGCGCGCCGGCCCGTCGAAGCTGGCGAAGAAGCCATCTCCGCTGGTTTCGATCTCCCGGCCGGAGAAGCGAACCAGCTGGCGCCGCACCACCGCGTGGTGCTGCTGGATGAGCTCCCTCCACCGACGGTCCCCTAACTCGGCCAGCTTGGCGGTCGAGCCGACGACGTCGGTGAAGAGGAGGGTCGCCAGGATGCGCTCTGACTCGACCACGTCCCACTCGCCACGATCCCAGATGCCGCGGAGGAACCGCTCCACCTCTCTCCCGATCTCCTCGGCACGAAACCACCAGGCATGATCCTTACCAGGCAACTCCACCATCGTCGCGCCGGGGATTCGCTCCGCCATGTATCGTCCCTCTCCGATGTATGCCACTTCGTCCCCGACGGGGTGGATCACCAGCGTCGGAACGGAGATCGCGGAAAGGGTATGGCGGGCGTCGATCTCCAGGTTCATGCGCGCCAGCGCCACCACCGCTCCCGGGCTGGCACTGGTCATGACCCATCTCCGCCACCACTGTTTGAACCCTTCGTCGTGGGCGAAGCTCGGCGCGAAGGTCTTCAGCCTCCCGTCCAGCCACTCCTGGGTGCCGACCTTCGCGGACAGTTGCTTGATGTATTCGAGTCCCTCCTCGTGGGAGATTCCCCACGGGTAGTCTTCCGCTTTGAGGTTTGACGGCCCCGTGCCGTACAGGATGGCCGCCGCCGTTCGCTCCGGGTAGGTGGCCGCGAACAGCAGCGTCATCGGCCCGCCCTCGGAGACGCCCATGATGACGGCGCGCTTCGAGCCGGCTGCATCCATGACGGCACGGATGTCGTCCATCCTGGTCTCGAGGTCTGGGATGCCGGTGGCGCGATCGGAGAGCCCGGTCCCTCGCTTGTCGAACAGGATGAGCCGCGAGAACGAGGCGAGCCTGCTGAGGGTGTCCGCCGCCGGGCCTTCCCACGCAGACTCCAGGACCGAGAGCACCCACCCGCTCACGAACACGAGGTCGAAGGGTCCGTCACCCACGACGGAGTACGCGATGTTGACGTCCCCGCTCTTTGCGTACCGAACCGGGGGAGCCTCCATGGGGCTATTGTCCATCGGGTATCCGGCGCGTCGCAATCCCCTGGGAGATCTCTAGCCGGTGAGAATTACAGGAGTCCCAGCAGCCGCCAGTACGGCATGATCAGGACGAGGGCGACGAGGATCATCACCGCGTAGGCCACGGCGACTCGGATGGCCTGGGGGTGGGAATAGAGTCGTCCCTCGGAGGCCGAATAGGCCACCAGGTACTCCGGCGTCGTCGCCGGCACAATCCACGTGACAACCGAGGTGAGGATGGCGATGACCACGATCCAGGGATCCACGCCCACCGCCGGAGCGACGGGGATGAAGGTCAGGGCGAGCAGCAGGACGGCCTGCTCGCCGATGAGCATGTGCAGGACAATACCCAGCACGCCGACGAGCAGCACGAACAAGACGGGCGTGACTCCGAGCTGCCCCAGGGTCGAGGCGATGGCGTCGCCGAGGGCACGGTTGATGCCGAGCGATCCCATCATCCCCCCAAGGCTGAGCGCCACCCCGTAGAAGATGAGGTAGTTCCAATCAAGTTCGCGGAACGATTGGCGATCGAGATTGCCGGTGACGAAGGCGGCCAGCAGGCCGATGAGCGCCACGGTGCCGGTATCGACACCCAGCCTCGGCCCGAGGAGCCATCCACCGAGCGTGAAGAGCAGCACCGCCGCCATGGCCCGTTCGCGCCTGGAAGGCGGCCCAAGCACTGCCAACTGCAGCGCCAGCCGGTCGCGCGAGAGCGCGGTCTTCGTCTGCGGACGGAGGATGAGAAAGAGCAGTCCGAGCGAGGCGAGCGTCAGCAGCAGCGTCAGCGGGGCGGCGGCGAGGAACCAGTGAATCCAATCAAAGCGTTGGCGGCTCGCCACCGGCAGCAGGCCCCAGGCGAGCAGGCAGGCGGGCGAGGCGTTCAGAAAGGTGAAGAGCATCGGCCCGGCACCGATCCAGGCGGACAGGCCGAGCGTCGCGGCGGCGGGCTCACGGTCGCGCAGGCGCAACGCCTGGGCCACCCCCAGGGCCAGCGGGGCGGTGAGGGCCGCACGACCCATGGCCATGGGGAGAAACGGGCCGAGCAGGATCCCGGTGAGCAGCAGCGTGCCGGCCTGCCAGAGGAGGCCCTGCGGCATGCGGCGGATGAGTAGCAGCCCGACCCGAAAGAGCAGTCCGGAGCGGGCGATGGCCGCCGCGATCCCCAGAAGCGCCAGCACGAAGAGCCAGTCCCGTGACCCGAATCCGGCGGTGGCCTGCTCGGGGCGCGCCAGGCCGGTCGTGATCCAGGAGGCGAGGAGGAACAGGCTTACCGCCCCCATGGGGAGCACGTCGCTCACCCACAGGACGATGGCGGCTCCGAGCAGCAGGCTAAACTTCCAGACGGGACCCGGTGCGGTCAGGATCGCGGCGCCCGCCAGCGCCACGGCGGCGGCGACCATGACGACCCTCGCACCCGGGCGGAAGACTCTCCGTACCCGTGACGGCCGCAGGCCGTAGTGCAGCGCGGCCATCGGCTCTGCGCCGCTGGTCATGCTCAGCCGCGCGACCTCTTCACTCAGGCGGCGGGCGTCGGGGGTGTTCTGATGGGACAAGGCGGCGCCGTAGGCACGCTGCAGCACGCCGAGGGCGGCGTCGGGAGTGCCGCGTTCTTCATAGAGCGCGGCCTTGGCCAACGCGATCTCAGCGTCGTGTGCGGCCTCCTCGTCTTCGACCCGGTCGAGCCAGGGCGCGATTTCCACAGAGGGCGCCCCTCCTGAATGTCGCAGCGCCCTGCCGATGACCTCGACAAACGCCTCTCGCGGGGCGTGGCGGACGTATAGGGGCAGCGCGGCGGACCAGAGGCCGGCATCAGCCAGCCGGGCGGCGGCCTCCCGGGCGAAGTGCTGCCAGTCTTCGGGGTGCGCGCGCTCGAATCGCTCCCGCAAGACGCGCAGCACTGGGCCGGCGGATGGTCCGCGGACGATCCCAGCTTCCGCCAGATGGAGCGCGACCTCATCGGCGTCCGGGCCGAAGAGCGCCCGGAGGGCCTCGGGCGTGACCTCATCGAGGACGCTCGACTCCAGAATCTGCCGGCGGCGGGCGGGGTCGACGCGGGCGAGGGCGTGGTCAACCACCGAGACGATAAAGTGCTCGCTCTGGAGGATGAGGCGGGCATTCGCCTGTAGCCGGCGGGTGAGCTGAGCGGCGATGCTATTCACGAGTGTTGGTTCTCGGCGGATCAATTCGAAAAAGCGTGAACGCTCCAGCCGGAGGACCTCGCCGGGAGCGCCTTCGTTGCGCACGGTGGCGGAGCGGGGTTCGTCCGTGAGGAGCGCCATCTCCCCGAAGGCGTCGCCGGGGGAAAGGGTCGTGAGGCGGACCTCCGTGCCGGTGTCGGGGAGGGAGACGGAGACCCCAAACTTGCCTTGGACGACGATGTAGAGGGCGTCGCCAGGTTCGCCCTGACGGAACACAACGCCGCCCTCCGGGATCGTGACCGCTTCGACGAAGGCGGCCACCTGCGCGAGCGCCATGCGGTCGAGGGCTGCGAAGAGGTCCACCCTCTGCAGCAGCTCGGCGTGCGCGCCGGACAGCCCCTCAGTCATGCTATGACCTCAGTGTGATGGACGCACGCTTCTGGGGAATGACGGGGCGTTCCTCCGCTGCCACCGAGTCTTTCTGGTCATTCCCGTTGTGTCCGCCGAATCCTGAGCCCGAAGAGTGGTGTCAGCATGTCGATCCACTGACCCGGCGGCCCCTCCAGCGCTGCCTGGGGATTTGCCGGCAGAGGACGCGTCCTGGACCTCTCGGTGCGCTGTCTCACCCCACGGGCCCAGGTGCTCTGCGATACGGGCTACGAGCTCGCACGAGGGCGACTTCCGGGACCTGCAGGCGCGTGAAGAGGGATTCGGCGAATCCTAGGCTTCAGTTGCCGCGGGGCGCGCCTGCTTACCGTCGGCTGCCACGAGGGCGGCGAGCGCGGCGATCTGCTCCTGGATTCTGTCCCATCGATACCGCTCCAGAAACAGGGCGTGGGCCGCTTCAACCAGCGTTCGCCGCCCCTCGAGATCGGAGAGCAGGCTCAAACACGCCGCGGCGAAATCCGTCACGGTCTCGGCGACGAGGAGTTCCCGGCCATCCCGCGCCTCGATCCCTTCGACCCCCGCGGGAGTGGACACCACAGGGATCCTGTGTGCGAAGGCCTCAAGGATCTTGATCCTGCTCCCGCCGCCGAACCGGATCGGCACCGCGATCAGATCCGCACTCGCGAGTTCCTTCGTGATGTCCGGAATCCATCCGGTCACCGTCACGGTGGGCATTCGATGGAGCTGTTGGACGGCCGGACCGGCATGGCCGACGAGGCGCACCTGAACCGCGGGGAGGCGTCGCTGCAGCAGCGGCAGGATCTGCGAGACGAAGGAGCGCGCCGCGTCGACGTTCGGCCTGTATGTGAACTGCCCGGGGATCATGATCACCGGGGTCGGCCCCACCGCCAGACGGCCCACCGGCTGCTCCTGGTAGGCGTATCCGTTGGGGATGACGTGGACGTGGGGCGCCCCCAGGCGCCGGCGATCGTGTTCGCTGACGACGACCACGACTCGAGCGGCCGGGAGGATCTCCTCGCGCGCGGGCGGCGGCTGGAGATCTTTACCGTCCTCTGGAACAGCACCGAGGGGATCGTCAGCCTGGCCTTTGGCCTGCTCGCCGGGAGCATCGCCCTCGTCGGGTTCGGGCTCGACAGCTTCATTGAGATGAGTTCGGGGCTCATCCTCCCTCTGGCGGCTGCAAAGCCGCCAAGACCCGGCGGCCGGCGAACGGGCGGAGGTGACGGCCCTCCGGCTCGTCGGCCTCTCGCTGCTGCTCCTGGCCGGGTATCTGATCGTTGACTCGTTCCAGGCCCTCATCGCCCAGGAGGCGCCCCAGGCGAGTTTCCCGGGGATGGGGATCGCGGTCCTCTCGCTAATCGTCATGCCGCTGCTCGGGCGGGCGAACCCACCACCAGCCCCAGAGGGCGTTGAGGAGCAGGCCGCCGAGCAGGATCATGGAGAGGTAGCTGCAGATCGCCGTCTGGAGGGCATCCGGGACCCGCTCGCCGCCCTCCTCATGACCCCCATCCTCGTCCGGGAGGGGCTGGAAGGGCTGCGCGGCGAGCGCTGTGAGTGCGCGGCATGCGGCACTCCGGCCTGCACCTGCGCCCATTGAGACAGACACCGCGACCGGCCCACACCCTCACCCATCGAGCACGGCGAAGATCAGCGAGAAGAGCCGGAACGGACTGACCTGGTGTCCTTTGAGCGCGCGGAGAGTGTTGAAAAGGTCCTTGATCCGAGCGGGGCGGCGGATGCCGTTGATGTCGAAGGACAGGATGATCGAGTTGGGATCGCCCTTCACGGTCTTGGCTTCCTGCACGATGATCTGCACGAGTCCTCACCACCTTTGGAGGGGATGCCTTTCCCTCAGTGGAGGCATCCGCGCTGCGCGAGGGGAAGTCCCCAACGCTAGGGAGCCCGCATGGACCTCGCCCCGCTCTCCGGTCCTACGATCGCCCTCGTCGCCCTCATCGTCTTCGGGGCGGCCACCGTCAAAGGCGTCGCCGGTCTCGGCTTTCCATTGATTACCGTGCCCCTGGTCGCCACCATCATCGGGCCGCCCGCCGCGGTCGTGCTCATCGCGGTGCCGACGGTGGCCAGCAACCTCTTCATGGTCTCTCAGGGTGGTGGATCGATGGTGCGGCTCCGGCAGCTGGCCTGGCTGATCGCGGGCCTGCTGGCGGGGACGGCGGTGGGGGCTCGTCTGCTGCGGGACATCAGCCCGACCCTCCTGGCCGTCATCCTGGGAGTGATCGGCGTGGGCTATGCCGGGACGGCGCTCCTCCGCCTGCCGCTCCGGCTCCCGGCCGCACCCGGTCCGGGCGTGAGCCTGGCGGTCGGAGCGGTGACAGGGGTGATCGGCGGAGCGACGACGATCTACGCGCCGCTGGTTTCCGCCTATGTGGACACCCTGCGGCTGGCCAGGGACGAGTTCGTCTTCTGGGTGACGGCGCTCTTCCTCATCGGGACCGCCACGCAGGTGCTGATCTACGCCCAGGCGGGCATCTACCGGGGGAGCCTCTTGTGGTTGGCCCTGCTGCTGTGCCTGCCCATGCTCGTGGGGACCTGGATCGGCACGCGGCTGAGGGGCCGTCTGCCGGAGGATCGCTTCCGCACGCTCGTGCTGCTGCTGATCTTCCTGTCGGGAGCCACCCTGCTCATCCGCGCCGCGCGCGGCTGAGGGTCCGCACCGGCGGCTTTGACAGGCGGAGCGCCGATTTCCTACAATGATCTCCGGTAGGCCTTTCAGGGCGTTGACGAGGACAAATCGCCGCCGTCCCGCTCGAGAGAGGGAACGCCCCGGCTGCAAGCGTTCCCGCGGAGCCCGACGACAACCCCCTCCGAGCCCGCCGCCGATCCCTTGACGGGCGAAGGCGGCCGGGGCATCCCGTGACGATGCACTGAGCGCCGGCGGCGCGCGTGGCCGCCGGAACCAGGGTGGAACCGCGGAACCCTCCGTCCCTTGCGACGGGGGGTTTGTTCGTTGTCGAAGGAGGAGCGGAGAGATGGCCGAGGTTGAGGCGCGTTTGCCGGATGGGTCGCGGCGCCGTTACCCGCGCGGAACCGCGCTGCGCACGGTGGCCGCGGACGCGGGCCGCGGCGACGCTTTGGTGGCGCGGGTCGACGGACGGGTGGTGGACCTCACCGCGCCCCTGGACGGCGACGCCGCCGTGGAGTTTCTGACCTTCGAAGATCCGGCGGGCCGGGAAGTGTACTGGCACTCCTCCGCCCACCTGCTGGCGCAGGCGGTGAAGGTACTCTTCCCGGAGGCGAAACTGGCCATCGGGCCGCCTATCGACGACGGTTTCTACTACGACATCGACATCGGCCGGCCGTTCACCCCCGAGGACCTCGACCGCATCGAAGCGCGGATGGAGGAACTGGCGCGGCGCGACCAGCCCATCGAGCGCATCGAGATCCCCCGCGACGAGGCCATCCGCCTCTACCGGGAGGCGGGGGAGCGCTACAAACTCGAACTCCTCGAGGGCATCCCCGACGCCCGCGTCTCCTTCTACCGGCAGGACGGCTTTTTGGACATGTGCCGCGGGCCGCACCTGCCCAGCACCGGGCGGATCAAGGCGATCAAACTGCTGTCCACCTCCGGCGCCTACTGGAGGGGGGACGAGCATCGGCCGCAGCTGGCGCGGATCTACGGCATCACCTTCCCCGACGAGGCGCGGCTGGCCGAGCACCTGCACCGGCTGGAAGAAGCGAAGCGGCGCGACCACCGCAAACTCGGCGCCGCCCTGGAGCTGTTCATGTTTCACGAGACCGCGCCGGGCATGCCCTACTGGCTGCCGCGCGGCCTCTTCGTGCTGAACACGCTGGTCGAGTTCTGGCGGGAGGAACACGAGCGGCGGGGCTATCAGGAGATTCGCACTCCGCTGCTGAATAAGCGGGCGCTCTACGAGACCTCCGGGCACTGGGAGTTCTTCCGGGAGGACATGTTCCTCATCGAGACGCCGGATGAGGAGACCTACGCGCTCAAACCAATGAATTGCCCCAACGCGATGGTGGTCTTCGGCGGCAAGACGCGCAGCTATCGCGAGCTGCCGCTGCGTCTCTCCGATACCGCCTCGCTGCACCGCTTCGAACGCTCCGGCACCCTCGCCGGGCTGCTCCGCGTGCGCGAGTTCAGCCAGGACGACGCGCACATCTTCGTCGCGGAAGAGCAGATCGGTCCCGAGTATCAGGAGATCCTGGGGATGACCGAGCGCTTCTACTCGGTATTCGGCATCGACTACCGGCTGCGGCTGAGCACGCGCCCAGCGCTCTTCATGGGCGATCCCGCCGCCTGGGACCGGGCCGAGGCCGAGCTGCAGCGCATCCTCGAGGAGTCCGGCCGGCCGTACTTCCTCGCGCCCGGGGAGGGAGCGTTCTACGGGCCCAAGATCGACATCTTGATGTCCGACTCGCTGGGCCGGGAATGGCAGACCGGGACGATCCAGCTCGACTTTCAGCTGCCACAGCGCTTCCGTCTCACCTATTCGGACAAGGACGGTCGCGAGAAGACTCCGGCGGTGGTCCACCGCGTCATCTTCGGCTCCCTGGAGCGCTTCATCGGCATCCTGATCGAGCACTACGCCGGCGCGCTGCCCCTGTGGCTTTCCCCGGAGCAGGTGCGGGTGCTGCCCATCACCGACCGCCATCTGGCGTACGCGCAGCAGGTGGCGGCCCGCCTCAAAGAAGCGGGGGTGCGGGCGCAGGTGGACGAGGGCAGCGAGCGGATCAGTCACAAGATCCGCGACGCTCAGATGATGAAGGTCCCCTACATGCTAGTCGTGGGCGACCGGGAGGCGCAGAGCGGCGGCGTGGCGGTGCGCAGCCGGGAGGGCGGCGACCTCGGCGCGATGTCGCTGCAGGACGTCACCGCCAGGCTGGTCCGGGAGAGCGCCGAGCGCGCCTGAGTCCGGTCCGCGCCCGCTGATCCTCTGAAATAACGGGACGGTCCCGCCGATGTCTCCGGCGTGGGCCGTCCGCTGCTCTGGGCCGCCGCCGCCTTCGCCGGCGGCATCCTCTCCGCTGAACGGTACCCGCTGCCGGCCCGTCCATTGCTGCTGGCCATCGCCGTGGGCTACGCGGCGTGGGTGGGACTGCTGCTCTCGGGCCGCATCAGCGCCCTGTATGCGGGCGCGGGGCGCGCCCTGGCTCCGGCCGCCCTCGTTTCCCTCTTTGCGCTGCTCGGACACGCCGCCGTGGCGCTCGATCCCATGGCGGCGGAGGTGCGCGCGGCATCCGCGTGGGAGGGTCGCCGCGGGCGGGTGGAAGGGCGGGTGGCCGCGCCGCCGGAGGTCCGCGACGGCCGTCAGCGCGTCGAGATCCGCGTCAGCCGCATCGGGGCCGTCTCTCTGCCCGTCCCCTTCACTGCGCAGGCCACGCTGCCCGGCGCGCCCGTCTTGCGCTATGGCGATCAGGTCTCCGTCCGCGGCGCCTTCGTGCCTCCCGCGCCGGCCGGCAATCCCGGTGAACAGGATCTCGGGGCCGCGCTGCGCCGGCGGGGGATCGCGACGCTGCTGCGCGTGGCGTCCCATTCGTCGCCGGCCGTCCTGTCGCGCCACGGCGGGTCCCGATGGCGGCGCGGGATCTATGAGCTGCGCGACCGCATGGTGGGGCCGCTGCGCTCCCTCCCCGAGCCGTACGGCGGGCTCCTGGCGGGACTGCTGCTGGGTGCGTCGGCGGGCGGGGGCGCGGAGATGGAGGATCTCTTCCTCCGCGCCGGGCTGCTGCATCTGCTGGTCGTCTCCGGGGCGCAGGTCGGCCTGGTCGCGGCCGCCACCCTGTTCGCCGTCGGGGCGTTCGGGGGCCGCCACGGCCTCGGCCTCGGTCTCGCCGCCGGGGTGATCCTGTTCTTTGCCACCATGGTCGGATGGAGCCCGTCTGTGGGGCGGGCCGCGATCATGGGACTGGTCGGCGTGAGCGCGCGTCTGCTCGGGCGTGACCCCGACGCGGCGTCTACGCTGGCCCTGGCGGCCCTTCTCTGGCTGGCCTTTCATCCCGCGACGCTCTTCGGGCTGGGATTCCAGCTCTCGTTCGCGGCGACCTGGGGGTTGCTCTTCCTCTCCCCTGCGCTGACCCCGCCGCTGCGCCCACGGTGGGTGGCGCAGCTGATCGCCGTGACGCTGGCCGCCCAGATCGCCGTGGCCCCGCTGCTGGCGGTGGTCTTCCAACGAGTCTCCCCGGCGGCGCTGCCGGCCAACGTGCTGGTTCTGCCCCTGATCGCGGCGATCGTTCCCGCCGGGTTCGGGCTCAGCCTGGTCGGGCTGATCCTGCCGGCGCTCGCGTCGGCGCTGGTCCCGGCCTTTCTCCCGCCGCTCTGGATGATCGTCGCGGTGGCGCGAGTCTTCGCCTCAGCGCCGGGGGCCCAGCTCTGGCTGCCTCCGCTGCAGTGGTGGCACGGCGCCGCAGCCTACCTCCTGCTGGGGCTGCTGCCGCGGTGCCGCCGCGGAGCGATGGCGTGGTCCTCCCTGTTGACCATCGCCCTCTCCGTCACGCTCGCCTTCGCCGGCGGCGGCGTCCTCGCGGCGAACGTACGGGGACCCCATCTCACGGTGGCCGTGCTCGACGTCGGACAGGGCGATGCCATCTTCGTGCGCGGGCCGACGGGCCGCACGATGCTTCTGGACGGCGGCGGAGAGGTGGAGGTGGGCGGCCGGTCTCCACAGGGCGGCCGCGGCCGCAACGACATCGGCCTGCGCCGCGTCGTGCCGGCCCTGCGCCGGATGGGCGTCCGGAGGGTAGACGTGGTGATGCTCTCGCACGCGCACGAGGATCACGTGGGAGGACTGCCCGCCGTGCTGGAGAACTTCAGAGTCGATCTGGTCATCGACCCCGGTGTGCCGCACCCGAGTCCCTCCTACCTCCAGTTCCTGGATCTCGTGCGCCGTCGCCGCATCCCCTACGCGCTGGGACGGCAGGGACAGCGCATCGATCTGGGCGGGGGCGCGGCGGTGGACATCCTCTGGCCCCCTGGAGAGGGAGAGGGTCCGGTGACGGACAACCCGGTCCACGATCGCGGCCTGGTGGCGCGCCTCACCTACGGCCGCGTGAGCGTCCTCCTCACCGGTGACGTGGAGGCGGAGGTCGAGGCCGCGCTCCTGCGCAGCGGTCTCCCGCTGCAGAGCACCGTCCTCAAGGTAGGCCATCACGGCAGCCGCACCTCCACCACACCGGAGTTCCTGGACGCGGTGCGTCCTGCCTTCGCGGTGATCTCGTTGGCGGCGGAGAATCTGTTCGGCCATCCGCATCCGCAGACGCTGCGGACGCTGGCGGCGCGCGGCGTGCCCATCTACCGGACCGACCACGTCGGGGCGGTCGTTCTGCAGACCGACGGCCGCGCGCTGACGGTCGAGACGATGCGCAGGCTGCCCACCGGCGCGGGCGCGCCCGCGGCAGGGTCGAGCCCCTGATGCGCGGGGTGATCGACCGGGTGGAGGACGGGCTGGCGGTGATCCTGCTGGAGGAGGGCGGCCGGGCCTACGTGCCCGCCGCCCGTTTGCCGCACGGCGCCAAACCGGGCACGCTGCTGTCGGTGCGCTGGGAGGTCGAAGGCGAAGCCGATCCGGCCGAGGCGGCGGCCCTGATCGACCATCTGCGCCACGGGGGGCACCTGTGAGCGGGCTGCATCTGTTCGTCGGGGAAGAGGATTTGCGGATCGAAGAGGGTGTCGCCGCGCTGATCGAGGAGGCGCTCCCGGTGGAGGACCGTGCGCTGAACCTGGACGTCCTCGACGCCGCCGACGCGGAGGTCGGGGAGATCATCACCCGCCTGGACACGCTGCCGTTCTTCGGCGATCGACGCGTGGTCGTCGTCAAGCGACTGGACGCCCTCGGCGGCGGGGGCGCTGAGGCGATGGAGGGGTATCTCGCCCGCGGCGCCCCGCCCACGGTGGCCATCTTTACCGCCTCGGCGATGGACCGGCGCACCCGCCTCTTCAAGGTCATCCAGCAGCATGGAACGATCCATCCCTGCGACCCGCTGCGCGAGCGAGAGGTGGCGCGCCGCGTGATGGAAGAGGCGAAACGGGCAGGCAAACGGATGGGTCACCCGGCGGCCGAAAAATTGGTCACGATTGCCGGGACGGGACTGCGGGTGCTCCGGTTGGAGGTCCAGAAATTGGCGGCCTATGTGGGGGAGCGTCCCGACATCAGCGTTGCCGACGTCGAGGCCATCGCCACCACCCTCAGCGAGACGAAGTTCTGGACGCTGACCGACGCGATCGGGCGGCGCGAGGTGGGGCCGGCGATGCAGGCGCTGGAAGAGCTCCTCCAGACCGAGCACCCGCTCCTCCTCCTGGCGACGATCGCCGGGCACTGCCGCTGGCTGGCAAAGATTTCCGCCCTCCGCGCGCGAGATGCCGCCGGAGTGGCCGCGGCGCTCAACCTCCATCCGTTCCGGGCAGGAAAACTGCTGGAGCAGGCGCGGCGCTACGGCAGCGGGGCGTTCCCCGAGATCTTCGCCCTCTTGGAGGAAGCGGACCGGGCGATCAAATCCACCGGCCAGCCCGTCCTGGCGCTGGAGACGCTGGTCTTGCGGCTGTGCGGGGACCCGGCGGATGTGGGCGCGGGCGCGGCCGGGGCGAGGGGGCGGCTATGAGGAGGCCCGCTGGCGGCGGATGAGACGCGACTTGCGGCGTGCGGCGGCGTTCCTGTGCACGATCCCTGCGGCCGCGGCTGAGTCGATCGCCTTGATCGCGGCCCCCAGGTCCTCGGGGGACCCCCCGCCCGCCCGCTTGACCAGCGTCTTGAGGCGGGACCGGGTGGCTTGATGGCGCGCCGTCCGCTTGGCCGTCTGCCGCAGCCGCTTCAATCCCGATCGAATCCGTTTTGCCATCCTGCACCTCGTCCCGAATGAGAATGCGTCTTGGCCGTCGCCGGACGGTAATTCTAGCATGGATCTAACCCTCACCGCACGGCGGCTGGCCCGCGCCGCCACCCTCCTGGCCGCCGCCGCCGTCGCCAGCCGGATCCTCGGACTGATCCGGGAAGTCGTCGCGGCGGCGCTCTTTGGCGCCTCGAACGATCGGGCCGCCTACGTCGTGGCCTATTCGCTGCCCTTCTTCGTCCAACGGCTGCTGCTGGGGGGCACGCTCTCCATCGTCTTCATTCCCACGATTACCGAATACTTGAACCGGGGCGATCGGGAGGAGATGGCGCGCGTCGGCGCCATCCTGTTCAACCTCGTCCTGGTGGTGGGGGTGGGGATGGTGCTGGTGGGCGAGGTGCTGGCCCCGCTGCTGGTGTCTGTGGCCGCTCCCGGGTTCGCGGCGCTGCCCGGCCTCCTCACCCTGGCCGCGTCGTTGACCCGCATCATCTTCGTGGCCATGCTCTTTTTGGCGCTCTCCATCTTTGCCACCGGCTTCCTCCAGGCGCATCAGCGGTTTACGACCCCCGCGCTCGCCCCGCTGCTCTTCAACGGGGTCGTCATCGCGGCGACGCTCTGGTGGGGGCCGCGCGCGGGCGTGGCTGGCCTCGCCGCGGCGTGGGTGCTGGGGACCGCGGCGCAGTTCGGGGTCCAGATTCCGGCGATGCGCCGCGCGGGCTTTAGGTATCTGCCCGTGCTCACGCTGCGCCATCCCGCGGTGCGCACACTGCTGCGGCTGGCCGGTCCGGCCGCGCTGGGACTGGCCGTGCTGGAGATCAACGCGTATGTGGCCCGCTTCTTCGCCTCATTCCTCCCGCCGCGACCGGGCGTGAACGCGGTGGCCGTCCTCGACTACGCCTACGAGGTGATGCAGGCGCCGGTGGGGATCTTCGCCGTCTCCCTGGCCACCGTCGTCTTCCCCACGCTGGCCCGCCAGGCCGCCGCCCAGGATCGAGACGGCCTGCGCGCCTCGACCGCCTTCGGCCTGCGGATGACGCTCGTGCTGATCCTGCCGGTGGTGGCGCTGCTGCTGGCGCTCGCCCCGGCCGTGATCCGCCTGATCTTCGAGCGGGGCGAGTTCACCTCCGCCGCCACCGCCGCGGTGGCCGGCGCGCTGCGTGGATACGCCGTCGGGTTGACCGGCGTGGCGGTGTACTACGTGGCCACCCGCACCTTTTACGCCACCCAGGACATGATGACGCCGGTGAAGATCGGCGGCGGCATGATCCTCCTCAACGTCGCCCTCACCCTTGGGTTGATGCGCGCGGCCGGCGCCACGGGCATCGCCCTGGCCACCTCGCTGGTCAACCTCACGAGCGCCGCGCTGCTGCTGGCGGCGCTGCGACGCCGCCTGGGGGGGCTGGAAGGGCGCCTGATGCTCCGGACGGCGTGGCGAACCGGTGTGGCCGCCGGCCTGGCAGGGGTGGTGGCGGCCGGGGTCGGGGGGTGGGCGTCCGGGCGGCTGGGCGCCGGGTTCCTGGAAACGATGGGGCTCCTCGGCGCCGCGGGGGGTCTGGGCGCGGCCACGTTCCTCGGAATCGCCTGGTGGCTTCAGGTCGATGAGGTCCGGGCGCTGCGGGATCTGGTGCTGCGCCGGCTCCCCGCGGTGAGTGGAGGACGGTAGTGGGTCAGTTTGAGAGACACGGTTAGAGGGGACCGGGTGAGGACTTGTTGACAAGCGTAACGGGCATGGCATACTTGGGCTATGCAGAAGCGCTCAAGCAATGCCCAGGACCCGAATTGGCTAGCCGCGAGGATCGTCCGGCTAGCAACGGAGCAGCCGGACAAGAACCCCTTAGCCGTGGAGCTTGGTCGCCTTGGTGGCCTCAAGGGTGGCAAAGCCAGGGCCGCGAAGCTTTCCGCACGCAGAAGACGAGCGATAGCGAAGAAAGCGGCTCGTGCCAGGTGGCGGAAAGAAGGGGCTCCATGACACAACTCATAGCCACCCTGTGTGATGATGGCAAAACGGCCATAGCAGTATCGGATCGCATGGTCAGCACTTCTGATATGACCCTTGGCTTTGAGGCTCCTGACCCCAAGTCTGAGGTCATTGACGACAATTTTGTCGTCCTAATTGCCGGGACAATTCATGAACCCGACCTTGTGAGGGATGCTCGGCAGAAAGCTAAAGGTAAAGACAGGTTTCGGGAAATCGCCGATGTCTTCAAAGATTTGTATCAAGACCTCCGCGTGAAACGCATTGAGGACGAAGTATTGCGGGCTAGGTGGGGTATCCGCACTATGGACGAATTTCACAAGAAACAACAGATGCTCCTTGAGGGCCTTGTTCTTGATACCCAGGACCGGATCGCCCGGTATGACCTTGGTCTGCAGATGGTGATCGCCGGAGTAGACGAACATGCACATATTGGGATAGTAGGAAACCCCGGTGTGTGGCGAAGTTATGACAACCTCGGTTGGTGTGTAACTGGAATGGGTGACCGGCACGCCGAAGGGGTCTTTGCTTGGTATCAGTATTCCCGCGGCATGCCCTTCAACGAGGCGCTCTACATATCGTTTGAAGCGAAACGCAGGTCGGAGATGGCTGGTGGGGTGGGGAAGAGTACCGATATTTTGGTAGTGAAAGCAGATGGAATCTACGGGGTTGGTGACAAGACCATCAAAGCCCTGGAGGAGGTCTATGATGCACGAGAATCAGGCCGCCAAAGGGAAGCCTTCGACAAGCGAATCACAGAACTCAACCCAGAAATTACGAAGATTAAGCCAAGCTGAGACTCAACTACGAATTACTAGACAGCGTTATCGGATTCGCAGGCTCAGACAAAAGCTTCTAAGGCCAGGGATAGAACCTATGGCCGAAGGCAAGGAGGATTGAGCCTATGCTTGACAATGCGTGAGCGGTCAAGCATAATGAATGTGTGAATCGGCTCTCTCCTGAGGAACGCGCAAGAGTCATAGCGGCATTGGTGGAGGGGAATTCAATTCGTGCCACCTGCCGCATGACGGGGGTAGCGAAGGGAACTGCCCTAAAGCTCCTGGCTGACATTGGGCAGGCGTGCGCGGTCTATCAGGATGCCAACATTCGCGGGCTTACTTGTCGGCGCGTTCAATGCGATGAGGTTTGGGCCTTCTGCCACGCCAAAGAGAAGAATGTGCCCCACGAGCGGAAGGGGCAGGTCGGCTATGGGGATGTTTGGACATGGGTAGCGATGGACGCGGATTCAAAACTGGTCCCCTGCTGGCGCGTTGGCCGCCGAGACGCAGAGGACGCCAGGGGGCTAATGAGTGATCTGGCTGGCCGTCTCTCCCATCGAATCCAGCTTACGACGGACGGCCACAAGGCATATGCGAATGCCGTGGAGGGTGCCTTCGGTGCAGACATTGATTATGCGATGCTGGTGAAACTGTACGGGGCACCAAAGGGAAAGGATACAGAGTCTCGCTATAGCCCTGCGGAATGCGTGGGGGCAGAAGTAGCCGTGATCCAAGGGAAGCCTGACCCGGCCCATATCGCAACAAGTTTTGTAGAGCGGCAGAACCTCACGATGCGAATGGGGATGCGCCGGTTCACCCGTCTAACTAATGCGTTCTCAAAGAAGCTGGAGAACCTACAGCATGCCCTGGCGCTTCACTTCATGTGGTATAACTTCGGGCGGGTGCACCAGACGCTCAAAGTGACTCCGGCGATGGCAGCAGGACTCGCGGATCATCCCTGGTCAGTCGGAGAGATCGTTACCCTGCTCCCAAACTGACCCACCACCTGGAGGACCGGCGGTTTGACAGCCGTCGGGAGCGCGGTGTAGGCTGAACCGGATTAGCAGTCGGCGGTGGCGAGTGCTAATGGGCCGCCGAGTGGGGACCGATGCTGGACGAGCGCCAGGGGCGCATTCTCGTCGCGATCATTCAAGAGTACATTCAGGCCGCCGAGCCGGTGGCCTCCGATGCGGTGCTGCGGCGGGCCGATCTCGGCGTCAGTTCGGCGACGATCCGGCACGAGATGGCCGCGCTGGAGGAGATGGGATTGCTCAGCCAGCCGCACACCTCCGCCGGCCGCGTCCCCACCGACCGCGCCTACCGCTTCTACGTGGACAGCCTGCTGGCCGAGGAGCGCCTCACCGCCGAGGAGCGCCAGCGCCTCCGCCGCCAGATCCACTCCCTGGCCGATGAGGCGGAGCGTCTCATTCAGGGGGCGGCGCGCGCCCTCGCGGAGGAGGTGCACTATCCCTCCGTGGTCGCCACGGTGCGCCCGCAGGAGCAAGTCTTCCGCCATTTCCACTTCATCCCCCGCGATGCGCGGCGCGTGCAGGGGCTCATCGTCACCGATACCGGGGTCTTCGAAGGCCAGCCGGTGGACCTGCCCGAGCCCATGGAACCGGAATCGCTCGACCGGCTCTCTCGCTGGATCAGTGCCGCGCTGGCGGGGTTGACGCTGGCCGAGATCACGCGGGAGCGCCTGGAGGCGGTGGTGGGGCAGGCCACCTACTCCCAGCGGCTCTACGACTACCTGCGCCGGTGGATCGAGCGGGAGCTGCGGCGGGCCGCGGCGGGGCGGGTGCTGGTGGAGGGCACCAGTCATCTCCTGGCCCAGCCCGAGTTCCGGCAGGCGGAGATCATCTCGTCCATCCTCTCCACCCTCGGTCAGACCGACGCGCTGGCGGAACTGCTGCGTCCCGTCCCCGGCCGCAGCGCCTGGGTCACCATCGGCAGCGAGTTTGCCTCGGCCGCCATGCACGAGTGCAGCCTGGTGGCGGCCAGCTACAGCGTCGGCGGACGGACGATGGGGACGCTGGCGATCCTGGGACCGCGGCGGATGCGCTACGAGCGCGCCCTGCCGGTGGTGCGCTTCCTGGCCCAGAACCTCAGCGAGGCGCTCACGCACTTGAGCGCCTGACCGCCTGTTCCCACCCCCGTGCGCCAGCCGCAGATGGCCAAAGACTATTACGCGATGCTCGGTATCGAGCAGGACGCCACGCAGGATCAGGTGAAGGCCGCCTACCGCCGGCTGGCCCGGGAGTTTCATCCCGACGTCCGCAAGGACGACCCGCAGGCGGAAGAGCGCTTCAAACAGATCAACGAGGCCTACTACGTCTTGGGCGATCCGGACCGGCGTTCCCAGTACGACCGCTTCGGCCAGGTAGGGGAGATGCCGGCCGGGGGTGTCGGCGACATCTTCTCCCCCTTCGACGATCTCTTCGAGGTGTTCTTCGGCCGGCGGGGGCGCGCCGCGCGCACGGGGGTCGGCGAGGCGGCCGGCGGCGCCGATCTGCGTCTGGACCTGGAAATCTCCTTGGAGGAGGCGGCGAGCGGCGTCGAGCGCGCCGTGACCGTGCCGCGGCTGGAGACCTGTCCGGTCTGCTTCGGCACGGGGAGGGAGAAGGGCGCCTCTCCGGAGACCTGTCCCACCTGTCACGGCAGGGGGGAACTGCGGTACGGGCAGCAGACCGTCTTCGGCGCGTTCACCCAGGTGGTGACCTGCCGCGAATGCGGTGGGCGCGGGGTGATCGTGCGCCATCCCTGCCCGGAGTGCGAAGGCACCGGCCGGCGGGAGCAGACGCGCGACCTGACGGTCAAGATCCCCCCGGGCGTCGACGAGGGCAGCCGGCTGCGGCTGCCGGGAGAGGGGGAAGGGGGCATCCGCGGCGGGGCGCGCGGCGACCTCTACGTGGTCATCCACGTCACCCCGCACCGGACCTTCCAGCGGGAAGGGGCCGACCTCTTCGCCGACGTGCCCATCACGATGCTGCAGGCGGCGCTCGGCGACGAAATGGAGGTGCCGGGTCTCGATGGGCGGATCCCCATCGCCATCCCTCCGGGCACGCAGCCCGGCGCGCGGCTGCGTCTGCGCGACCACGGCATGCCCGATCTGCGCGGCGGCAAGGGAGACCTCTATGTGCGCCTCCGTGTGACCATCCCCACCGACCTCCCCGCTGCGCAGCGCAACGCGCTGGTGGCCCTGGCCGCCCTCCGCGGAGAGACGGTGCGCCCGCAGAAGAGGTCGCTGTGGAAAAAGATGAAGGACCTCCTGCAGTAGCCACCCCGGGATCGCCCGCCCGCTACATCGTCCTCACTGTCACCACTCCCGTGGACGCCGCCGAGGCGGTGGCCGCCCTCTTCTGGGAGGCGCGGACCAGAGGCGTTGTGTGGGAGGACGGACCACAGGCCAACGTCACGCTGCGCGCCTACCTCCCGATGACGGCCGTGGGGGAGGGCGCGCTCGAAGCCATCCGGGGCCGGCTGGCCGTGCTGCCGCGATTCGGCCTGACGGCCAGCGCGCCTGCGCTGGTGACCGCAGAGATCACCGATGAAGCCTGGGCCTCGGCGTGGAAGGAGCATTTCCGCCCGTTCCGCGTGGGGCGGCGCATCCTCATCGTGCCCTCCTGGGAGATTCCCGCGCCGGGTCCCGGCGACGTCGTCATCCGCCTGGATCCGGGGATGGCGTTCGGCAGCGGGCTGCACGCCTCAACCCAGTTGTGTCTGGCGCTCCTGGAAGAGCGTCTGCGCCCGGGGGAGACCGTTGCCGATATCGGCACGGGGTCAGGCATTCTGGCCATCGCCGCCGCCCGCCTCGGCGCCGCTCGCGTCGTGGCCGTCGACGACGACCCGATGGCGGTGAGCGTGGCGGCCGCTAACGCGGCGTCGAACGGGGTCGCCGGCCGTGTCAGGGTGACCGCGGGACACCTGCTCGATCCCCTGGACAGGGGCGCCGATCTGCTCCTTGCCAACCTCACCGCCGACGTCCTGGAGGAGATGGCGGCGGCGGTGCCGGCGCGGCTGCGGCCCGGCGGGGTGATCGTGGCATCAGGGATCATCGCGGCGGGGCTGGAGGCCGTTCGCGGCGCCTTCGAGCGGGCCGGGCTGGTCGTGCTGGAGACGCGCGCCCAAGAGGAGTGGCGTGCGCTGGTGGCTCGCCGCCCCCCGGACCCGGTGCCCACCTCGCTGCGGGACCCGGTGCCTACCTCGTTGCTGGACCCGGTGCCTACCTCGTTATAGGATGCATCGCCTCGCCGTCTCTGCCGAGAGCATCGCCGGGGACCACATGGTCCTGCCGCCCGCGCAGGCGCACCAGGTGGCCGACGTCCTGCGGATGCGCCCTGGCGAAAGGGTCCTGCTCTTCGACGGGCGCGGCACGGAGTATCTGGTGGAGCTCACCGTGGTCGCCAGCGGGGAGGTGAGAGGAAGGGTGATCGAGCGACGGGCCGGGTCACGCCGGGCCCTCCGCCTCGTGCTCGTTCAGGCCGTGCCCAAGGGCGCGAAGATGGACCTGATCGTGCGGATGGGCACGGAGGTGGGCATCGACGCGTTCGTGCCCGTGCTGACGCGCCGCGCGATCACCCGCCCCGCCCCGGGACGACTAGAGCGGTGGCGCCGCATCGGGGCCGCCGCGGCCTCCCAGAGCGGCCGCAGCACGATTCCCTCGATCGAAGCCCCTCGCCCGTTCACGGAGATCTGGCCGCTCCTCTCCGGCTCACTCGTGCTGATGCCGTGGGAGGAAGAACGGGCGCAGTCGATCGGCGCCGTCCTCGCCGTCCCCCGCGGCGCTGCTGCCGTGGCGCTGCTGATCGGGCCGGAGGGAGGATGGGACCCTGCGGAGGTGGAGACGGCGCGGGATCACGGCGCCGAGGTCGTCTCGCTGGGCCCCCTGACGCTGCGCACGGAGACCGCCGGCGTAGTGGCCGCGGCCATGGTGCTCTATGAGTTGACCCTACGGGAGGGTCCGCGGATCGGTCCCGGTCGAGCCTAGCGCGAGGCCGCGACCGCGCGGCGGCGCGCCTGCTTCGCCTTCACCCCGGAGCGCATGCGGGCCAGCGAGGCTTTCAACGCCTCCTGCAGGTCGATCACCTTGCGCGGCCCTGCCTCCCGTTCGACCAGCGGCCGGCCGGCCAGCTTGGCCTTCACCAATTTCTGGAGCGCCTGCTTGTACTCGCTCTGGTAGTCACCCGGATCAAAGCTCGTGGCCATGCTGCTGACCAGCTGCTCGGCCATCTTCTTTTCCGCCGGGGCGACGCGCACGTTCTTGGGCAGGTCCGGGATCTCCTCGGCGGCGCGCACTTCGTCGGCGTAGTAAAGCGTCTGCATCACCAGCGCGGCGTCGACGGGGCGGACGGCGGCCAGGTGCTCACGGGTGCGGATCGCCACCTTCCCCAGCCCCACCTTGTGCTCTTCCTCCAGTGTGCGGCGGAGGAGCTCGTAGGCTTTCTCCCCGCCTTTGCCCGGACCCAGGAAGTAGGTCTTGTCCAGGAAGAGGGGGTTGATCTCCTCGGCGTCGACGAAACCCAGCAACTCGACGGTCTGCGCCGTGGGGAGGGGGAGGGCTTTCAGTTCCTCAGAGGAAATGGGCAGGTACTTGCCCTTGGCGTGCTCGACGCCGCGCACGACCTGCTCCCAGGGGACTTCCTCTTTGGTGTCGGGATTGACGCGGATCTCTTTTATCGGTTTGAGGGTCTCCCGGTCGAGGAGCCGGAAGCTCACGTCGCTGCTGCTCTCGACGGCAGAGTAGAGTTTCACCGGGATGGTGACGAGGCCAAAGGCCAGCGTCCCTGACCAGATCGGGCGCATCGCTCAGCACACCTGCCTTCTCGGAGGCTCTCCGCCCGGAGACACCTCCGGGAGAGGCACCAGGATGACCACTGGGTTACTTCCATTGTAGAACACCTGTCGGTGGGAACGTCACCCCCGGGGGTGCCGGGGCGGCAGGGGGAGGGAACGGAGCGCCATTGCAAGATTATTCACGCTGATGTAACATTGATTCATTTCCGCAGCGCGGCGCGGAGCGAGGCAGCGGGCCGCCGCCCGCGGGAGGCGCCAGCGTGGTCAGGGTCAGCGTCATCGGGGCATCAGGGTATGGGGGCGGCGAGGTCGTGCGGCTGCTGCTGGGCCACCCGGAGGTGCGTCTCGCCCATCTCGTGGCGGAGCGGCGGGCGGGCGAACCGTTCGCCGAGGTCTTCCCCAACGTGCGCGGGTTGCTGGACCACCAGACCGAGGCGCTGGACACCGCGGCGGTGGCGGCGGATTCGGACGCCGTCTTTCTGGCCCTGCCCAACGGGGCGGCGATGGGGGTGGCGCCGCACCTGGGCGAGCGGGTCAAGGTGATCGATCTCGGCGCCGACTTCCGCTTCCGCAGCGCCCGCGTCTACGAGCAGTGGTACGCCGCGCCGCACAGCGCAGAGGGGTTGCTGGAGGAAGCGGTCTACGGCCTGCCGGAACTGCACCGCCCCCGAATCCGGCGCGCCCGCATCGTCGGCAATCCCGGTTGCTATCCCACGGCGGCGCTGCTGGCGGTGGCTCCCCTGCTCAGCGCTGGACTGGCCCGGCCCGACGGGATCGTCATCGACGCGAAATCCGGCGTCTCCGGGGCGGGACGGGCAGCCGGGCCCCGCACCCAGTTCTCCGAGGTCAACGAAAACGTCTTCGCCTACGGCACCCCCGGGCACCGCCACACCGCCGAACTGGAGCAGGAGTTGGGCGCGATCACCCCCCAGGCCACCATGACCTTCACCCCTCATCTGATCCCCATGACGCGGGGGATTCTCGCCACCGCGTACCTGCCGCCTGCGCGCGCCGTCACCCGCGCCGAGGCGGAGGCGGCGCTGCACGAGGCGTACGCAGGAGAGCCGTTCGTCCGCCTGTTGGACGGGGAGAGCCTGCCGCAGACCAAGGCGACGCTGGGCAGCAACTTCGCCGACGTGGCCGTGCGGGTCGATCC
Organism: bacterium; assembly: GCA_050695215.1. Classification (GTDB taxonomy): domain Bacteria; phylum Sysuimicrobiota; class Sysuimicrobiia; order Sysuimicrobiales; family Humicultoraceae; genus JACQGZ01. The sequence goes on from JBOGSD010000080.1 coordinate 26,395, forward strand.
CCGCAGCGGGATGATCGTCGCCTTCGCGGCGATCGACAACTTGGTCAAAGGCGCCGCCGGCCAGGCGATCCAAAACATGAACCTGATGTGCGGCCTCCCCGAAGATCTCGGGCTGCGCGTCCCGGGCCTCTTCCCCTGAGTCCATGAGTGCCTCTTCCGGCAGCCAGACCGGCCAGCGACCGGCGGTCCGGGCGGGCACCGTGACGAGTCCCGCCGGGGTGCGCGCGGCGGGCGGGCACTGCGGGATTAAACCGGTCAGACCCGACCTTGCGCTCGTCGTCACCTCCGCCCCCGCCGCGGCGGCGGCCTGCTTCACCACCAATAAGGTGGCCGCCGCACCGGTGCAGGTCAGCCGCCGCCAGATCCGCGGGGGGCGCGCGCAGGCGGTCGTGATCAACAGCGGCAACGCCAACGCCTGTACGGGCGAGGCGGGAGTGCGCGACGCCTGGGAGATGGTCGACCTCGCCGCGGACGCGCTCGGCATCTCCCGCGATCTGGTGCTGGTGGCGAGCACCGGCGTGATCGGGGTCCCGCTGCCAATGGAGGCGCTGCGGCAGGGCATCCCGGCGCTCGCCGGCGGGCTGGGGGCGCACGGGGAGATGGCGGCGCAGGCGATCCTGACGACGGACGCCTTCTCCAAGACCGGCGCCGTCGAGATGGCGATCGACGGGCGGCCGGTGACGCTCGGCGGCATGGCCAAGGGCGCGGGGATGATCCACCCGCGCATGGCCACCACGCTCTCGATGGTCACCACCGACGCGGCCATCGAGCCGGCGCTGGCCCAGCGGGCGCTCCGAGCGAGCGTGGGGCGGTCCTTCAACCGGGTCAGCGTCGACGGGGACACCAGCACCAACGACACGATCATCCTGTTGGCGACGGGGGCGGCCGGCCATGCGCCGCTGCGCGATGAGGCCGACGCCGGTTTCGCCGAATTTCAGGAGGCCCTCACCGCGCTGAGCGAGCACCTGGCGCGGATGCTGGTGCGGGACGGCGAGGGCGCGACGAAGGTGATCGAAGTGCGCGTCGCCGGAGCGACCAACGACGCGGACGCTCAGCGGGCGGGGGAGGCCATCTGCACCTCCCCGCTCGTCAAGACCGCCTGCTACGGGATGGAACCCAACTGGGGCCGCATTCTCGCCGCGGTGGGACGCTCTGGCGCCGAGGTAGATCCGGACCGCGTGGCGGTGAGCATCGGCGGCGTCCGCGTCGTCGCCGGCGGCATCGGAGCGCGCGAGAGCCTCCCCGCCGCGGCAGAGGCGATGCGGGCGCCGGAGTTCACCCTCGAGGTCGACCTCGGCCTGGGCAGCGGGGCGTGGACCGGGTGGACCTGCGACTTCACCGAGGCCTACGTCCGCCTGAACAGCGGGTACCTGACGTGAGCGCCATGGCGACCCGCAGCGGCGGCAGCACCGCCGAGGGGGCGCTGATCGCCCGCGGGCTGCGCTACGTCAACGCCTGGCGCGGCCGCACCGTCGTGATCAAATACGGCGGCAGCATCCTCAGTGCCGGGAGCGATGACCCGCGCGATGGGCGCGTCGCGGGGACGGTCGTGGAGGATCTGGTGCTGCTGGCCGGCGCCGGCGTGCTACCGGTGCTGGTGCACGGGGGCGGGCCGGAGATCAGCCGCTGGTTGGAACGGCTGGGGCGCACCCCCCGCTTCATCGATGGCCTGCGCGTCACCGACGACGACACGATGGACATCGTCGAGATGGTCCTCTGCGGGCGCGCCAACACGACCCTGGTCGGACGGATCATCGCCGCGGGCGGCAGCGCCGTCGGTCTCTCCGGCCGGGACGCACGCCTCTTCGAAGCCGCGCCGCTCCTCGATCCGCCGGGGCTGGGGCGGGTGGGCCGCATCGTCACCGTGCACCCGGAGATCGTCCACACCCTCAGCGCGGCGGGTCATCTGCCCGTCGTGGCGTCGGTGGGCCTCGACGGCGCCGGCGGGTCGCTCAACCTCAACGCCGACCACGCCGCGGCGGCGCTGGCGGCCGCGGTGGGGGCGAGCAAGCTGATCCTGCTGACCGACGTCGAGGGCATCCTCCGCGAAGCGGACGGACGGCGCGAACTCATCTCCGTGCTGACGGCGGCGGAGGCCCGGACGCTGGAGCGCGAGGGCGTCATCGCCGGCGGCATGATCCCCAAGGTCGATGCCGCGCTGGCGGCCATCGCCGGAGGCGTCGCCTCTGCCCACATCATCAACGGCGAGACGCCGCACGCGCTGCTGGTCGAACTATTCACGGAGGAAGGGTGCGGCACGATGCTGCTGCCCCAGCGTCAATCGGTTGGGCTGACCCCGCCGTTCGCGGAGCGAACGCGGGGTGAAGACAACCCATGAGCGGGACGCGCACCGAGGAGATCGCCCGCCTCGCCGGCGAGGTGCTGATGGACACCTACCGGCGCGCGCCGGTGGCCTTCGCCCGGGGCGATGGCGTACGGCTGTTCGATCTGGAGGGGCGGGCCTACCTGGACTTCGTCGGGGGCATCGCCGTGAGCGCGCTGGGTCACGCCCATCCCCGGCTGACCGCCGCGATCCAGGCGCAGGCGGCCCGGGTGCTCCACGTCAGCAACCTCTATCTGATTCCGGAGCAGGTGCGGCTGGCCCGCTGGCTGACCACCCGCAGCGGGCTCGATCGCGCCTTCTTCTGCAACAGCGGCGCCGAAGCCAACGAGGCCGCGTTCAAACTGGCCCGCCGCCACGCGCACGCGCGGGGGGCGGGCCGGTACGAGATCCTGGTGGCGGAGGGGGCCTTTCACGGCCGCACGCTGGCCGCCCTCGCCGCGACGCCCGTGGCCAAGTATCAAGAAGGTTTCGCGCCGCTGCCGCCGGGGTTCCGCACGGTGCCGTTCAACGACGTCGGCGCCCTCGCCGACGCGGTCTCGGACCAGACCTGCGCGATCATGCTCGAGCCGGTGCAGGGGGAAGGGGGCGTGCACCCCGCCACGCCGGAGTTCCTCGCCGCCGCGCGGCGGATGGCCGATGCGCGCGGCCTGCTGCTCATCTTCGACGAAGTGCAGACGGGGATCGGGCGCACCGGGACGCTGTTTGCCTTCCAGGCGTATGGGGTGACGCCGGACATTCTGACGCTGGCCAAGGGGTTGGGAGGCGGGGTGCCCATCGGCGCCGTGCTGGCGCGCCCCGAGGTGGCGGAGGTCTTCCAGCCGGGGACCCACGGGTCGACCTTCGGCGGCAACCCGCTGGCCTGCGCCGCCGCCCTCGCCGTCGTCGAGACGGTGGACGAGGAAGGGCTGACCGGGCGTGCGGCGGCAGCGGGCGCGCTGCTCGCCGACGGGCTGCGCGAGTTGGTCGGACGCACGGGTGCGATCACGGAGGTGCGGGGGATGGGGCTGCTCGTGGCGTGCGATCTCGACCGCGACGCGGCGCCGGTCGTCGAGGCGTGCCGGGAGCGTGGTCTCCTCGTCAACGCCGTGCAGCCGCGTACGCTGCGGTGGGCGCCCCCCTTGATCGTCACCGCGGAAGAGGTGCGCGCGGCCCTGGCCATCCTGGCCGAGGTCCTCGGGCAGCCGGCGGAGGGAGGAACACGATGAAGACAGGGACGGCGGTGCGCCGGGTCGTGCTGGCGTATTCGGGTGGGCTCGATACCTCGGTGATTATCCCCTGGCTGGCCGAGACCTACGGCGGCGAGGTCGTGGCGATGATCGCCGACGTCGGGCAGGGTGAGGACCTGGACGCGGTCCGGCGCAAAGCCCTGGCCAGCGGCGCGGTGGATGCGCGGGTCGTGGACATCCGCGAGGAGTTCCTGACCGAATTCGTCTTTCCGATCCTACGCGCCGGTGCCCTCTACGAGGGGCGGTATCTGCTCGGCACCGCCCTAGCGCGTCCGGCGATCGCGCGGGCGCAGGTGACCCTGGCCCTGGAAGTGGGGGCCGACGCGCTGGCGCACGGTTGCACCGGCAAGGGGAACGATCAGGTCCGCTTCGAGCTGGCCTACGCGGCCCTGGCCCCGGGGTTGCGGGTGATCGCCCCCTGGCGCGAGTGGACCCTCAACTCGCGTCAGGCGGAGGTCGCCTACGCCGCCGCCCACGGCATCCCCGTCCCCGTGACCAAGGAGAAACCGTACAGCGTCGACCGGAACCTCTGGCACTGCAGCAGCGAAGGCGGCACGCTTGAGGATCCGTGGAACGCGCCCCCTGCCGATCTCTATCAGGTCACGACCGATCCCCGCGAGGCCCCGGAGGAGCCGGAAGAGGTGACGGTCGACTTTGAGGAAGGAACCCCCGTGGCGGTCAACGGCGACGCGCTGGCGCCGGTGGCGCTGGTCGAGCGACTGAACGCGATCGGCGGCCGGCACGGCGTGGGGCGGGTGGACATGGTGGAGAACCGGCTGGTCGGAATCAAGAGCCGCGGCGTCTACGAGACCCCGGGCGGCACCCTCCTGGTGACCGCCCACGCCGATCTGGAGGCGATCACCCTCGAGCGCGACACCCTGCACTTCAAACTGGCCGCGGCCATGCGCATGTCCGAGCTCGTCTATTACGGCCAGTGGTATGCGCCCCTGCGCACAGCCCTCGCTGCCTTCGTCACGACCACCCAGCGCACGGTGACCGGCAGCGTGCGCCTCTCGCTCTTTAAGGGGACGGCGACCGCCGTGGCCCGCCGCTCTCCGCACTCGCTCTACCGCCACGATCTGGCGACCTTCGAGGCCGGCGGCGGGTACCGCCAGGCCGACGCGGAGGGGTTCATCCGTCTCTTCGGTCTCCCGGGGACCGTCTTCGCCCGGACCAACCCCGGACTGATCCACACCATGCCCGAACCGATTAGGCGCTAGCCGGCAGGAAGGCAGCCGCGGGCCGTGATGGAAGGCAGCCGCGGGCCGTGATGGAAGGCAGCCGCGGGCCGTGATGGAAGGGAGCCACGGGCCGTGATGGAAGGGAGCCACGGCTTGTGATGGAAGGCAGCCGCGGGCCGTGATGGAAGGGAGCCACGGATTGTAATGGAGGGGAGTGGGGAGTCCGGCTACCGGATGTGGGGCGGCCGCTTCGCCGGGCGCCTCGACCCGCGCATCGCCCGCTTCACGCGCTCGCTGCCCGTGGACGTGCGGCTCCTCTCCCACGACCTCCGCGCCAGCCTGGCCCACGCCCGCATGCTCACCGACCGGGCGATCATCCCCGAGGAAGCGGGGCGGCAGATCACCGTGGCGCTGCGCGCAATGATCGCGGACGCCGACGGCGGCGCCTTCCCCTTGGACGATGCCGCCGAGGATGTGCACACCCTCATCGAAGCCGACCTGCATCGCCGGATCGGGGAGCCGGCGGGATGGCTGCACGTCGCGCGCAGCCGGAACGATCAGGTGGCGACCGCCTTCCGGCTGTGGGTGAAGGAGACAGCGGTGGCCCTCGCCGGCGGCGTGGCGGCCCTGCAGGAGGTGCTCCTCCGGCGCGCCGGCGCGGAGGGCAGCGCGCTGCTGCCGGCCTACACGCATCTGCAGCGGGCGCAGCCCGCGCTCCTCGCCCATCACCTCCTGGCCTACGTGGAGATGCTGCAGCGGGACGGCGAACGGCTGCGCCGCGTCCATGAGGCCGCCGACGTCCTGCCGCTGGGGTCGGGCGCCGCGGTGGGCGTCTCCTATCCCGTCGACCGCGAGGCCGTGGCAGCGTGGCTGGGCTTTGGCCGCCTCAGCGCCAACAGTCTGGACGCGACCGGGGACCGCGACTTCGCCGTGGAGTTGCTCGCCGCCCTCGCCCTGCTGATGATCCACCTCTCGCGCTGGGCCGGTGAGATCGTGCTCTGGAGCACCGACGAGTTCGGGTTCGTCGAACTCACCGACGCGATCTCGACGGGGAGCTCGATCATGCCGCAGAAACGCAACCCCGATCCGGCCGAATTGATCCGCGGCAAAGCGGGGCGCGTCTTGGGCGATCTGGTGGCGCTGCTGGCCACGCTGAAGGGGCTGCCGGCCGGGTATGGGCTCGACCTGCAGGAGGACAAGCCGCCGGTCTTTGATGCCGCGGATACCGCCCTCGCCGCGCTGGAGGCGGCGGTCCTGGTGGCCGGGGAGATGCGCTTCCGGCCCGACCGCATGCGGGGAGCGCTGGGCGGAGGATTCGTCACGGCCACGGAGGTCAGCGACCACTTCGCCCGCCGCGGCCTGCCGTTCCGAGAGGCGCACCGGCTGACCGGGCGGGCCGTGCGCTACGCGGAAGAGCACGGCAAGACGCTGGCCGACCTGGGGGCGCCGGAATGGGCTGCGCTCCTCTCGGGGGTGGCCGGGGCGGACGCGGACGGGCTGGCCGCGGCGTTGAGCCTCGAGGGCGCCGTGGCCGCCAAGGACGTCCTGGGGGGCACCGCGCCGGCGCGGGTGCGGGAAGGCCTGGAGGCGGCGCGCAGCGCGACGGCTGCGGCGCAGGCGTGGGTCCGCGAGGCGGAGGCGGAGCGGCGTCGCGCGGAGGAGCGGTTGCTGCGATGACCTCGCGCGAGCGCAAGATCCTCGAACTCGTGGCGGCGGCCCCCATCGGCACCCAGACGCAGCTCGCGCGGGCGCTGCGGGCGGCCGGCCTGCGAGTGAGCCAGGCGACCGTCTCCCGGGACATCAAGAGGCTCGGGCTGGTGAAGGCCCCCACGCAGAACGGTCGCGCCCGCTATTTGCCGCCCGGCGAAGCCGCCGCACGCTCGCCCGACACGGCGGGGCGCCTGGCGCGCGCCTTTCGGGAGTATGCGGTCGAAGTGGATGAAGGCAGTGGCCTGATGCTGATCAAGACCACCACGGGCAGCGCCGACACCGTGGCCGAGGCGATCGACGAGATGCGTTGGCGCCAGGTGGCCGGCACGGTGGCTGGGGACAATACCATCATCGTGGTGCCCCGCCGCCCCGCCGACCGTCCGCTGCTGCGCCGTCGCTTCGGTTCCCTCCTGCGCTAGTCGGCTCTCACCCGCGGCGCGTTGCCAGGCGCGTCGCTCATTCTAGTGACGCAGCGTCCCAGGGAGCGCCCTGGACAACGTTCCGGCACGCGGCCTAGACTGAGGGAACATGGGTTTCCTCGGCCGGGCGCGGCGGCGCCTGACCCCGCTGTTCACCCTCCCCTGGCTCCCGAAGAGTGCGATCGGGCTGGGGACCTTCCTGGCCCTCCTGCTCATCGCCACACTTAGCGAGGTGCCGGACCGCCTGGACCTCCGGGCCGGGCAGATCGCCCCGCAGGATGTCGAGGCCCCCCGCACCACCGATTTTATCGACCAGGCGCAAACGGCGATCCGGCAGCGCGTCGCGGCCGCCCGCGTGGAGCCGCTCTACCGCGAGGCGGGGGAGGCGACCGCCGCGGCCCGAGCGGCTGTCACCGGCATCTTCGACGTGATCGGTCGGGTGCGCGCCCTGAGTGGGGTCAGCGCGGCGGAGCGGCTGACCCGGCTGCGCCAGCAGGCCGGGGTCTCCCTGCCCCAAGAGGCGTGGGAGGCCGCCCTGACCATGGACGTCGCCACGCTGGCCCAAGTGCGGGACGTCACCCTGGGCGGGGTAGAGCAGATGATGGCCCTGGGGGTCCGCGCCGACGAGTTTCCCCGGGCCCGGGAGGATCTGCGCCGGCTGCTGCGCTCCACCGCGCTGACGGGCCGTCCCCTCGCCCTGGCCAGCGCGGTCGGGCTGGCCTCGCTGCGCGCCAACCTCGTGGTCGATCGTGCCACCACCCAAACGCTGCGCATGGAGGCCGCCGACGCGGTGGAGCCGGTGCGGGTGCGCATCCTGCGCGGTGAGATCATCATCCGCCGCGGCGACCGCGTCACCGAGGCGCACATGCGCAGGCTGGAGGCGCTCGGCCTGGTCGGCGTGCCGATGCGCTGGGACGTCGTCTTGGGCGTGGCGCTGATTATCGCGCTGCTGCTGGGGATCACCGGCTATTACCTCATGGAATACCAGACCGAGATCTGGCGGCGGGACCGTCTGATCCTGCTGTGGGGGCTGATGGTCGTGGTGACCACGCTGCTGGCCCGGCTCATCGTCTCCTATCGTCTCCCCCTCAGTCTCGTTCCCGCGGCCGTGGCCGTGACGCCGATCCTGCTGGCGGTGCTCTTGCGCCCCCGCCTGGGGCTCCTCACGGCCGCCACGCTCAGCCTGCTCATTGCCCTGATCGCCACCTCCGACCTGCGCACCGCCTTCGTGGCCTTCGTCGGCAGCGCCGTCGGCGTCTACGCCATCCGCAGGATCAGCCACCGCACCGACCTCATCGTGGGCGGCCTCAAAGCCGGGGCGGCGACCGCGGCGGCGATGGTGGCGATGAGCCTGCTGGAGCGCCGGCCGGTCTACCCTGAGATGGTGGGGGGCGCCGCGGCGGGTGTCGCCAGCGGCATCTTCGTGGGCATTTTCAGCATCGGCGTCCTTCCGTACCTGGAAAACTTTTTCGGCTTGGTCACGCCGATCAAACTGCTGGAACTGTCCAACCCCGGCCACCCGCTGCTGCGCCGGCTGCAGATGGAGGCGCCGGGCACCTACCATCACAGCGTCATCGTCGGCAACCTGGCTGAGGCGGCGGCGGACGCCATCGGCGCCGACGGGCTGCTCGTGCGCGTGGGCACCTACTATCACGACGTGGGGAAGGTTCGCCGGCCGGTCTTCTTCGTGGAGAACCAGATCGGGGTGGAGAACCCGCACGAGCGCATGTCGCCCAACCTTTCCGCCCTCACGGTCGCGGCGCACGTGCGCGACGGGATGGACCTGGCCCGGGAGTATGGGCTGCCTCAATCGGTGGCCGACTTCATTCCGGAGCACCACGGGACGACGCTGATCACCTACTTCTACCATCAAGCAATGGAGCGGGGTGACGACCCGGAGCCCGCGGCCTTTCGCTACGAAGGGCCCAAGCCGCAGACGCGGGAGACGGCGATCGTCATGCTGGCCGACGCCGCGGAGGCGGCCGTCCGCGCGCTGGCCCGGCCCACCCCCGACCGGATCTATGATGTGGTGCGCAAGATCATCCACGACCGGCTGGAAGACGGACAACTTGATGAATGCGACCTGATGTTCCGCGACCTGGAGCAGATCGCTCAAACCTTCACCCGCATCCTCACCGGCATCTTCCACCCGCGGATCGAATACCCCGACCTGGAAGGAGACCTGCGGGCCCGGCGCCGCGAGCGGGTGGGACGCCGCTAGCCCTCCCATGCAAGGACGCCGCTAGCCCTCCCATGCAAGGACGCCGCTAGCCCTCCCATGCAAGGACGGTGCTAGCCTCTCCATGCGGGCGCTGGTGGCGAACCGGCAGCGGGCCGTCCGCGTGCGCCCGGCCGCCCTCCGCCGCGCCGCCCTGGCGGCGATGTCTGCCGAGGGGTGCGCCTCTGGGAGCGAGGCCAGCATCGCCGTCGTCTCCGATGCCCAGATCCGCGCGCTGAACCGCCGCTACCTCGGCTGCGACCGGACCACCGACGTGCTGGCCTTTGCCCAAGACGGTCCGGGCGGTCTGCTCGGCGACGTGGTCGTCTCCGCCGAGCGTGCCGCGGCCCAGGCTCCCCGGTATGGCCAGACCGTTGAAGGGGAACTGGAGTTGTTGGTGATCCACGGGATGCTCCATCTCCTTGGCTACGACGACGCGACGGGCCCTGCGCGCGCGCGCATGCGCCGCCGCGAGCGCGCCATCCTCGGTGCCCTCGGGCGCACGACCGCGCGGCGCCGCCGGGCCGGGCGATGAAGGGGTTGGCAGGGGCGATCCTCGAGGCGGTCGCGGGCTGGAGGCTGGCCTGGCGGGATCATCACCATCTGCGCATTCACGCCGCCGCCGCCGCCGGCGTGGTTGCCGTCATCGTCCTCCTGCGTCTCTCCCCTCTCGAGGCCGCGGTCTTGCTGCTGGCGGTCGCGCTGGTGATCGCCGCCGAACTGGCCAACACCGCGGTGGAGATCCTCGTCGACGCCTTGGTCGGGTCTGAACGTCATCCCGCGGCTCGGGCGGCCAAGGACGTCGCGGCGGCCGGCGTCCTGGCGGCGGCGATCGGCGCGGCGGCCGCCGGCCTTGCCGTGCTGCTGCCGAGATTGCGCTGAGCGCGTCGATGGACGCCTCTCCCCCCACGCCGCGCCCCATCGTCCTCGCGCGATCCACTCTGTCCCCCGGAACGGAGACGGCCCCCGACGTGGAAGAGATCCTGAGGAGGGTCGAGCCGGAGTTCGGATTCCGGCGCCTGGCCGGGCGGTCCGCGGCGACGGCGGCGATCGTGGCGGGGTCCATGGCGCTCTTCCATCTCTATACGGCGCGTTTCGGGCTGCTCGAAGCGCTGCGGCAGCGCTCCGTCCACCTGGCCTTCGTGATGGTACTGGTCTTCTTGCTCTACCCGGCGCGGCGGCGCTGGGCCGGCGCCACCCGGTTCGGCTCCTTCGACGTCCTGCTGGCCGCGGGGGGCGCCGCGCTGATGCTCTACCTCTTCGTCAACCACCAGAGCCTGGCCATCCGCGCCGGACGGCTGGAGGGGCGCGACCTGGTCATCGGCGCCCTGGGGACGCTCGTGGTGCTCGAGGCGGGGCGGCGGGTCCTGGGCGTCCTGCCCGCCATTGCCGCGGCGATGCTGATCTATCCGTTCGTCGGGCATCTCCTGCCGGGGTCGCTGGCCGTGCCGCCGGTCTCGCTGCCCAGGGTGATCGAGCACATCTTCTTCACCACCGAAGGCATCTTTGGCATCCCCGTCGGGGTCTCGGCCAGCTTCGTCTTCATGTTCGTATTGCTGGGCGCTTTCCTGGAACGCACCGGCCTGGGCCAGCTGTTCGTGGACGTCGCCATTGCCCTGGCCGGCTGGATGACCGGCGGCCCGGCCAAGGTGTCGGTGCTCTCCAGCGCCTTCATCGGCACGATCTCGGGGAGTTCCGTCGCCAACGTGGTGGCCGACGGGGTCTTCAACATCCCGTTGATGAAGCGGCTCGGCTACGGGTCCCGCTTCGCCGGCGGTGTCGAAGCGGCCACGTCGGTGGGCGGGCAGCTGATGCCTCCGGTGATGGGCGCGGCGGCCTTCGTCATGGCGGAATATCTGGCCATCCCCTATTTGCAGATTGCCAAGGCGGCGGCCCTGCCGGCGATCTTTTATTTCCTGGCCGTGGGATTGATGATCCACTTCGAAGCCAAACGGCTGGGGCTGCGCGGCCTGCCCCGTGATCAGCTCCCGCCGATCGGGGGCGTCCTCTGGAGCCGCGGATACCTGGTGGCGCCGCTCGTCGCCGTCGTGGCCCTCCTCTTCCGCGGGTACTCGCCGATGATGGCCGCGTTCTGGGGCATCGCCGTCTCCGCCGGGGTCCACGTGATCACGGTCTGGAAGGACGGTCGCGCCGCGCGCCGGCCGGCGTTGGAGCGGGCGCGCCTCTACGTCGAAGAGATCTGGTCCATTCTCGTCTACGGGACCCGCAACGCCCTCACCGTGGCGGTGGCCACCGCCGTCGTCGGCATCATCCTGGGGGTGGTCACCCTGACCGGCATCGGCCTGAAGTTCGTCGGGATGACGGTGGCGCTCGGCCAGCACAATGTCTTTCTGACGCTGGTGCTCGTGGCGGCGGCCTGCACGATCATCGGATCGGGCATCCCTACGACCGCGACCTACATCATCCTGGCCGCCATCGCCGCGCCCGCGGTGGTCCAGCTGGGCGTGCCGCCGCTGGCGGCGCACCTGTTCATCTTCTACTTCGGGGTCATCGCCGATCTCACGCCGCCGGACGCGCTAGCCGCCTACGCGGCCGCTGGGATCGCCCGCTCCGACCCGCTGCGCACCGGGCTGACCGCCACCCGCCTGGCCCTGGCCGGGATCATCGTCCCCTTCATCTTCGTCTACTCGCCGGCGCTGCTGCTGCAGGGCGGGGGTTTGGGCGAGGTGCTGATGACCGCGCTGACGGGGCTGCTGGGCGTCGTCGCCCTCGCCGCCGGCGCCTCGGGGTATCTCCTGCGGCCGGCGCCGCCTCTGCACCGCGCGCTCCTCGTCGTCGCGGCGGTCGCGCTGATCTTCCACACGCTGACCTGGGATCTGGTCGGTGTGGCCATCCTCGGCGGAATCGTCCTCGTCCAGCGATCCCCCGCCAGGGTCCCGGCGGCGTCGTGACGCGGGCCCGCCTCCTCTGGGCTGCGCCCCTGCTGACGGCCGCCGCGGTCGCCGTGTGGCCGACCCCGGTCCTCACCGTCACCACGGCCCATCCTGGACGCGTCCTCGTGCGCGCGTCGCTGTCGACCCCGCTGGAGGTGCGGCTGCAGTATGTCCATTCCGTGGAGCGGAGCCTGGTGGCGGAGTACTACCTGGCGGATCGCCGCGGCCTGCGCCTGGTGCGGATGGAATTCGCGGCCCAGGGCGCCGGCATGCCGTCGGGGGGATACGTCCGGGAGGGCGATCGCTTCGTCCTGCGGACGGACCGTCTCCTCGCCACGCTGGTGGTGCGCGTCAGCGGGACCGGACAGCGCCTCTGGGTCGGGGAGGAGGTCTTCGACTTGACCGGCGTGACGGGAGAGGGTGGGACCGTGACCGTGGCGGTGCGGGCCGCGCCGCGGCTGCCCGTTCTGCGGGGTATGTTATACTGAGCCATCGGGCGGAGATGGCTCCGCCCGGACGCTTTCCCTCCTCACCGCGCGGCGCGGGGGCGCCGCCGCGGCTCTGGACCGCGACAAGAAAGGATGAATCACCTCGTTGGACGCTTCAGGTAGTACGCTGGGCTTTATCGCCCTCGGCCTGCTCGTGCTCGCGTCAGCCCTCTTCTCCGCCGCCGAAACGGCCTTCTTTGCCGCCAACCGGCTGCGGCTGCGCCAGCGCGCCGAAGCCGGCGAGGCCCCGGCGCGCCTCGCCGACCGTCTGCTGGAGGAGCCGGGCCGGCTGCTGAGCACCCTCCACATCGCCGACACGATCGCCAACGTCGCCGCATCCGTCCTGGCCGCGGCCCTCTTCATCCGGCTCTTCGGCCCGGAGCGCGCCGCGCTGTGGGCCTTTCTGGCCATGGTGCTGCTGCTGGTGGTCGTCGGCGAGATCGCGCCCAAGACGATCGCCGTGCGTTCCGCCGACGCCCTCACGGTGGCGTTTGCCCGGCCGGTCAATCTGCTCTCGTGGCTCCTCAGCCCCTTCATCCGTCTCCTCTCCCTGGCCGGCACGGTGATGGTGCGGCCGCTCGGCGGGCGGGTGAACATCAACTCGCCGGTCGTGACCGAAGAGGAGATCCGCGCCCTCGTCAAGATGGGGGAGGAGGAGGGAGTGATCGAGCAGGAAGAGCGCGAGATGATCCACTCCATCTTCGAATTCGGTGACACGGTCGCCCGCGAGGTGATGGTCCCCCGCATGGACATGGACGTGCTCGAGGACTCCGCCACCGCCGAAGATGCGGTGCGGCTGATCCTGGCCACGGGACACTCGCGCATCCCCATCTTCCACGAAACCATCGACAACGCCGTCGGCATTCTCTACCTGAAAGATCTCCTCGGGCCCCTGGCGGAGGGCCGGTCCGCGGCGCCGGTGGTCGATCTCGCCCGGGCGGTGTACTACGTCCCGGAGAGCAAGCGGCTCGATGAGCTCTTCCGGGAGATGCAGCGGCGCAAGGTGCACGTGGCGATCGTGGTCGATGAGTACGGCGGGACCTCCGGGCTGGTCACCATCGAGGACCTGCTGGAGGAGATCGTCGGGCCGATTGTGGACGAGCACGACGTCGAGGAGCGGCTGGTCGAGGTAGTCAACGACCAGGTCGCGCTGGTCGTCGGCCGCACCCCGATCGAAGAGGTGAACGAGACGCTGCATCTGGCCCTCCCTCTCGAAGAAGTGGACACGATCGGCGGGTTCGTCTACAGCCTGCTGGGCCACGTCCCCCGGCCGGGCGAGCGGGTGCCCTACGACGGGCTCGAGATCGTGGTCGAACAGGTGGAGGGGCAGCGCATCGGCAAGGTCAAGATCACCCGCGTCGTCCCCTCCGCGTCGTAGTTCGCTCCGTTGCGCGCCCGCCTGCGCACCTACCTGATTACCGGGCTGCTGGTCATCCTGCCGGTCGCCGTGACTTACCTGGTGCTGCGCTGGCTCTTCACCACGCTGGACACCATGCTGCAGCCGCTCTTCCGCTACATCCTCGGGCGGTCCGTGCCCACGCTGGGGTTCGTCGCCGGGATCCTGCTGATCTTTCTGACGGGCGTCGTCGCCAGCAACGTGCTGGGCCGGCGCCTGATCGCGCGCCTGGAACAGGTGATCTTGCGCATCCCCCTGGCGCGCACGGTCTACAGTTCGATCAAGCCCCTCAGCCAGCGGATGCTGGAGGATCGGCGGGGCGCGTTTCAGCGCGTCGTGATCGTGGAATGGCCGCGGCCGGGCCTCTTCGCGCTCGGCTTCGTCACCGGAGGCGAATCATCGCCGGCCGCTCCGGGGTTGCTGCATGTCTTCGTCCCGGGGACGCCCAATCCGACGTCTGGCTTCGTCGTCCTCGTCCCGGGGGAACAGACCCGGCCCGCGGGGATCACGGTGGAAGAGGCGCTGCACTTCGTCATCGCCGGTGGCATCGCCCGCACGCCCGACGGGGTGCGCGCCGCCCTCGCGGCCGAGCGCAGCCGGACGCTGGAGCGCGTGGAATGACAGGCCGAGGCGCCGGCCGCGCCACCGCTGGGAAGGCCGCGCCGTCACGCCGTGCCGCCGTCACCCCAGGGGCCCTGGTGGCGGCCGCGCGGGAGGCCCGCGGTCGGGCGTACGCGCCGTACTCCCGGTATCGAGTGGGGGCGGCGGTCCTGGCCGCCGACGGCGCCGTCTTCACCGGGGCCAACGTGGAGAACGCCTCCTATGGACTCTCGGTGTGCGCCGAGCGTGTCGCTATCTTCCAGGCGGCGGCGGCCGGCCACCGGAAGATCCGCGAGATCGCCGTGGTCACTGCCGGCCGCACCTCGGCCGCGCCCTGCGGAGCCTGTCGCCAAGTGATGAACGAATTCGGCGTAGAAACCCTCTACCTGGCGGGACCACGCGGGCCGCACCGGCGCAGGCGCTTCCACGACCTCTTGCCCGAGGCGTTTGGCCCCGCCGACCTCCCCTCTCGATAGACTCGTGGCCCACCGGTCAGGCTTCGTCGCCCTCGCCGGGCGCCCCAACGTCGGAAAGTCCACGCTGCTGAACCGCCTCCTCGGCACGAAGATTGCCGCTACCTCGCCAGTGCCGCAGACCACGCGCACCGTGATCCGTGGAATCCTGACGAAGCCCGAGGCACAGCTCATCTTCCTCGATCTCCCAGGGCTGCACGCGCCGCGCCATCGCCTCGGTGAGGTGATGGTGGACGCGGCCCGCCGCGCTCTGGGTGAAGTCGACCTCATCGCCTGGGTCGTCGATGCCGCCTCCCCGCCGGGGGAGGAAGCCCGAATCGCTGCGGAGGCGCTGCGGAACGCCCGCGTTCCGATCCTGCTGATCGTGAACAAGACGGATCGCACGACGCCGGAGGGGGCGGAAGCCGCCGCGCGGGCGGCGGCCGATCTCGTCCCCGTCACTGAGACCGTGATGGTCTCCGCGCAGACCGGGGCGGGTCTGCCCGAACTGGTCGAGCGGATCATCTCCCGCCTGCCGGAGGGCCCCGCCTACTACCCGGAGGAGATGGTCACCGACCAGCCGGAGCAGTTCCTGGTGCGGGAGATCATCCGGGAGCAGGCCATCCACCAGACGCGCCAGGAACTGCCGCATGCCCTGGCCGTGGAGATCGAGGAGTTCGCCGAACGGGAACGCGGGTCGGTCTACGTGCGCGCCACCCTGCACGTGGAGAAGCCCTCCCAGAAGAAGATCGTCGTCGGAGCGGGCGGGCAGCGGCTTCGCGCCATCGGGACGGCGGCGCGGGCTGGCGCTGAGGCCCTGCTGGGCCGGAAAGTGTACCTGGACCTCTGGGTGGCGGTCACGCCCGACTGGCGAGAGAAATCCGCGCTGATTCGGAGTTTCCATCCCGAGTGAGGCGGCGCGGGTCAATCGGGAATCCTTGACCCTCCTCAGCTTCGCTGTGTACGGTACGAGCAGAGACCGGCGTCATTGATGTCCCGATGATCACCGACCCGCTCGTCCAGGAAACCACCGCCGCCCTCGAGCAGCGCACTGTGGCGCGCCTGGGCGCGCTGATCGAAGACCTCCACCCCGCCGACCTGGCCGCACTGGTCCGCCGTCTGGCCCCGCCGCACCGTCTCGCCTTCATGCTGCTGCTGGACGAGGAGCGCGCCGCGTCGGTGCTGGAGGCGCTCGAGCCGGAGGAGCAGACCGCCCTCGTGCGCACCCTCACCGATGAGCAGGTCTCCGGACTCCTGGAGGAGATGGCCACCGACGAGGTGGTGGACCTCCTCGGCGAGTTGCCGGCGGCGCGGGTGCAGCGGCTGCTCCGGCTGATGGGGGCGGAAGAGGCCGGCCGCATCCGGGAGCTGCTGCGCTTCCCCGAGGACAGCGCCGGCGCGTTGATGACGACGGATCTCGTCACCATCTCGGCAGGGCTCAGCGCGGCGGAGGCCATCGGCGACGTGCGGCGGCGCGGGCAGGAGGCGGAGCAGCTGTACTACATCTACGTCACGGAGGCCTCTCGGCTAACCGGTGTGCTCTCGCTGCGCGCGCTCATCGTCGCTCTGCCGGAGGCGCCGGTGCGGGAGATCATGCAGACGGCGCTGGTGACGGCGAACCCCTGGGCCGGCCGCGACGAGGTGGCCCGGCTGATCGAGAAGTACGACCTGCTGGCCGTCCCCGTGGTGGACGCGGCGGGACGGCTGCTGGGCATCGTCACCGCGGACGACATCCTCGAGGTGGTGGAAGAGGAGGCCAGCGAGGACGTCTTCGCGCTGACCGCACCCGTGGCCGAGGCCACCCTCGCCCCGGGGCCGTTCCCCTGGCGCGCGGCGGGGCGGCGCACCACGTGGATGGTCATCAACTTCGGGACGGCCCTCCTGGCCGCGGCGGTGGTGCGCATCTTCACCCCCGTCATCGAGACGGCGCTGGTGCTGGTCTTCTTCATGCCGCTGATGATGGCGACGGCCGGCAACGTAGGGACGCAATCGCTGGCGGTGGCGGTGCGCCGCTTCGCGCTGGAGGAAGGCTGGCGGCCGCAGGTGCGAGGGGCCCTGGCGCGCGAACTGGCCACCGGCGGCTGGCTGGGACTGGCCTGCGGGACGCTGCTGGGCGCGGTGGTCTTGGTGTGGTGGCGGGATCTGCGGCTCGCCGGCGTGCTCGCTCTGGCGATGGTGGTCACCCTGGCGCTGGCCGCGATGGGCGGTGTGGCGATCCCGCTGCTGCTGCGCCGCCTGCGGGTCGACCCGGCCGTGGCCAGCGGTCCGCTGGTCACGACGATCACCGACTTGGCTAGCGTCTCGATCTACTTTACGCTGGCCCTGCTGCTGCTGGGGGCGAGCCGGTGAGCGATCTCGCCGAGCGCCTCCGTACCCTCCATCCCGCCGATGCCGCTGAGGCGCTGCGGGAGGCCGACGACCGTGAGGCGGCGGCGGCGCTCGCCGCGCTGCCGCGTCCCCGGGCCGGCCTGATCCTGGAGGGGCTCGACCCCGAGCGAGCGCAGCCGATCCTGGCGCTGCTGGGCGTGGAGCGGGCCAGCGATCTGATGGAAGAGATGTCCAGCGACGACCTGGCCGATCTGCTGGGCAGCCTGGCGCCCGCCGAAGCCAGCCGCCTGCTGGCCAGGATGGAACCGCCGGCGGCAGGGCGCGTGCGGCCGCTGCTCACCTACCCTGAGGGGACCGCCGGGGCGCTGATGGCCAGTGAGGTGGTCACCCTTCCCGCCGGACTGTCCGCGGAGGCGGCGCTGGCCCGGCTGCGCGCCAGCGCGCCGGACGCCGAGACCATCTACTACGTGTACGTCGTCGATCAGGAAGGCCGGCTAGCCGGCGTGCTCTCTCTGCGCGACCTCATCCTGGTGGATCCTGCCGCGCCGATCGACGACATCGTCCAGGAGCGGGCGATCTCAGTGCGGGCGGATGAAGACCAGGAGGCGGTGGCGCGGCTCTTTATCAAATACGGTCTGCTCGCCCTGCCGGTCGTCGACGCGGATCGGATGTTGGTCGGCGTCGTGACCCTCGACGACGTCCTCGACGTTGTGGTGGAAGAAGCGGCGGAAGACATCACCAAGCTCTCCGGGGTCGGCGGGCCGGAGGCGGAGGAGACCGGCTGGCGACTGGCGGCGGCAGCCCGGCTCCCCTGGCTGCTGGTGGCCATCCTGGTGGAGTTGATCGGCGCCCGCGTCATCGAAGGCTACGCGCCCACGCTGCGGGCGCTGCTGGCGCTGGCCTACTTCATCCCGGTTCTCAACAGCATGGCCGGCAACCTGGGCATCCAGACCGTGGCGCTGGCGGTGCGCGGATTCGCCCGCGGCGAGATCGCGCCCGACCGCATCGCCCCCCTCATCGGGCGCGAGGTCTTGACGGCCGCCCTCATCGCGGCGGTCAGCGGCGCCCTCGTCGGCGCGGTCGCCTTGGGAGTGGAGCAGGCGCCCATCCTGGCCGCGATCACCACCCTGTCGATGGTCCTGGCGCTGCTGGTGGCCTCGGCGGTGGGCATCGCCATGCCGGTGCTCCTGGCCAGGATGGGGCGCGATCCCGCGGTCGCCTCTGGGCCGCTGGTGACGTCCGGGTTGGACCTGACGACGGTGACGATCTATCTCAGCGTCGCCGCGGTGCTGCTGGCGCGGAGTTCTTGATGCCGGTCTACAAGGCCGACGCCATCGTGCTGCGCCGGCGCCCCCTCGGAGAGGCCGACCGCGTCCTTACCCTCTACACGAAGGAGTGGGGGAAACTCTCGGCCGTGGCGCGGGGCGTGCGCAGGACGACCAGCCGGCAGGCCGGCCGCCTAGAGCCCTTCAGCCACGTGGACCTGCTCCTGGCGCAGGGGAGGGGATCCCTGGACATCGTGGCCCAGGTCGAGGTGCGTGACGGGATGGCCGCCCTGCGCGACGACCTCCGGCGTTTCGGCGCCGCAGCGCTGGCGGCTGAACTGCTGGAAGCGGCGACGCCGGAACGGGAATCCCATCCTGAGCTCTTCCACCTCACGGCGATGTCGCTGGGGTTGATCGCGCGGGACGTCGCCTCCGCCCCCGCCTGGTTCGCGCTGCGCCTTGTCTCGCTGGTCGGGTTTCAGCCGGCGCTGGAGGCCTGTGCCGTCTGCGGCCGGCGCCCCGACCCGGCTCCCTCCTGGAGCCACCCCCTCGGCGGCGCCGTCTGCTCCCGCTGCGCCGTCCGAGACCCGGCGGCGGCGCGCCTCCGCCCCGACACGCTGCGGGCCCTGCGCACCCTGATGGCCGCCAAAACCGATGGCTGGCCCCTCCCGGAGGTGCGCGATCCCGACCGCCTCCTGGACGTGCTGCGTCGCTACGCCGAGCACCGGCTGGAAGTACGCCTGCGCAGCCCGGCCGTCATCGAGCAGTTCGGGTAGAGGAATGGTATAGTGAACGTTTGGAGGTGTCCCTCATGGAAATCGATCTCGAGCGGGCAAAGCGCGCGGTGATCGACCTGGGGACGGCGCTGGATGAAGCCCGTCAGGTCATCCGCCCCGGGCAGGCCGGGCACATCCGGGTCAAGACGGAGGGCCGGGTGATCGAGCTGCCGACCTCCTGGGCCCTGGCCGGCATCGCCGCCTTCGCCATCGCCGCCCTCGCCAGCAGCCTGCCGCTGTCCCTGCCGCGCCGCCGCAGCGAAGAGGAGCCGCTCGGCATCGGCTAGAAAGACGGCCGGTCGCGGGCGGGGACGCCTGGCCTGGTTCCGTCCCTCTCCACCCGTCTGTCCAGACGAGAGACTCCTTGGGGGCGCGCCGCGGGGGAGTGCGCGCCGGCACCGTCGATGACCACACCATCCCGCCTCGAGACAATGGACCGGATCGCCACGCTGGCCAAGCGGCGCGGCTTCGTCTTTCCCTCCGCCGAGATCTACGGCAGCCCGGGGGCGATCTACGACTTCGGGCCGCTGGGGACGCTGATGCGCCAGAACATCCGGCGGGAGTGGTGGCGCCGCTTCGTCCAGGAGCGCCCCGACGTGGTGGGGATCGAGAGCGCTGTCGTGACCAAGCGCGAGGTCCTGGCGGCCTCGGGGCACGAGCAGTCCTTCACCGATCCCCTGGTGGAATGCCGGATCTGCCACGAGCGGTTTCGCGCCGACGAGGAGATCCCCCCGGCGCCCGACCACGCCCACGACCTGACCGAGCCCAAGCAGTTCAACCTCATGTTCAAGACCTACCTCGGTCCCACCGAGGAAAACTCCACCCTCACCTATCTCCGCCCCGAGACGGCGCAGGGCATGTTTACGAACTTCAAGAACGTGCTGGACACCGCGCGCCTGAAGGTGCCCTTCGGGATCGCCCAGATCGGGAAATCCTTTCGCAATGAGATCACGACGGGCAAATGGATCTTCCGGCTGCGCGAGTTCGAAATCGCCGAACTTGAATATTTCGTCAAGCCCGGGAGCGACGAGGAGTGGTTTGGGGTCTGGTTGGAAGAGTGGGAGGGGTTCTTTCTCGATCTGGGCCTCGGGCGGGAGCGGATCCGGCGCTTTGAGCACCCGGCGGAGACCCTGGCCCATTACTCCAAACGCACGGTGGACCTGCAGTACGACTTCCCCTTCGGCTGGGCGGAGCTGGCGGGGGTGGCCAACCGCACCGACTACGATCTGCGCC
Organism: bacterium; assembly: GCA_050695215.1. Classification (GTDB taxonomy): domain Bacteria; phylum Sysuimicrobiota; class Sysuimicrobiia; order Sysuimicrobiales; family Humicultoraceae; genus JACQGZ01. The sequence goes on from JBOGSD010000080.1 coordinate 46,925, forward strand.
AGCACCAGGAGGCGTCGGGGCGCGATCTCACCTACTTCGACGAGAGCGACGGCAGCAAGTATCATCCCTACGTGATCGAGCCCACGGTGAGCCTGGAGCGGGCGATGCTCGTCTTTCTGGTCGAGGCCTACCGGGAATACCCCGGCGGGCGCGCGGGACGAGCGGACGGACGCGAGAGCGAGACGGTGCTGCACCTGCACCCCCGGCTGGCCCCGATCACCGCGGCAGTGCTGCCGCTGGTGAAGCGGGAGCGCATGCCCGACCTCGCGCATGAGATCGAGAGGGACCTCCGCCGGGCCTGGTCCGTGGCCTACGATGAGAACGGCACCGTCGGCCGCCGCTACCGGCGCTATGACGAGATCGGTACCCCCTGGTGCATCACGGTGGACAGCCAGACGCAGGAGGACGGCACCGTCACGGTACGCGACCGGGACTCGATGGGCCAGGATCGTGTTCCCATGGCCGACCTGCGCGGATATCTCGGGGGCAAGCTGGAGGCCGGACCGCCCGCGCAGAGCGGCGCTCCGGTCCGCTGACCGGAATCGGAGTAGGAGGATGAGGCATGGCTGAAGTCGCCGAGCGGACCCCCCGGACCGGGAGCCGCTGGACGCGGTTGTTCGAGGAAGGGCACGCGGGGCAGCGCGACCTGCTGGGGGGCAAGGGCGCGGGGTTGGCGGAGATGAGCCGCATCGGGCTGCCGGTGCCTCCGGGTTTCACCATCACCACGGAGGCCTGTCTGGAATACATCCGCCGCGGTCGCGAGCTCCCCGAGGGGCTGATGGAGGAGGTGCGCGAGAAGTTGAAGGTGATCGAGGAGCGCACCGGCCGCCGCTTCGGCGATCCCCGCAACCCATTGCTCCTCTCGGTGCGCTCCGGGGCCAAGTTCAGCATGCCGGGGATGATGGACACCGTCCTCAACCTCGGCTCCACGCCGTCCACGCTAGAGGGGTTGATCACCGGCAGCGGCGACGCCCGTTTCGCCTACGACTCCTACCGCCGCTTCATCCAGATGTATTCGAATGTCGTGCTCGACATCGACCATCACCTGTTCGAGGAGCGGCTGGAGGATTTCAAGGACGAGCGCGGCTACACCCTCGACACCGACCTCGAGGGCGACGACTGGGCGGAGCTCATCCGCGACTACAAGACGCTCGTCGAGCGCGAGCGTGGCGAGCCCTTCCCGCAGGATCCGGAGAAGCAGCTCTGGGGGGCGATCGGCGCGGTGTTCGCCTCGTGGATGAACCAGCGGGCGATCACCTACCGAAAGCTCCACAACATCCCGGAAGGCTGGGGGACCGCGGTCAACGTCCAGGCCATGGTCTTCGGCAACATGGGCGAGACCTCGGCGACCGGCGTCGCCTTCACGCGCAATCCGTCCACCGGCGACAAGGCGCTCTACGGCGAGTTCCTGGTCAACGCGCAGGGCGAGGACGTGGTCGCCGGCATCCGCACGCCGCAGCCCCTGACCACGGCCATGAAGGCGTCGACCGGCGGCAGCCTGCCGTCGATGGAAGAGCTGATGCCGGACACCTTTGCCGAGCTGACGGCAGTGTTCGACCGGCTCGAGGCCCACTATCGCGACATGCAGGACATCGAGTTCACGGTCCAGAACGGTCGGCTCTGGATCCTGCAAACCCGGCGCGGCAAGCGCTCGACCCAGGCAGCACTCAGGATCGCGGTGGAGATGGCCGAGGAGGGCGTGATCGACCGGGATGAGGCGGTCGCGCGGATCGACCCCGCCTCGCTCGACCAGCTGCTGCATCCGATGCTCGACCCGGACGCGCCGCGCGAGGTGATCGCGCGCGGCCTGCCGGCATCGCCCGGCGCGGTGTCCGGCCGGGTGGTGTTCAGCGCCGACGAGGCGGAGCGCCTCGGCACGGCCGGCGAGGCGGTGATCCTGGTGCGCATCGAGACCTCGCCCGAGGACATCCACGGCATGCACGCCGCGCGCGGCATCCTGACCTCGCGCGGCGGCATGACCAGCCATGCCGCGGTGGTCGCGCGCGGCATGGGCAAGCCCTGCGTCTGCGCCGCCGCGGGCCTGGCGATCGACTATCGCGCGGGCCGCTTCACGGTCGCGGGCCAGACCGTCGCCAAGGGCGACCGGGTGACCATCGACGGCAGCGCGGGCACGGTCATGCTGGGCGTCGTGCCGACCGTCGATCCCCAGCTGTCGGGCGAGTTCGCGACCCTGATGGGCTGGGCCGACCAGCGCCGCCGCCTCAAGGTCCGGACCAATGCCGAGACGCCGGAGGACGCGCGCACAGCGCGCCGGTTCGGCGCCGAGGGGATCGGCCTGTGCCGCACCGAGCACATGTTCTTCGACGAGGGCCGGATCGTCGCGATGCGCGAGATGATCCTGGCCGGCGACGCCGAGGGCCGGCGCGCGGCTTTGGCCAAGATCCTGCCGGTGCAGCGGCAGGACCTGATCGAGCTGTTCGAGATCATGGCCGGCCTGCCGGTGACGATCCGTCTGCTCGACCCGCCGCTGCACGAGTTTCTGCCGGACGAGGCCGAGGACATCGCAGCGATCGCCAAGGTTGCCGGCGTCGATGCCGAAGCCCTGCGGCGGCGCGCGAGCGAGCTGCGCGAGGTCAATCCGATGCTCGGCCTGCGCGGCTGCCGCCTCGGCGTGCTGTTTCCCGAGATCTACGAGATGCAGGCGCGCGCGATCTTCGGGGCCACCGTGGCCGTGGCGCAGAACGCCGGTCAGACGGTCGTGCCCGAGGTCATGGTGCCGCTGATCGCGACGGCGCGCGAGCTCGAGCTGATCAAGGCCGAGATCGACAGGGTCGCCAAGGAGGTCATGGCCGAGAGCGGCCTGCAGATCGACTACCAGGTCGGCACCATGATCGAGGTGCCGAGGGCAGCGCTCTGCGCCGAGGAGATCGCCAGGCTCGCCGAGTTCTTTAGCTTCGGCACCAACGATCTGACCCAGATGGCGCTCGGCCTGTCGCGCGACGATTCCGCGAAGTTCATGGAGCTTTATCGGGAGCGCGGCATCTTCGAGGCCGATCCGTTCACGACCCTGGATGTCGAGGGCGTCGGCGCCCTGGTCGAGCTGGCCTGCGAGCGCGGTCGCCGTGGCCGGCCCGAGCTCAAGCTCGGGATCTGCGGCGAGCATGGCGGCGACCCGGCGACGATCGGCTTTTGCGAGCGGGTCGGGCTCGACTATGTGTCCTGCTCGCCCTATCGCGTGCCGATCGCCCGCCTCGCGGCGGCGCAGGCGACCTTGCGGGCCGAGAAGGCGCAGGCTTGAGCGAGCCGTCTGCGCCAGCACTGCTGGAGGATCTCCGTTCCGGCGGCAAGCGAGCCATGGCGCAGGCCCTCGCCCGGATCGAGGCAACGCCGGACGGACCCCTTGCCCTGGCGCTACTGGATGCCGCTTACCACGGCGCGCGGGCGCAGGTGATCGGGCTGACCGGGCCACCGGGTGCCGGCAAGTCGACCCTGATCGCGCGGCTGATCGGTGCCCTGCGCACGCAGGGTCGCAGCATCGGCGTCGTCGCGATCGACCCGTCCTCGCGTCGGACCGGCGGCGCCCTGCTTGGCGATCGTGTCCGCTTCGGGCTCGATCCCGGGGATCAACGCGTGTTCGTGCGCTCGATGGCGGCGCGCGGTCGGCTCGGCGGGCTTGCGGCGCATGCCCCGGCCGCGGTCACGCTGATGCGCGCCGTCTACGACCGGGTCATCGTGGAGACGGTCGGCGTCGGTCAATCGGAAACCGACATTGCAACCGTGGGCGACACGGTCGTGCTGTGCGTCCAGCCCGGCTCCGGCGACAGCCTGCAATACATGAAAGCCGGCATCGCCGAGATTCCGGATATCGCCGTGGTCAGCAAGGCCGATCTCGGCAGCATCGCGCTGAAGACGCAAAGCGACCTCGAGGCGGCGCTGGCACTGGATCGGCGATCGGACGGCTGGTCGGTGCCGGTCATGCTGGTCAGCGGCAGCGAGGGGCGGGGCATCGCGGAGCTGCTCCAGGCGATCGCCGAGCACGCCGCCTACTTGAGCATCGACGCCCGGCTCGACGCCAAAAGGCATGGCCAGGCCGAGATGTGGCTTGCCGATGCGATCCAAGCGGAGTTCGGGCGGCGCGGTCTGGAGCACCTGATGCGGGCAGGGGGCCTCGATCTGGCGCCCGGCCAGTCGCCGTTCCAGCACTGGCGCCGCCTGGCCGCAACGCTCAGAAATTGACCCAGTCGGGCTTGTGCGGAATCACAAGGGTGGCGCCGGCCATGAGCGGCACACCCTCCGCGGCCGCCCGGGCGACCTGTTCCAGGCGCAGCAGCGCGATGCCGTGGTCACCCTGGCTCGAGCGCATCTCACCGGCGTCGCGGCCAGCCAGCCGGATCGACGTCCCGGGCTCGGGCGGCGGTCCCTGGAGCGTGACCGGCATCAATCGCTTGCGCACCAGGCCCCGGTACCTCATGCGCGCGGTGAGCTCCTGACCGACGAAGCAGCCTGTGCCGAAGTCGACCCCGTGCAGCTCCTCGAAGCCGCTCTCCAGCAAGGTCGAGCGGTCGACGACCAGATCGCGCCCCTCCGGCACGCCCAGCGCGATGCGCGTCCGCTCGTACGCCTCGCGCGGCAGGGCGACGAAGCCCATGCCCTCGAGAATCTCCTCGGCGCTGCCGCGCGGCAGGACGGCCCGTCCGCCAAGGCCGGTGAGCCTGGGGTCGATCAGCGCCGCACCCTGGTCGAGCGCGCGCATGGCCCCGGGCTGCTCGGGCAGATCGAGCCGGGCGGCAACCTCGGGGCCGAGCAGTGCGGCGACCTCGAAGTGGTCGCTTTGATCCTCGATCTCGACCTTGGCGCGCAGCCGGTACATGAGGAGGCGGCGGAGCAGCTCGGCCACACGCGCCTGTTCGGTATCGAGCAACAGCGCATCGCGGATCTGAAGAATCATGAAATCGAACAGATACTTACCCTGAGGCGTGAGCAGGGCGCCGTAGCTTGCCGATTGTGGCGTGACGCGCTCGACATCGGTGCTGATGACGCCCTGCAACAAGCTCCGGGCGTCCGGGCCGCGCAGCGCGATCAAGCCGCGCGCAGGAAGGGCAACATGGCCGGTGGTCATGGCGCTATGCTCGCTGAGATGTGCTGCCAGCCAGACGTTGCTGGATCCAAACATTGCAAGCCGAGCTGGCATAGCGTGGCGGTCACGAGAATACCCGCAAAGGTCGGTCCGAACCAACGTTCGCGAGGATGTAATCCCGAAATGGCTCGTTGCAACTTTCTGTTGGCCTTGGCAATGGTATGGCGCACGCTCGATCGTCTGCAACAGTCTCGGAGTAGCACAGCTTGACGCTTGCTTCGCTGCCCGCGCCACCCGATGTGCGCGTCGACGAGATCGCGTTGTTTCTCGATGTCGACGGCACGCTCGTCGAGATTGAGCGGGAGCCGCGCGCGGTGCACGTGTCGGAACGGCTGTGCGAGATCCTCGAAGAGCTCGACGCGGCCGCAGATGGCGCGCTCGCCCTGGTCAGCGGCCGCTCGCTCGCGCAGCTCGACCACCTGTTCCGGCCCCTGCATCTGAGCGCCGCCGGCCTGCATGGCCTCGAGCGGCGCAATCTTCGGTCCAAGCTGGTGCGCGTCAAGCCCGACCCCGCGGTCTTCGCGCCGGCGCGGGCGAGGCTGAACGCGTTTGCAAGAAGCCATCCAGGCGTGATGCTCGAGGACAAGGGGCTTACGCTGGCGCTGCATTATCGCAAGGCACCCGAGGACCAGGACGAGGCGGAGGCGACGGCGCGGGCCGTGGTCGCGGAGAGCGGGGGCAATCTGGTGCTGCTCAAAGGCAAGATGGTTCTGGAGCTGAAGCCGCCGGGCTACGACAAGGGCCAGGCGATCGCCGCCTTCATGGG
>JBOGSD010000081.1:0-33272 GCA_050695215.1 bacterium
CTGAAGAAGGGACGCGCAGACACCGGTTCGCCGCAGCCTTAGGCGCCTTGGGAGGCGGCGGCGAGGCGCTTGAGCTTTTTGGCCTCTTCCAATTGGAGGATGTAAATCGCGCCCTGCGCCTCTCGCACCCGCTGGGCCAAGTCGGCCGCGGAGGGGGCGTCCTGCTCAATCACCCATTCCCTCGAGAGATCCTGCGTGGAGCGATACCGCATCAGGTAGCGAGACATGAGTCGATGAGACCGTCCTCTGTCTCTCTGTCTTACCCAAGTTGGGCCCCTTTCTGACGGGTCTCCAGCCGCTCTTCCACGACCCGCAGGAGCGTGCGCGCGATGGCCTCTTTGCCCTCGGCGACGGCGAAGACCTCGCCGGACGGGTCGATGAAGTAGCCGGCGTGCTCCCCGGCCTCGATCTCCTTCTGATCGTTGGCGACGACGAGGTCGGCGCGGTTCTTCCGGAGCATGTCGAGGGCGGCGGCCACCAGTTCCTCGCGGGGGCGGCCGACTTCCAGTTTGAAGGCGACCAGGAAAGTCCGGGGAGCCAGGTCCTTCACCAGCCCGATGGCTTTGGGGGTGGGGACCAACCGCACCACCCAGGCGGGCTCCTCCGATCCCGTCTTGCCGGGGCGAATCTCCGCGGGTTCGAAGTCCAGGACCGACATCGTGTGAATGACGACGTCGTATCCCTTGGGCAGTTCCTCCCGAAAGGTTCGGATCAGATCCTGCACCGTGTCGATGGCGATCAGCGTGAGGTGGTCGTGCATCCCGCCCCGCACCGTGGGGACGAGGCTGGGACGCCCGTGCAGGAAGGTGATGGCGGCGCCGCGGGCCAGGGCCTCCTCGGCGATCAGGCTGCCCAGGCGGCCGGTGCCTTTGTTGGTGATGTAGCGGACGGAATCCAGCGGGGCCCGCGTAGGCCCGGCGGTGATCAAGACCTTCTTGCCTCTCAGACTCATCGGCGTCGCACCTCTATTCGCGCCGACCCGCTCAACCCCTCGGGTGATGCGTCGCCGCAGCCAGTCTCTGCGCCAACAACGCGGCCGCCAGCAGCGTGACCGCCCCCGCGCCCGCGATCAGCGGCAGTGCCGGGTCGACCCGGTAGGCGATCCCCGCCAGCATCGTTCCCCCCGCAGCGACGAGGCCCGTGATCGTCCCCAGCAGCCCAAACCCGCGCCCCGCCGCGGCCATCGAAATCCTGGCGGCGACCACCGCCTGGCTGAGCGACTGCGCCGCGCTGCGGCTCTTGATCAGAAAGGCCAGCGGCAGCAGCGCCAGCGGCCCCAGGGCGACGATGAGGTTCCCCGCTGCGATGAGGAGCAGCGTCAGCACCAGCAGCGGCCGGTGCCCCCAGCGGTCGGCGAGCCGGCCGGACGCCAGCGTGAAGATCAGCCCGCCGGCCGAGAGGATCGACCCCAGCAGGCCGATCTGCGCCAGGCCAAGATGCCGCACCTCGCGCAGGAACGGCGGGACGAACGGCGCCAGGGCCAGCGGCACGCCCGTCATCAGGCCCAGCAGGATGAAGAGCGGCCACGGGCTGCCCAGATCCCAGATCCGCAGCGCCTCGCGCCACGACAGCGCGGGGCGGCCCCCCGGACGGTCTGGCGCGCTCCAGAACATCAGGATCGTCGAGGCGGCGTAGCAGAGAAAGGCGAGGGCGAAGGTGGTGCGGATGTTCCAGCGCGCGGCAATCAGGCCGCCGAGGGCGGGGGAGAGCAGCAGGCTCAACGCCGACGCCGTGGTCAGGATGGCGAAGGTGGAGGCGATCTTCGTGGGATCGGTGCGTTCGGTAATGTACGCGTTGAGGGCGGGGAGGCCGAAGATCGTCAAGTCGTAGAGGACGATCCCCGGCAGCAGCCAGATCCACTCTCGCGCCGCCAGGAACAGCAGCGGCGCCGGCGCCCCGAGTACCCAGGAGACCAGCATGACGGCGCGGCGGCTGTAGCGGTCGGAGAGGACGCCGCCGAGGATCGACCCGGCGGTGATGATCAGTTGGCGGGTGGTGAAGAGCAGGCCCAGCTGCACCCCCGTCGCCCCCAGCGCCCGCGCGTGGATCGCAAAGAGATCGTCGTAGAGACCGAAGCCAAACACCCAGAGGAACATGCTGAGGAAGAGAATCCGGAGGTTGCGACCGCTCACGCGCGTGTGCGCGTGCGGACCGACAGCCCCGCGCGGGCGATGCGAAAGGGCAGGACGCGAAACCCTTCCGCCGCGAGCGCCTGCGCCACCGCGGCCTTCTTGCCCGTCCCCACGAGGCTGACCACGCAGCCCCCGCCGCCCGCGCCGCAGACCTTGCTCGCCAGCGCTCCCGCCCGCCGCGCCGTCCGCACCGCGCGCTCGATCTCCGGCGTCGAGACGCCCTCGGCGAGGGTACGGCGCGCCTCCCACTCCTCCCGCAGCAGCCGCGCGGTGGCTCGCAGGTCCCCGCCGCGGAGGGCCTCGCGCATCTGGCGGCTGATCCGCCCGATCGTCCGCAGGCCGCGCACCGTCTCGGGCACGCCGTCCAGGTAGGCGCGCACCATGCGCCAGTTCGTCAGGCCGGAGGCGTGCGGTTCGCCGGTGAAGCTGAGGACGAGGTGCTCCTCCAATCCCGCCAGCCGGCGCGGCGGCAGCAGCGGTTCCACGGCCTCGCCGTCGAGGTGGAACCAGATGGCGTTGAGCCCTCCCCAGAGCGCCGCGTAGTAATCCTGCTTGCCCGTGGGCGCGCCGATGGACTGCGCTTCCAGACGAGAGGCCGCCTCCACGAACGCCGGCCCGGCGCTCTTCCCCACGCGCCGGCGCCCCTTCCGGCGGTCGGTGGCCCCCAGGATCGCCACCAGCAGCGCAGATGAGGCGCCCAGCCCCGATCCCCTCGGCGCCTCCGAAGCCGTCACGATACGCGTGCGCCCGGGGACGCCGCTGTAACGCACCGCCCGCAGCACCAGATCCAGCGGACCGCCGATGGGCAGCCCCGCCGCGTCCGGGGCCTCGACGCCGATCCCGAGATCCTGCGAATAGACTGCGACGCCGCCGCCGTGCGGCTCCACCCACACGCGGGCCGGAATGGTAATGGCCAGGTTGACCGTGACGACTTCGCCCTCGAGCAGGGAGATGGGATAGATGTCCAGCGTCCCACCGGCCAGGTCGATGCGCGTGGGAGCAGTAGCTTCGATGATCATCCGGCGATGGCCTCGAGGGATCATCCGAACAAGCGGTCCAGGCTGTGGCGGAAGGCCCGTGTCGCCTGCTCGACCTCCGCCGCCTCGACACCGGTGACGATCGCACCGATCATCACCGCCCAGACCGCCGGCAGCTCGAAGTACCGCCCCAGATCCTCGGGATGGAGGCGCCGCTGCGTAGGTACGATCAGCCGGCGCCCGCTGAGGTCTCCGGCGCGCCCGAGGGCGACCAGATCTCCTGCCGTCGGCGCCCGTCCGTACCCTTCTGGATGCACGAGCGCCGCCTCCGCCCACTCGCCCGGCAGCCGCCGCAGAAACGGCAGAGCCTCCGGCGGGTAGTCGTGCGGGATCGCCGGCACCACGGGGACGCCCGACGCGTAGAGGTAGAGCGGCAAGTGCGTGAGATAAGCATCAAGGAAGGCGAAGCGGCGCAGCTGGGGGACCTCCTCCTGGCTCACCATCGCCTCTTCACCGGGGACCAGCCCCGTCGGCGTGCCGAGATCGAGGATCGAGGCCAACGCCTCCATCTCCTCCGCCAGCGTGCCGAAGTCCGTTCCCGAGGCGCGATGCTGGACGTTCACGTGCACCTTCAGCAGGTCGGCCCCGCCGTCGATCGCCGCGCGCGCCAGCTCGCTGTCGTTGCGCGGGAGGCTGACGAGCAGCAGGCCCCGCCGCCCGAGGGGATCGCTAGGCCGCATCCGTGCCGGGGACGGGGAAGCGCAGGCAGAAGGTGCGGACTTCATCGCGGATGCGCCCCAGCTCAGCGTCCTCCTGGATGGCCCGGCGGAACTCCTTGAGGGCATCGCTTCTCGCCGTGCGCTCCTCGGGCAGGGTAAAGCGCGTGATCCGTCCCGCCACTGCGCCGATCCACGCGGCTAGGCGTTCCATCTCCGGGGCGCGCATGCCGCGGGTCGTCGCCGCGGGTGTGCCCAGGCGGATGCCGGAGGGGTAGAACGCGCTGGACGGCTCGCGCGGGATCGTGTTCTTGTTCACCGTGATGCCCACGCGGTCGAGGGCTTCCTGGAGGAAGACGCCGCGCCCGGGACCGGAGGGGGTGAGATCGATCAAGAGCATGTGGTTATCGGTGCCCCCGCTGACCAGCACAAAGCCCGCCCGCATCAGCGCGTCCCCGAGCGCCTTGGCATTGCGGACGACCTGCGCGCCGTAGGCCTTGAAGTCCGGCCGCATCGCCTCGCCAAGCGCCACCGCGATGCCGGCGGTCGTGTGGTCGTGCGGACCGCCCTGGAGGCCGGGGAAGATCGCGGCGTCGATCTTCTTGGCCAACTCGGGGTCCTTCTTCACCCCGCGCTCCGTTACCAGAATCATCGCCCCCCGCGGACCGCGCAGGGTCTTGTGGGTCGTCGTGGTGACGACGTGCGCGTGCGGCACGGGACTGGCGTGCTCGCCGGCGATGACCAGCCCGGCGATGTGGGCGATGTCGGCAGCGAAGTAGGCGTCCACCTCGTCCGCCACGGAGGCGAACTCGGCGAAGGGAAACTCACGGACGTAGGCGGTGGCGCCGCACCAGATCAGCCGCGGCCGGTGCTCGCGGGCCAGCCGCCAAACCTCATCGAAGTCGATGTAGCCGTCGCCCTTGACGTGGTACGGGACGCTCGTGAAGTAGCTCCCCGTGATGCTGACCTTCCAGCCGTGCGTGAGGTGGCCGCCGTCGTAGAGGTTCTGCCCCATGATCGGATCACCCGGGTGGCAAAGCGCGAAGTACACGGCCAGGTTGGCCGGACTGCCCGAGTAGGGCTGGACGTTGGCGTGCGGCACGCCGAAAAGGGTCTTGGCCCGTTCCTGGGCCAGCCGCTCGACCTCGTCCACGTGCTCGTTGCCGCCGTAGTAGCGTCGCCCGGGGTAGCCCTCGGAGTACTTGTTGGTGAAGATGGACCCCATCGCCTCGAGCACGGCCGTGGAGACGTAATTCTCGGAGGGGATGAGTTCGACGCCTTCCCGCTGCCGCTGCCGCTCGGCACTGAGGAGTCCGTACAGGGTGGGATCCTGCTCTTGCAGATTCATCTCGGTCTCCCCTCACGCAGCGGTCGAGGGATCTTCATTCCAGCAGGTGGCGATAGATCTTCATTGCAGCGGCCTGACGTCCAAACCGGGAACGCGTGAGAAGTCGCGGATATTGGTCGTCAACACTGCGCAGCCGTGGTTGAGCGCGGTGGCCGCGATGAGGAGGTCATGCGCTCCGATGCGGGCTCCTTCTCTGTCAAGTTGGGCCACCAGCCGGGCATGAACGCGAGCCGACCGGAGATCGAACGGCAACACAGGGAGTCTTTCCAGGATGGATTCGACAAAAGCCCCGCGCCGCATCTGCTGCTCGTTGCTCACGGCTCTATGCACGCCCACCAGCAACTCTGAGGCCGTGATCGTGGCGATGCTGACGTCCTCATCTTGAGTCGCGGGATCCATGGCCGCCAGGGCTTCGAGGTCCAACCTTCGGCGCTCCAGCAGGATGAAGACTGTGGTGTCTACGAGGAGGGCCATTCTCTGAATTCGACCAAGGCAGGTGGCTGCGCCGCGTGGATCTGTTCGAGATCATCGGCGAACGCTTCGTCAGGCCTAGGGGCGCGCCGCAGAAACTCAACGAACTCGCGCCAGGTCAAACGGCGAGGAGGTCCGGGGGGCTCGATCCGCGCGACTTGTTCGCCCCCCCGCTCCACGAGAAATTCCTCCCCTCGGTAGCGCACCCGATTCAAGACATCGGAGAGTCGCCTGGCCAGTTCAGTGGCGCTGATCCTATTCATGATTCTATGATAATCACATTATCTGAATAGCGCAACGTCAAAGGCCAGGTCAGTCGCCGAGGAAGGCCTTCTGCTCCAGCAGCCTGTTCCGCAACTCGTCAGATTCCACCGCACGAGGTTCGATCTGTCGCCTCGCCGCCAGGGCCGCGGCTGTGCCCGCCGCCTGGGCGATGGCCATCACGATCGCAGAGACGCGAAAGGCCGCGAAGGCCTCGTGCGTGGCCGAGATACACCGTCCCGCGGCAAGGAGATTGTGCCCGCCCTCGGGCAGCAGCGACCGGTAGGGGATGGTGTAGTACTCACCGGGAGGCAGGCGTCTGGCCACGAGCCGCGCGGAGACGGGGTCGTGGATGTCGATGGGATAGGCGCCGCAGGCGATGGCGTCGGGGAACTTCCGCCCCGTCAGGATATCGTCCTGGGTCAGCGTGTAGTCGCCGACAATCCGGCGGGTCTCTCGCACGCCGATCTGGGCGGGCGTTTCTAGGAGGAAGGCGGACGAGAAGCCGGGCAGATGGCGGCGGAGGAAGTCGACAACCTGGTAGGCCTGCTGGCGGCCTTCGACTTCCGCTCGGGCCAGGTCCGCGCCGATGGTCCCCAGACGCCCCAGCACGCGCGTGGTGTTGACCACGGCCTCCCCGGGGCGCACCCCCTCGAAGACCAGCAGGCGGTCGCGCGGGATCGTCCACTCGCCGCGCTGCCGCGCCGCGCTCACCAGCGCACTGAACCCCGCGAACCCGCGGATGGGGAGGGACCGCAGCCACTCGATGTCGATCCGGTCGTGCACGCCCTGCCCGTGCTGGATCTCCCCTTCGTGCGCGGCGAGGTGGTCCATCACGCCCCCCCAATCCACCCCGCCCAATCGGAACATCAAGGTCATCGGCTGGGTGCGCTGATCCTCCTCGCGGCCGAGCCGCGTCGGCAGGCCGGCGGCAGCGGTCAGGTCGGCGTCGCCGGAAGCGTCCACGTACGCCGCCGCCCGCACCTCCTTGATCCCGTCTTTCTGCCAGACGCGGAGGCGCTCGATCCGCCCGGCGGTGGCCGTCGCGTCCAGGAAGATGGTGTGCAGCCAGAGTTCGACCCCCGCGTCCACGGCCATCTCCAGGTAGACGCGCTTGAGGCCCTCGTAGTCGAAGGGGGTGACCGTGTAGCAGAAGTCGATCGGGTCCGGGACGTGGCCGGGCGAGGCGCCCAGGGCGATCAGTCTGTCGACGATTTCCTGGGGAATGCCGCGCACAACCTGCAAGTCCCCCGCGTGGAATCCCATGATCGGCGCGACCATCGCCGCGGTGAGCGTCCCCCCGAGGAAACCGTACCGCTCGATGCAGGCGACCCGCGCCCCCTCCCGTGCGGCGGCGATGGAGGCCACCGTCCCGGCCGGCCCGCCCCCGACGACGACGACGTCATATTCTTGGATCGGCGGTGGCATTCTGGTCAGTGCCCCCGATACACATCGCCGCGATGGCCGATCTTCACGATGACGATCGTTCGCCGTTCACTCAAGAGACGATAGATGACGCGGTAGTGCCCCACCCGAAGGCGGAGCAGCTTCTCTTTCCCGCGCAACATTCTGACCCCCTGGGGCTGAGGACGGTCGGCCAGCGCATCGATCTTGCGAGCCAGGCGTCTCTGGATTTCGCGGGGAAGCGAGGCCAACGCATCTGCGGCAGAGGGTAGGACCTCGATCTTGAACGTCACGGTTCAAAGCCCGAGATTCGCTTTGACCTTCTCCCAGGGAATCCGTCGCCGGTTCTTTGGGTCGGCGAGGGCGGCGCGAGCCTCTTCGATGTCGACAACCTCTTCCAATTGCTCCAGGAGCGCGAGATCCTCCACGGGAACCACCGCGGCCAAGTCTTTGCCCCGACGGTGGAGGACCAAACGCTCCTTCCCGTAAGCCGCGCGATTGATGGCGGCCGCGAAGTCCTTTCGCGCCTGCGTCGTGCTGATGCGCGACATCGGTTCTCCTCCGTTCTCCAAACAGGGTGGTCGACCCTCAAATACATATTGTACAGAATGTACGTTACGTGCGCAAGAGAAAACGGACGGGGGAGAACGGATGCAGGTCCGGCTCGGGGTCGGCCCTCCTCATGATGGCCGCGATGGCGCGAGCGGTTGCCGGAGCGAGCGTAATGCCTAATACGCCGTGGCCGGCGGCGACAAAGAGGTTGTCGTATCCGGGGACGGCGCCGATCACCGGCAGACCGTCGGGGGCCATCGGCCGCAGCCCCGCCCGGCGTCGCCCCAGTTCCTCTACATCCCACTCCCGCAGAAAGGCCTGCGCAGCCCGGCGCATCGCCGCAATCCGGCCCGCGTCCACGCTGGGGTGGATGCCCGAGATCTCCAGCCAGCCGGCCACGCGCGTGCTGGCCCGAAACGAACCGGCGATGAGCCGCGCATCACCGAGATAGATGGGCCGGTGAAAACGGCGGGGGGCATCCACGCTGAGGCTGTAGCCTTTGATCCCCTGAATGGGCAGCGGGACGCCGCACATTCGCGCCACCTGCCCGGACCACGCTCCAGCGGCGATGAGGAAGCGATCCCCCTCGACCCGCCCCGCCGGCGTCGCCACGGCCGTGACCGTCCCACTGCGGCGCTCGATATCCGTGACCGCGCTGTGCGGCCGCACCTCCGCGCCCAGTTGGCGGAGGCGGGCGAGCAGTCCGCTGATCAGCGTTTCCGGTTGGACGTGCCGTTCCTGCGCGAGGAAGAAGCCGCTGCGGACCTGATCCGACAACGCCGGCTCCAAGTCCCGCACTTCCGCGCCCGAGAGGATCTTCGGACGGCCGTACCCGTAAGGGCGCAGCCGCTCGAAGTCCTCCAGGAGGTGCGCCATGTGGGCTTCTTGGAGGAAGGCGAAGAGCAGTCCCTCCCGGTACATGTCGAAACGCACGCCGTCGGCGGCCAGATCGTCGAAGAGGCTCATCGTCCCCGCGCCGAGCCGCGCCATCGCCGCGAAGCCGGCCTCGTAGGCGGCGGCGTTGCAGTGGCGCCAGAATCCCCGCAGCCATCCCGCTGTTTCGGGGAGCGCGCGCGGGTTGAGATAGAAGGGACTGTCCGGCCGCAGCATCGACCGGAGCGTTGCGCCCAAACCGCCGGGCCCGGGCAGGGGTCCCGAGAACGAAGGGACGATCAGGCCGGCATTGTGCGACGAGGCCCCGGCACCCGGCTCATCCCGCTCGAGGACGACGACCTCCTCGCCGCCCCGCCGCAATGCGTAGGCGCAGCACAGGCCGATGATGCCGCCGCCGATGATGACGCTGCGGCTCACGCGGTACGGCTCACGCGGTGCGGCTCACGAGGTCCCGGGCGCTCGGCGCCGGCGGCTCGCCGGCGTCAGACATGAATGGCGGCGATCTCGAACTCGACGAGGGCTTCGAAGAGCCGCCGCCAGGGGAACGCGACGCGGCGCACGGTGATGCGCTGATCGAACGAGGATGCCATTAGTGGAACGACCGCCTCTGCAAAAGCCGCGCCGGCGGCCGATTGAAGTACCGTGTCGTCCGCGTCCACGCGGGCGGCGTCTCCGCCGCGCTCCGCGAGGAGCCGCCCCAGCCGGGGACGGACCACGGCCTGATAGCCCCAGTCGTCGAGAAGGCGGGTGATGAGCATCCGCCGCGCCAGATCGAGATTGCCGGGGACGGCGCCGCGGCGGACGTGGTAGAGGGCGACCGCCTGCGCGATCGCCGAGCCGAGAGCGTTCCCGGCGGTGTTCCACGCCGCGTACGCGTCGACGCCTCCGAATCCGGCATGGCGCAGCAGGGATTCCACCAGGGCGCGGTCCGCTCCGTTCGCGTAGCGCACGTCTGCGACGGCGACGACCCGGTCCGCCGTCCCCCCATCGTCCAGCAGCGCCTTCGCCGCGGCCGGGCCGTGGGGATCGGCGCGGGGGTCGGGTTGGTCGTGTGCCTCCCCCTGGGTGTCCTCCTGGAAGTTGTGCACCCAGAACAGGACTTCTTCACCCGCGTCGACGGTGCGACAGCCGGCGGCCAGCAGGTGGTCGCGGACCGACCGGGTCAGCGGCGTGGATTCGTACGCGGCCACGTGCTCGATCGCGGCGGGGAAGGTGTAGACGACGCGCACCGCCGGGGCCGTCCCGGCGGAGTCGTTCAACCACCGGGCGAAGAGGGTGGCCCCCAGCTCGTCGGCGCCGCTGGTGAGAAAGACGTTCGAGGCGCCGCCGCCGCCGCCGGCGGCGCGGGCGGCCAACCGCTGCAGCGCCTCGCGGTCCTGACGCGAGAGACCCGATACCGTCGTGTCGTCCTGGCCGATCAGCAGCGCCCGCAGCGGCCCCTGCGCGGCGGCGAGGAGCAGCTCGGCGTTGATGAGCAAATGACGGCGCCGGTGCTGAAAGAGATCTTCCACGACCTCGGACGGCAGCTTCGCCAGCGTCTCGCCGACGCTCCGCCGGGAGCTCGGGTCTCCCATCCAGGCAAAGCGGTCGGCCGCGGCCGCGTACTCGCGCAGCGCGTCGCCGTGCGTCTCCCAATACGACGGATCCTCGCTCCCACCGCCGGAGGTGGGGGTGCGGGGGATCACCGCGGAGAGATAGGTGGGCGCTCGCGCGGCCAGGGCGTGGATTTCGTCGAGCCAGGGCAGCAGGTTGCGCCAGTGCCGCGCGCTGCGCCGCGCCGCGACCAGGCCGCCGAAGACCAACATCTCCGCTGAGGCGATGCAGGCCGCCGGCGCGCCCTCCCGCCGCATCTCGCCGTGCAGCCAGGCCCACAGCGCCGGGACGTCGGCGCCGCGCTCACGGTCACCGAGGAGCGGGCGGTCCGGGGTGGTCAGGGGAATTCCCGCGGCGGCGGCGAGATCCATCACCGCGTCCCGCGTCGCGGGCCGATCATCGAGGGGAACGAACAGCACGTTCACCGCACCGATCCCAGGGTGATCCCCCGCATGAAGTAGCGCTGGGTGAAGAGGAACACGATCAGAATCGGCACCGTCATCATCACGGCCCCGGCGGCGATCAGCCGGGTGTTGTGGGCGAAGAGGCCGGAGAGGTAGAGCAACCCTACCGCCAGCGGGTATTTATCCGGCGACTTCAACACAATCAGCGGCCAGAGGAACGAGTTCCAGAACGCGACGAACTCAAAGATGGCCAGGGTGGCCAGGCCGGGGGCGATCAGCGGCAGCATCACCTGCCACCAGAGGCGCAGTTCGGAGGCCCCGTCGATGCGGGCGGCATCCTCCAGCTCCTGCGGAATCGAGAGGTACTGCTGCCGCAGCAGGAAGATGCCGAAGACGGAGACGATGCTGGGTAAGATGACCGCGGCATACGTGTCGATCAAGTGCAGGCGGGTCATCGTGACGAAGTTGACGATCAGCCCCACGTGCGCCGGCAGCATCAGCGTGCTCAGCAAGACGAAGAAGATGAGGTTGCGCCCGGGGAAGCGCAGCCGGGCGAGGGGATAGGCGGCCAGCGCGCAGAGGAGCAGGTTCAAGCCGACCCCCAACCCCGTGATGATCAGCGTGTTGAGGAAGAACCGGGGGATGGGCATGGTGCGCCAGACCCCGACGAAGTTGTCCAGGCCCAGCGGCCAGGGCGCCGGCGGCGGGAAGCCGAAGACCCGTCCGCCGGTGCGCAGCGCCGTGGAGAGCAGCCACAGCAGCGGAAAGGCGGTGAAGATCGCCAGCGCCGTCAGGCCGAGGTACGCGGCGGCGGTCCGGAGGCGCGCGCCGGGACTAGTAGGACTCATAGCCTCCCCGCCGGAAGACGGCGAAGTTCAACGCCGACAGCACCATGATCCCCGCCGCCAGCACGACCGCGAGAGCGGCGGCGTACCCGAAGTCAAACTTCTGGAAGCCCACGTCGAAGATATAGAACAGCATCGTGAACGTGCGAAACATCGGGCCCCCGCCGGTCATCACGTAGACTTCTTCGAAGACTTTCAGGGCGGCGATCACCGAGATCGTGGAGGCCACCAGGATAGAGGGGCGCAGCAGCGGCAGGGTGACGTGCCGGAAGACCTGCCAGCGGCCCGCGCCGTCGATCATCGCCGCCTCATCGTATTCCGGTGAAATCGCCTGCAGGCCGGCCAGGTAGATTACCATGTAGTAGCCCAGCCCCTTCCAGAAGGTCACGAACATCACCGCATAGAGGGCCAGGTGCGGGTTGCCGAGCCAGGAGATGGGCCGCTCGATCACCCCGAGGCTGAGCAGCACGTAATTGAGGATCCCATCCTGCTCGTAGAGCCAGCGCCAGACCAGGCCGACCACGACCATCGAGGTGATCACCGGGATGTAATAGGCCGCCCGGAACCACCTGATCCCGCGCAGCCGCCGGTTGACCGCCACCGCCAGCAGGATGGAGGCAAACTGCAGCACCGGGACCACCAGGACGTACTTCACCGAGTTGCCGAGGGCGATCCAGAAGAACCGGTCGCTCCGGAGGGCGCGAAAGTGGTCGAGCCCGACGAAGCGCTGCGGTTCGGCCCCGATGAGCGTGCGCAGGTTGTACTCATACAGGCTCAACGCGGTGCCGAAGGCGACGGGGTAGAAAGTGAAGAGTCCCAACAGCGTAAGGGCCGGCAGCAGGAAGAGGTAGGCGATCAGCGTGGTGCGCCACTGCCGCCTGGTCAGACCGAGCACGGCGGGCCGCGGCGTCGGGGTGGCGGCAGCCGGTGCAGCCGCGTCTACACCTTGAGCACGTTGCATAAGCGGCGCAGCGATTCGACGTAGCGGTAGTTGACCGCCGTGTGGTCGTCGTCAAACTCGGCGTACTCGTGGCGGATGCCCAGACGTTCCAGACGGCGGCGCAGGATGCGGGCGCCGTGGTGCAGATTGTACTGGTCGCGCGCGCCGCACTCCACGTAGATCAGGCGCATCGCGCGCAGATCGTCGGCGTGCCGCTCGACCAGAGTGACGGGATCCCACTGCAGCCAGCGGTCCCACACCGCCTGAATCACTTCACCCGTCTCCAGATCGAAGGGCAGGTCGAAGCCGTGCGCGCTCTCGGGATTGGGCGAGTAGGCCATCGCCATGGCCACGACCGTGACCATCGGGCGCACCAGTTCGTCGGTCTTCTTGGGGGCCTTGCGCCAGTCCGCCAGATAGCCGTCCAGCCCGCCGTGCCGGCGGATCGTATCGACGGCCCGCCAGAAATCCGCCTTGTAGCACGCCTCAAAGTAGATGTCGCCGCTGTGGGAGGCCACGGCGCCGAAGAGGCCGGGGTTGCGCATCCCCAGCATCAGCGCGCTGTACCCCCCGCTGGATTTGCCGTCCACGGCGCGGTGGTTGCGCGAGGCCATGGTCCGGTAGTGCGTGTCGACGTAGGCGACGAGTTCCTTCACCGCGTCCTCGTAGCGGCCGGTGGCGGTGGAGTTGAGGCACTGGCTATGCCCGTAGGTCGTAAAGACGTCCGCCATCACCAGCAGCGCCGGCGGCGCCCCCTCGGCGATCACGCGGTCGATCAGTTCGGGCAGCGAGGGTTGCCAGGGATTGACGTTGGTCTCGCGGAGGCCCGTGCCCCCCCAGCCGTGGATCCAGTAGATCACCGGATAGCGTCGGCCGCTCCGGTCGTACCCCGGCGGCAGGTAGATGGGGATGGAGCGGCGCGCGGGATCGCCGAGAGGGTTCTCCGCGAGCGTTTCATGCTCGACGTCCTCGATGACGACCCGCCCCTCCAGACGCATCGGCCCCGTTCCCCTCCTCAGTCCACCTTCTCGGCGAGCAGCGTCACGGCAAAGATGGCCGGCGCCGCGTCCGTGCCCTGCGACGCGAATTCAATGGAAGAGATCACCTTTTGCGGGTGCGGGTTCACCCACGGCAGCAGGCTCAGCCGCACATCCAGACCGGACAGCGTCCGGCCCGACCAGGCGATCTCCTGATCGATAGAGATGGGCTCCTCCAGCCACGAGCCGATGTTGCGGCGATAGAGGATGGGGATCGCTTCCCTCGAGCCATCCTCATACCGCACCGTATACGTGCCCACCTCTTCGCCGAACCTCGCCGCGGGAAAGGGCGTGGCGTGCAGGATGGCGACCGTCGCGGCCCGCCGCCCGACCAGGACGCGGGCGCGCACCGGCAATCCCCGCAACTCCTCCCGCGCTCCCCGCAGCATCACGACCGACCGTCCGGGGGCGTGCGCCGGATCGAGGATCTCGAAGAGGATACCGCTCAACCGGCGGCGGCCCGGAGGCAGGGCGCGCACATCGTACTCGCGGCCCTTGCCGATCCACCCCCGCCCGCGCTCGTCGATGTGGCTGCGGGTCGCTGCGGGGCGGAGGTCGACCAGGAACCCGGGGACCGCTGCCGCCGTGGGCGGGCGGCCTCGCCACTCCTGCCGGAAGCGGGCCGCCGGTTCGTAGCCTGCCGGTCCACCCGCGGACGCCGCTCTCGGATTCCAAAATGACTCCGCGGCGGTCAGGTAGGTATAGATCTGCTGGTACTGCCGCTCCAGCGCGGCGCGGTTCTGAAAGTGCCCGGTCCAGGTGGTGCGCAGCATCCCCAGCACGCGCTGCCGTTCCCCTTCCTGGGCGAACCCGGTGATGTTCTTCGGTTTCCACCAGGTGGCGGCGATCGTCGGGAAGCCCCACTGGCCGAAGCGGGCGAGGCTGGGGTAGCGGCTGGCTTCCTGATACTGCCAGTCCACCATGACGATCTCGCGGGGCAGGCGGTCAATCTCCCGGGCGAACTCGTTGCTGAGGAGGACGTCACCCCACATCATCGTGCCCACGCCGCGCGCCTTGAGGAACTCATGCAGCTTCAGCGTGTCCCGCACGAACAGCTCGCCGAAGCCCAGCCGCTTCCCCTCCGCCGACCAGGGGAAAGGGACGACGTTACGCACTTCATCGTGACCGATGTGCAGGCGGCGCGGCTGGAAGAGTCTGACCGCCTCGTCCAGGATCGGCAGCAGCACCTCATAGACGCGGGGGTTCAGGGGATTGTACACGTAGCGCGCGTTGCTCTGCTCGGGCGGGATCTCCAGCAGATCGAGATTCTGGTTATTGGTGTAGAGCCATTCGGCGTGGCCGAGCGTCTGAATGAGGGGGATGACCTCGATGTGGTGCTCCCGGGCCGCCCGCAGGACCGCGGCCACCTCGTCCTTCGTGGCGCCGTTGGGATGCCAGATGTTGCGTGCGCTTTCCCAGCGCACGAACTCCGATTCGGCCACGATCGTGTTGAATTTGAACGTGCTGAAGATGCGGTCGATCATCGCGACGTGGAAGTCGTCCGAGGCGTTGTCCAGCAGGATGTGCACGGCGCGCACGGGGTGGACCGGCCGGTCGCGCACCTCCGCCCCTTCAAAGACCCAGCCGGCGGCCGATGTACCGGTGGCGGCCCCGGCGCGGCGCGTCAGCAGCTGGCGGAGGGTCTGCACCGCGTAGTAGGTGCCCCGCCGGTCGCTGCCCGCGGCGACCACGACCCCCGCCGTCACCTTCAGCGCGTACCCTTCCGGGCCCGGCTCCGTCGGCGTGACGCGGAGCCCCTCGTCGCGCCCGGCCAGGGTTTCAACCCAGCGGTTGAGCGCGGGCTCACCCACGACGATGACGTCCCGCGCCTCGCTCACGGTGCCCGCCTTGACGACCGGCAGCGTCCGCCCCGTGCGCGTCCGAATCTCCTCGTTCAGGTCGCGCGCGGCGTAGAGGTCCTCGGGGGCGGCCTCATCCCCCACCACGATGCGGGTCTGGTCGGTCAGGGCGAAACTGCCGTCCAGCCAGCGGAGGGATTGCGGCTGGGGGATGACCACCGGACGCCCCCCCGCCGGCGCCCAGGCGTCCGGCACAGCGGACGTTCCCGCCCCTCCCGAGGACGCGGACAGGACCATGAGGGAGAGAACGGCGATGAATCGAAGGCGTGGTCGCGGCACGGCCTGGTCCTGGGTCTGGGAATCGCGGTCAGACTTCTACTGGGACCGCTAGAGACGAGCGTTCCACTGGTTGACCGCCCAGTCCAGCGCCTCCTTCGCCGTCCGCTGCCCGAAGAACGCGCTCTCGATGGCCTCGCGGAACACCTTGTAGAGATCGGATTGATGAGGGACGACCACCGTCAGGTCCCGCGAGAACTGCAGTTCAGCCGCGGCGACCTTGCGCGCCCGCTCCTCCGCCGACGCGCCGCCTTGCTTGAAGAAGGCATTCCCCGCGGCCACGCGGGTAGACGGCAGAATCACCACCTGCCTGCTGAACTGCAGCTGGTTCTCGTCGTTCGTGACGTAGAGCCCGAAGTCCACGGCTTCCTTGGCGTGCTTGGTCGCCTTGGGGACCGTTACCGTCATCGTGGCCAGGTGGACGACGTTGCCCTTGCCCTTCGGATAGGGGGCGATGAAGGTTTGGGCGTAGACGTCGGGGTTGTCCTGTTTCACGCGCAGCAGGAACTGCGGCCCGGTCACCAGGATGCCCAGCTGTCCCGCGCTGTAGCGCTCGGTCGCCCCGAGGAAGCCGCGGCGCAGCGTATCCTCGGGGAAGAAGTCCTGCTTGAACAGCTGCACGTACTTCTGCAGATATGCCGCGTGCGCCGCGGAGTTGAAGACGGCCCGCTTCCCGTCCGCGCTGAGGATGGGCAGCCCGTTCTCCTGGAAGCGGTGCAGCATTCGGATGCCGTCCACGTTCGGCATGAACCCGTAGACTTTCGTCTTCTCCTTGATCGACCGGGCGTGCGCAATGAGTTCATCCTCGGTCTCCGGCGGGTCGAGCGGGTTCAGACCGGCCTTCTTATAGAGGTCGGCGTTGTAGGCCAAGACGTTCGGCGCGACGTACCAGGGGATGCCGTAAGTGCGCCCGCGCAGGCGCGCGGAGGCCCAGAGCCCGTCGAAGTAGCGCCGCCGTTCCGCCGCGGACACCGCGGCGTCCATATCCACCAGGACGCCCTGCTCGGCCATGCGGATCGCCATCTCCGTGTTGAGGTTGACCACGTCGGGGGCGACGCCGCCGGCCAGGGAGGCCAGCAGTTTCTGCTCGATCGCGGCGAACTGCACGTCCACCCAGCGGATCTTCACCCCGGGACGGCTGCGCTCGTAGGCGGCGATCATGCCGTTGATGTAGTCGGTGAAGAACGGCTGCAGGGAGATGGTCCAGAACTCGAGGGTGACCTCGGGCGCGGCGGCCGCGGGGGTGAGCGAGAGCAGGAGCAGCGCGGCGACGAGGAGCGTGAGTGTGCGCATCAACGAATACCTCCGCATCTCGACCTTCGGTCGGATCGCGAGCAAGTCCTCCTACGGCTCCGTCGCCGGCCGTTCTTCCTGGGGCTGCACCACGATCCGCCCGACCATGCCCCGTTCGCGATGGCCGGTGACGCTGCAGTAGAATTCGAACTCACCCGGCCGGTCGGTGTGCAGGCCAATGGTGACGGTCTCCTTCGGCTTCGTGGCGCGGTGGATTCGGCGTGCCGCCACGGTGAAGTCGTGCAATTCCTCTCCGATGTTGACGAGCCGCAGGTTGGTCGGCTCGCCGGTCCGCACCGCAATGAGCTGCGGCGAGAAGGAGAAGTCGGTCAGGGTGATCTCCAGCGTCCTGGCCCCGGCCACGGGAATCGGGCCGCGCGAGATCGCGTGTCCGAAATGGTGCCACACGCTCGCCACCGTCGTCAGCGCGCCCACGCCGACCAGGGTGAAGCCAAAGAGAATCGCCAGATGAGGGCTCAGCGGGCGTGGGTTCCGGGCCATCGCCTCTCAGTGTCAATCAGCGGGCCGTTCCACGCAACCGAATCGCAGCGGCCATCCAGGGGTCGGGACCTACGGCTGCGAAGTTTGATTCCCTTACCCATGAACGCCGTTCACACCACGGACAAGCGAGGCGCCTACATCCTGCTGACTCTCGGCATGTTGTGTTTCGGGGGGACGTGGGTGGCCGGCGCACTGGCCGTGGAGGCGATTCCTCCGGCGACCGTCGCCGTCGTCCGCTTCGCCCTGGCTGCGCTCCTCCTCTGGGTCTGGGACCGCGCCAGGGGCCAGCGCCGCCGGCCGCTGGGGCGTCGGGATCTGCCGCTGATCGTCACCCTCGGGGCGACCGCGGTGGCAGGCTGGGCTGGTGCTGCTGGGACTGTGGATGGTGCAGACCCGCCCGGCGGCCATGCCTCGGTCGGCACCGGCGGGCGATGAGCAAACGTGAACTCCTCGGGCCGATAAAGCGTAGAGGAGAGAAGGGAGTGCCATGTTTCGCTCAGGCGCGATAGTGCTGACGGTTCTGCTTCTGGCCACAGGCCCGCCATCAGGGGGCGGGCGCGCCTCGGCCGCCCCCGCATCCTCCTCGCCGGCGACGACGCTGGTACTGGCGGAGGTGACGCACAGCCTCGAAGACCGCACGCTGGTGATCTCCGGGTGGGTGCGCAACGCCGGCCGCCTGTCGGTCTCAGGATTGGTGATCGATGCATCGGGTTTCGCGCCGACCGGGGACTTGGCGGCTTTTGGCAGCGATGGGATCCCCTGGGCCATCCGGCCGGACGGCACTGAACACTTTCGGATTTTCCTTCCCCTAGGGAAAGCGCTCGTCAGCACCTACACGGTGAGCGTGACGGGATCGCGCCCGCGGCAGGATCGTCCCGCCAGCGTGACCCATGCCATCTTCCCCCGCTTCTATCGCCCCCTGATCCTGCCGCGCGTGCGCGTGGACGTCAGCGCCGAGGCCTATTCCCTGACCTTCGCCGCGTCCGCCCAGGGACTGCCGGTCGCCGCGGTCGTGGTGTCAGTTCAGCTGCTGGTGGACGAGCTGAAGGGGGCGCTGCCCGACTTCCGCGTGCTCACGGTCGAGGTCCCGGTGGACCATCCCCTGCGGATGCGGTTTGCCCCTCTGGTCCTGAAGGTCGTCTCGGTGACCGTGCTCGACGTCGTCCTCGCTCCATCCTGGACCGTCCCCTAGCGCCTTCACTGCACCATCCCGAAGCGCCTGTCGTCCGCGGTCATCTTGACCAGGTAGCGCAGTCGCTGCCGGAAGACCTGCGGACGCTGTCGCGCCCCTTCGATCCACCCGATGCGGATCCGTTTGTAGGATGAGGGGAACGCCTGAAAGTTCTTCCAGACGCGCTTGTCCCGCTGTAGCGCCCTGCGGATGTCCGGCGCGACCACGAGCCGCTGACCGGTCGCCGGCTTCAGGACGTCCCGCAGTGCGGCCAGCCCCGCGGCGGTCATCTTTCCCTGTCTGATCAGGCGCCGGGCTCTCTCTTTGTTCATCTCGGACCACGTGCTCGAAGGCTTGCGGGGCGTAAATCGTTGAGCAACGCGGTCGGTATCGATGGTCTTCTGGATGCTGTCGATCCATCCGTAGCACAACGCTTCTTCCACCGCGGCGTTGTACGAAATGCGGGGCTTGCCGGTGTGCTGCCGATAGGAGACCAGCCAGGCTTCCCGAGCCGTGTTGTGGTGGGCGGCCAGCCATGACCGCCATGCTCTTGCGTTTCTGACGTAGAGGAAGCGGCCTTTCGGGGCCTTCATCTGGGGACCCTGGGCAGCAGCGGTGGAATCGGCCGGCCGGCTCCTGATGCTTCGATGAGTGTGGCGAGCCGGCGCACTCTAGTCTCGTCCCGCTTGGCGGTCACCACCCACCAGATGGCGGTCTGTCGATACGAGGGTGGCTGAGCCTGAAAGTACTCCCAGGCCTTCTTATTGGCGCGGAAGCGCCGCTGTTGAGCGGGTTCCAGGCGAGCGGCGTGCCGCTGCTCGTACGCATAGATCCCCGATCTGGCGGGCGCCCGTTCGCGAAATGCCTTCAGGCCCGCGGGCTGCATCAGGCCCAGTGCGGTCAGTTCCGCGACGCGCCTGGTGTTGACCGCGCTCCACGTGCTGCGCGGTCTTCGCGGGGTAAACCGGATCACGTAGCTGATGTCGTCGATGCTCTTCCGGATGCCGTCAATCCAGCCAAAGCAGAGTGCCTGGTCGACGGATTCCGGCCAGGTGATGCTGGGCTTCCCCGAGCTCCTTTTGAAGAAGCCGACCCAGAGTTCTCCCGCGGTGTCGTGATGCGTGCTGAGCCACGTCCGCATCGCCGCTGGGGTCGCGAAAAACAGGGGCTTGGGTTTCATCGACATCTTCGGGGCTGCCCGCCCCGCCTTGAACGGGACCTAGGGGCGGCGAATCTTTCATTTCTTCTATTTCGCCTTCTTTGCTGTTGGTTGGTAGCGTAGCGAAACTAATCCGGATTCATATACTGTTTCTAGGAGCTTCATCTCGTGTATATTGGCTGTTGAAGCGGAAAAATCCAATTCACCGTTCGGACCTGCAGCAAAACCATCAATCGTTACGAATTCTTGCAATATTACTTTTCTCATATTTTTCGGATGAAATCCCAACTGGCGGAGAGGGTGGGATTCGAACCCACGAGAGCGTTTCCGCCCTAGCTGCTTTCAAGGCAGCCCCGATCGTCCGCTCCGGCACCTCTCCAATCCCTCATTATAGTGGGGCTTGTCGTGATCTCGCGGCGCAGAACTCTTCCAGCGCCAGCCGGACCGGCTCATCGGCAGCCCGGCTGGTCGCTGCGGCTCGTGAAGAGAGTGTAGACGTCGCAGTCGTCGGGCGCGGGCGCGCGGGCCGGAGGGACCGACCGCCTCACCGGCGGCAACAGCCGCAGGAAGGCGATCAGGCTGCGGACGTCTTCCTCGTCCCATCATCGCCCCATCTCGCCCCGCGCCACGAGCAGGTCGGCGAAGGAGGAGCAGGATTTCCCGAATTCCCACCATCCCTGCACCCACGGCTTGACGAAGGCCATGCTGCGCCCGTAGACGAGCGGGATCAACGCGACGCGGTCGGCCACGGCCATGCGGTCGGCTTCGTGGAACAGTCCCAGCCGTGAGCGGTCGCTGCGCTCCTGCCGCGCGCGTTCGATCAACTCGTCGAACGGCGGATGGGAGAATCCGCCCTCATTGGTCTTGCTGTCTGACTGGAAGAGCAGCCGCAGGTAGTACTCCGGGTCGGGATAGCCGGGCAGCCAGCCCGTCACCGCGATGGGGACGAGGTCCCACAGCCGCTTGATGCCCAAGGCCGCCTCCGCCGTCCAGGTGCGCAGCCCCACGCGCAGCCCGAGGACCCCGCGCCACGACTCGATCACCGCCTGGACAATCGAGCCCCACTCCTCGACGGCGCCGACGGTGACCTGGGGAGAGATCCCCGACCGGGCCAGGTGTTGGCGTGCCCGCTCAGGATCGAAGCGCGGGACGATGTCCGGTGTGTGTCCCTGCAAGGCGGGTGGAACGACCCCACCCGTGGCCACGATCAGATTCGGGGGGACGACCCGGGCCAGCGCGTCACGGTCAATGGCGTAGGCGAGGGCGCGCCGGAACTCCAGGTTCGACGTCGCTGGGTGGGTGTGGTCGAATGCCAGATACCCCGACCAGGCGGGCGGGCCGAGCTTGGCGTCGACCGCGTCCCGCGGCGTCAGGTCGGCGATGCGCGGAGTGTACCGCACCGCGACCATGTCCAGCGCGTCCTGCCGATACGGGGCCATCGCCGCAGAGACGCCGGTGCGGACATACTCCACGCGCCCGACGTTCCCCGGCCGCGCGCCGTTGTCGCGGTCCTGGCGGACGAGCACCAGACGGTCCGTCGTCCGCTCCGTCTGCCGGAAGGCGCCGCTGACGACCTGTCTCTCCGGCTGCGTCCAGGCGTCCCCATGACGCTCAATGGCGTGGCGCGGCTGCGGACCGCTGTCGGGCCGGTTCATCACGCTCATGAAGTACGGCGCCGGCGCCACCAGCCGGAACTCCACCGTGCGGTCGTCGAGGGCGCGCACGCCGATCCGGTCGGCGTCCCGGGTGCGCCCCAGGTAGTAGTCCTGCCCGTTCTCCAAGACGAAGTAGATCGCGACCGACGACCCTGGGCTCTGCGGATTGAGGACGCGCTTGATGCCGAACTCGACGTCGTGCGCCGTCAACGGAACGCCGTCCGACCAGCGCAGCCCTGCCCGCAGGTGAAAGAGATAGCGCAGCCCGTCGTCGGAGATGTCCCAGCGTTCGGCCAGGGAGGGCACGATCGTCCGTTCGGGCCAGGCCTCGACGAGCCGGTCGAACAGTTGCATGCAGAGCTGAATGTTGGGCCACGCGATGGCCGATGTTGGATCGGGGTCGTTGGGCAGGAAGCTGGTGCCGATCCGCAGCGTGGCGGCGGGGGCGCCCGTCCACGCCGGCGGAGGCTGCCAGTGGGCGAACGCCTGCTGATACGCCTGATCGGCCTCGGCGAACCGCAGCGAGGTGTGCAGCGCGAGGGCCAGTTTGAAGAGCACCAGGGCGACCTCCTGCGCCTCTCCGCGCCGCTCCATCAGCGGCAGCAGCGCTCGGTAGTGTCCGATCGCCTCGTCGAGGGCGTATTCCTGGCGGGCCTTGTCCCCCGCGCGCAAGAGGTAGGCCATCGCTTTGTCTTCATCGCGCGCGGCCAGCCAGTGGTGCGCCAGCAGGCCGAAGACTTCCTCCTCGTGCTCCTCATGATGGCGCTCCAGCCATTCCGCCGCCCCGCGGTGCAGCCGCGCCCGCTGCTCCCCAAGCAGCGTGCGGTAGGCCGCTTCCTGGATGAGCGCGTGCTTGAACCGGTACTCGGGCTGCGGCCAGCGCCGGCTTTCCCGCAGGAGGTCCAGCCGTTGCAGTTCATGGAGGGCGTCGCGGACCTCCCCGTTGTCGCCGGACACGCCCTCGAGGTGGGAGAGACTGAACCGCCGTCCCAGCACCGACGCCGCGGTCAGCACCTCGCGGTCGTGCGGCTTGAGGCGGTCGATCCGCGCCAGGATGACTTTCTCGACGGTCTGGGGAATCGCCACGGGTGCGTCGTGGAGGAACCGCCATCCGTCACCCTCGCGCATCAGGGCGCCCGAGTCCACCAGCGCGCGCACGAGCTCTTCGAGGAAAAATGGGTTGCCCTCCGCCTGCGAGAGGATCCGGTCTTCCAGGTCGGCCGGCAGGATGCCGGGTGGGACCAGGGACGCCAGCAGTTCCCGATCGGCGTCACCACCCAGAGGCTCCAAGGCGATCTCGTGCGTGCGGTGGGGAAACTCCCTGCCCGCCTGCTCTTTCACTCTCCAGGAGGGATGGTCGCGTTCGAGGCGCTGGATGAAGACCAGCAGCAGGGCCGACGCTTCGGTCAGCGGCAGCAGGCTCTCGGTCAGCTGCAGCGAGGTCGCGTCCGCCCAATGGAGGTCTTCGATCATCACGGCGACCGGCCCCTCTCCGGCGAGGCGCTCGAACAATGCGCGGACGACCTCAAAGGTGCGGTATTGCAGGGCCTCTGGAGAGAGTTGCGCCAGGCGCGCGGCCGCGTCTGGTTCGAGGGCGAGGCCCAGCAGGGCGCCCAGGTAAGGATACATCTCGAGGCCGCGGCCCGGAAAGAGGCGCTCGATCTGGCGGCGCAGGGCGACCCGCACGCGCAATTCCGGTTCGTACCCACCCACGCCCAACCACTCGCGCAGCAGGTCCCGGTACGGCCAGTAGGGGAGGGACTCGCCGTAGGAGACGCAGCGGCCTTCCAGCCACAGCGGTCGGCCTCGGGCCGACGGCGCGTGTTCAAAGAGTTCGCGCAGTTCCAGGGAGAGCCGGCTCTTGCCGATCCCCGGCTCGCCGACGACGAAGAGCACGCGCCCTGATCCGTCGAAGACCGCGTCCATCACCGCGCGCGCGGCCCGCATCTCGCCCTGGCGGCCGACGAAGTGGGTCTGGATGCCCTCCCAACCGCGCACCTTGCGCGAGGCCGCCCGGGCGCCCACCGCCTCGTAGGCCACGATCGCTTGGGCCTTGCCTTTCAACTCCGGGCGCTGCGCCGGGCCCCACGTAAAAAGGGGCTCAATCAGGCGCTTCGTGGTTTCCCCCACCAGCACCGTGTTCGGGGTGGCCGCCGTCTGCAGCCGGGCCGTCGTGTTCACCGTGTCGCCGAAGGCGGCCCGCTGCGCTTCCCCCCCGAACGCCATCGACCCCAGCGCCACGGGCCCGGTGTGCACCCCCACGCGGACGCCTAATCCCTCCACGCCCCACGCCCGCGCGATCTCCTCCCCGTAGCGGCCGGCCTCCAGCGCGATCTGCAGTCCCGCGCGGACGGCCCGCTCCGCATCGTCTTCGTGAGCCACGGGCGCCCCAAACAAAGCCAGCACCCCGTCTCCGGCGGCGTCCTTGATCGTGCCGCCCCACGCTTCGACGATCTGAATGAACCGGCCGACTACTTCGCCGATGATCAGCTTGACCTCTTCGGGGTCGAGGCGCTCGCCCAGCGGAGTCGAGCCGGTCAGGTCGGCGGCCAGGACGGTGATGACCTTGCGCTCTTCCTGCATCGGGCCAGTTTTCTTCACCTGCATCCGCCGTCCTGCCCTGCTACCCTCCGGCGTGCATCCTATAATGGTGGCGAATTTCACCCGGGGGTGAACGATGGGTCTGCCCGAGTTCCGCAACGAGCCGCTGACCGACTTCACCAGCGAAGACGGGCGCAGCAGGATGAACGCCGCCCTCAGTAGCGTCCAGCGTGAGCTCGGGAAGAAACTCCCTCTCGTCATCGGCGGCGAGCGCGTGACGACCTACGACAAGTTCTACTCCCGTAGCCCCTCCCACCAGGACGAGGTTGTGGTCGTGCTCGAGAAGGCCTCCGGGCGAGAGGTGCAGCGCGCGGTGGAAGCGGCGGAGCGCGCGTTTCAGTCCTGGCGCTCCGTCCCCGTCGAAGAGCGAGCGGCGCTCCTGCTTCGCGCGGCCGACGTCCTCCGGCGGCGTCGCTACGTCGCGGCCGCCTGGCAGGTCTACGAAGTCGGCAAGAACTGGGGGGAAGCCGACGCCGACGTGGCGGAGTCGATCGACCACCTGGAATACTTCGCCCGTGAAGCGATCCGCTACGCCCGCGGGCAGCCCATGGGGGCGCACCCGCAGGAGTACACGGACTACACTTATCTGCCGCTCGGTGTCGTCGCCGTGATCCCGCCGTGGAACTTCCCGCTGGCTATCCCGATGGGGATGGCGGTCGGCGCCATCGCCGCCGGCAACACGGTGGTGCTGAAACCCTCCAGCGACTCCCCGGCGAACGTGTACGTCTTTCTGGAGGCCATGGAGGAGGCGGGCCTGCCGCCTGGCGTGCTCAACATCGTGACGGGCTCCGGCGCCGAGGTGGGCGATACGCTGGTGCTGCACCCTCAGGTCCGCATGATCGCCTTCAC
The DNA here is from genome assembly GCA_050695215.1 of bacterium. Taxonomy (GTDB): domain Bacteria; phylum Sysuimicrobiota; class Sysuimicrobiia; order Sysuimicrobiales; family Humicultoraceae; genus JACQGZ01. The sequence goes on from JBOGSD010000081.1 coordinate 24,939, forward strand.
GGGCAGCAAGGAAGTGGGAATCCGTCTCTATCAGCAGGCCGCGAAGGTCGGCGAAGGGCAAATCTGGCTCAAGCGCGTGATCTGCGAGATGGGCGGCAAGAACGCCGTCATCGTGGACGAGGACGCGGACCTCGAAGACGCGGTGCGCGCCGCGGTCGCCTCCGGCTTCGGCTTCCAGGGGCAGAAGTGTTCGGCGGGGTCGCGGCTGGTGGTGACCGCCCCGGTCTACCGTGCTGTCCTGGACAAATTCGTGGAACAGGTGCGGGCGCTGCAGGTGGGCCCCGCCGCCGAGAACTATCCGGCCGGTCCGGTGATCAACGAGCGGGCGCGCCAGTCCATCATGGGGTATATCGACGTGGGCAAGCGGGAGGGACGGCTCGCCGCGGGCGGGGAGCCGGCGGACGGCCACGGCCACTACATCCAGCCGACGGTCTTCGCCGACGTCGACCCGCGCGCCCGCATCGCCCAAGAAGAGATCTTCGGGCCGGTGGTGGCGGTGATCAAGGCGCGCGACTTCGACGACGCGCTCACCATCGCCAATGGCACCGAGTACGGTCTGACCGGCGCGGTCTTCACGAAGAACCCCGCCAAGATCGCCCGGGCGCGGCAGGAGTTGTTCGCCGGCAACCTCTACATCAACCGCAAGTCCACCGGCGCGATGGTGGGCGTCCACCCCTTCGGCGGCTTCAACATGAGCGGCACCGACGCCAAGGTGGGCGGACCCGACTATCTACTCTATTTCCTCCAACCGAAGGTCACGTCGCTGAAGTGGCGATAGGGCAGGTTTTAGGAGAAGCGCGGCGCCACGAGGCCCTCGCCCGCAGCCGCTTCCGTGAGCCGCCGGTCGAAGGAGAGCAGCCGCAGCGAGGGCTGCTCCTGCTGGAGGGTTTTTGCTAGGGCCAGGTGCCAGAGATCGGCACCCCGTAGTGGCCACCTGGCGGCCGTCTGCTCCAGGACAAATGGGTCCGGCGTTTCTTGCATCTGGACCCACGGCGGCCGCTGCACTTCATCGAGGGCGACAGCGGCGGTAGCCGCATCGCCTTCGCGGCGAAGGCGGTGGATGGCCGCAAGAACCTCCGCCAGCGCAAGACTCGACATGAGGTGGGTGCCAGGGCGGCGCGCCAATCCCGCCGCCTCATCGTGATCTGGTCCGGGTGTGATCGCTGACACTATGGCCGAACTGTCCCAATAGAGTGTGAGAGGTTGCGGCGTCACTAGGTGGCGTCTCGGTCTTCCTCAAGGTATTTCCGCAGAAGTGCGCCGACCTGGGGAGACACGTTCAAGGGACGGAATGGCCTGTCCGCGGCACGAGGGCGGAGGATCCGTCCCTCCCGCTCTAGTCGGGCGATCCATTCCTCCACCGTTTCCTTTGTTGCCACGGGGATGAGCCGCGCGATCGGACGCCCGCGGGCGGTGATCGTCCACGCGCGCCCCCTTTCGACGTCCTTCAGGATCTCGCTCAACCTGGCCTTGGCTTCTCGCACGCCGATCTTCCGCATGGCCGGTGGCCTCGCCCCAAATGTGGTTACTGTGACTACATTGTATCATACGTGGAAGCCTCATCAGTGGCCTCCTCTTCGGTCGATGGATCGACGCCGGCCTCTAGGTTTCAGGGTAGGAACCCGGGGACGATCCCCGAACCCTTTGTGCCAATCCACGACGGGGAAGCGAGGTGAGCAGGCATGTGCGTTCCAGAGACCTTCTCTGCGCTGAGAACGAAGCGGCGCGAGTTCCTCAAGATCGCGGCCGGCGCGGCGGTGGGCACGGCGATGGGCGGGGTCCCGTTCCTGACGGCGCCCCCGAGTGCGGAGGCGCGCGTCCGGGTGCGCAGCGTTCAGGATCTCACCCACGTGCTCAGTCCCGCCTTTCCGTCGTTCAACCCGCAATTCTTTCCCAAGATGGAGCGAAAGGTGTTCGTGTCAATCAAGAAGGACGGCTTTTACGGCAACGTCCTGACCTACTGGGAACACAGCGGCACGCACATGGACGCCCCGCAGCATTTCGCCGAAGGCCGTTGGTTCGTCCATCAGATCCCGGCCGGCCGGCTGGTGGGTCCCGCGGCGGTCATCCACATTCACGAGCGCGCGGCGACGAACCCCGACGCTCAAGTGACGCCCCGCGACATCAGGGCCTGGGAGAGCCGCCACGGCCGGCTTCCTCGAGGAGCCGTTGTGCTGATGCACAGCGGGTGGGAGGCGCGCGTCGGTGACGTGCAAGCCTACCGGAACCCGGACGGCAAGGGTGTGATGCACTTCCCCGGATTTCATCCCGAGGCGGCGGAGATGCTCGTGCAGGATCGGGAAATCGCCGGCATCGGCGTGGACACGCTTAGCCTGGACTACGGCGCGAGTGCGAACTTCAAGACGCACGTGACCGTGCTCGGCGCGAACGTCTGGGGTCTGGAGAACGTCGCCAACCTGGCCAGGATCCCGCCGAACGGCGCCACCGTCTTCGTGGGGGCGCCGCGGGTGGAGGCCGGATCCGGCGGACCGACGCGGGTCATTGCCGTGTGGTGATGGCCGGTGATCGCCGGCTGACTTGACCTCGTTGCATTCCGGGCTGGGAACGATCCTTCGGGACGTAGGGGAGGTTCCTCCGGGCCCCTTCGTCCCCGCGCCATTCCAACTGGCCGCCCTCGAGGCGGTGCAGTTCGGCGACGTCTTCGTCTCCGCGCCCACCGGCAGCGGCAAGACCTGGATCGCCGAGCGCGCGATCGAGCAGATCCTCTCCGCCGGCGGGACCGCCTGGTACACGACGCCGTTGAAGGCGCTCTCCAATCAGAAGTTCCACCGGTTTCAGCGGCTCTACGAGACCGAGCGGGTCGGCCTCCTCACCGGGGAGCGGCGCATCCGGCCGCAGTCGCCGGTGATCGTGGCCACGACGGAGATCCTGCGCAACGCGCTCTACGACGGCCGGCTCACCCCGCATCTGGCCGTGCTGGACGAGGCGCACTATCTGGGCGATCCCGAGCGCGGCGTGGCCTGGGAGGAGATCCTCATGCTCGCCCCCGCCGCCACCCGGCTGCTCCTGCTCTCGGCGACCCTGCAAAACGTGGACGATCTGGCCGAGTGGTTGGGGAGGGTGCGCGGTCGCCCGCCGGCGGTGATCCGCGAGGAGGAACGCCCCGTCCCGCTGCGCCGCATCCTGCACGACGCGCGGGGATACCTGCTGCCCGAGTCGTTCGCGGGCCGCCTGCGCGGCGGTGAGCGCCGCCGCGGCTGGCTGGCCACGGCGCTCTCCCAACTCGACGAGGCGCGCCTGCTGCCGGCGATCCTCTTCTTTCCCTCGCGGCGGGAGTGTGACGAGGCCGTGCGCGAACTCTCGGCCGTCCGTGGGCCCGGGGAGGGCGAGCGGCGGCCTGCCTATGCGGAGTGGGAGCGCCGCTACCCGTACCTGGCCGGTCACCGCTTCCGGTCTTTCCTGCTGCGCGGCGGCGTTGCGCCGCACCACGCCGGCCACCTGACGGCCTGGCGCCTCACCGTCGAGGATCTCCTCGACCGCGGCCTCATCCGCGCCGTCGCCGCGACCACCACGCTGGCCAGCGGCCTGGACGTCCCGGCCCGGACCGTCCTCCTGAGCACGCTGACCCGCCAGAGCCCCGACGGCCGCGTCGATCTCACGGCTACGGAATTTCATCAGATGGTGGGACGGGCGGGGCGCCGCGGCCGCGACCGCATCGGCGTCGTGGCGCTGCCCGCGGGCTCGCGCTCGGAGGCGCACATGGGTCTGGCGCTGGCGGGGGCGGAAACCGAGCCGGTGCGCTCGGCCTTCCGTCCGGGCTACACGCAGGTGCTCAACCTGCTGGCCCGGCGTACACTGGGAGAGGCGCTGGAAGAACTCGAACGCTCACTGGCGGCGTTCGAGGCCGAGCGTGGGCGGGAGAGCGTCGCCCCCTCACGGCCCCGTCGCGCCCCGCGTCTCCCTCCCGGCGTTGTCGCCGACGAGCTAGCCCGCACGAGGGAGCCCATTGCGGGGACTTTCCTCCTCCACGCCGCCGTGTTACAAACCCTGGACTACATCGACCGGAACGCCGGGTTGACAGCACACGGCCGGTGGGCGGCCCGGCTCCGGCACCCGAGGATGCTCGTGCTGGCAGAAATCGTGCGGCGAGATGGCATCCCGGCAGCGGCCGCGCGTCTCGCGGGTATGGCGGCCGCGCTGGGCTCAGAGCGCCCGCCTCGTGCGGGAGGCGAAGGGGCGCGCCTCGGCGGTGTGGCCGCCCTGGTGCGGCGGATTGGGCGCCTGGAGGCTGAGGTCGGCCTCGGTCCGGATCCTTTCGCCGAGGAGTTCGAACAGCAATGGGACCGCCGGCGGCGGCGGGCGGTGACCTCACCGGCAGAACGGCGCGCCGCGGCCGGGGAAGAATGGGCAGGAGGTGCGGAGTGGGCAACCCTGACCCGCGAGTTCGACGTCGAAGAAGGCGATCTCCAGCGGATCATCCTGCAGGCCGCCGAGGTGCTCATGCAATTGGAAGGGCTCCCGCAGGAGCCCGTCAGGGCGGTCGCGCATGAGGCCCGCCTGCGTCTCCTCCGCTCCCCGGTCGTCTAGCAGACCTCTTCGTACTACCCTCCTCTGTCTCGCCGCGATTCTCTCCACCGCCTGCTCGTTCGGCGTTGTGCTAATGCCGTTGAGCCCGTCGCATGCGGAGCTAGTTCCGCTGACTGATCTGCGCGGGAGGCGGTACCTTGGATTCGCCGGGGGACTCTATCCTGGCGCAAACGACCCTCCCCCTGCGCACAAGGCCCGGGGGCTCGCCGCAGCGGCGGCCGTCCGACCTCTTGATCGCACGGGCCGTCCAAGCCGCACGGGGAGCTATGTCCTCCTTTCGATCGGGATGTCCAATGCGGCGCAAGAGTTCTGCGCCCCCGGTCCTGCCCCGTCTTGCCGTCCCTGGAGCTTCATGGGGCAGGCGGCCGCCGAACCTGGACTGAGGAGGTCCGGGCTGGTGATCCTGAACGGCGCGGCGGTCGGCCAGAGTGCGGCCCTTTGGGACGACCGAGATGATTCGAACTACGATCGCATCCGAGACACCACATTGAAGCCGCGGGGGCTCAGCGAGAGGCAGGTTCAGGTCGTCTGGGTCAAAGTGGCCAACGCCAACCCAACGCGCTCCCTGCCGGGGGCCCGATCGGACGCCGTCATCCTGCTGACCCAACTGGGCGATATCGTCCGCACGCTGAAAGTCCGTTACCCGAACCTGCGCCAGGTGTTCCTTTCCAGCCGGACCTACGGCGGATACAGTCGGAGCTTCCTCAACCCAGAGCCGTATGCGTACGAGTCCGGCTTCGCCGTCAAGTGGCTTATCCGCGCGCAGATTGACCAGATGGCCCGCGGTGGCGACGTCAGAGATGGGCGCGCCGGCAACCTCGACTCTCGCACCACCGCCCCGTGGATCGCCTGGGGGCCGTACCTGTGGGCGAACGGATCGATCCCGCGCTCAGACGCGCTGACCTGGACACGGGCGGACTTTGAGATGGATGGCGTCCACCCCTCTCGGTCCGGCGAGCGAAAAGTCGGGGCCCTCCTGCTGGCATTCTTCATCGGGTCGCCGTACACGAGGTGCTGGTTTGTGGCCGGGGAGACCTGCTAGGGTCGAAGGGAATGTCTTCGGCCCGCCTAAAGACTTCGGTCTTTCTGCTCGTCGCCGCTCTGTCGACTACAGCCGCGCCGTCCTCGACGCAGGTCTTCGCGGCGACGTCCGGTATCACTCCGACCCAGTGTCCTGGGGACCTCTCGCCGCTTCGGTCCGAGAACGATCACCCAGGCCCTCGGGGTGCGCGCGCGTCGTTCCGGCTGGCGCATTGCCTGGAGCAGACCGGCCGCTTCGCTGAGGCGCAAACGGCGTTCGACGCGGCTGCCTTGCGCTATCCGCCTCTCGCTGCCCACTCGAAATACCGAGCCGCGGCGCTGGCGCTGCGGGCCGGTGCTGCCCTTGAAGCCGCCGCCCGGGCTGCCGATCTCTTGACGGGCGGCGCGTCGCCTCCGTTGGCGCGGCGCGCCGCGATCCTCCGGGCGGAGGCGTTGATCAGAAGCGGTTCCCCCGCTGAAGCGGCCAGGGCGCTGCGTCCCATCCTCCAGGCCGCATCGACCGGTGACCCGCAGATCGCATCCAGCGGCGAGCGGCCCGACGACGAGATCGTCGCCCGCGCCTGGTGGCTGCTCGGGACTGCGCGCGAAGCGCTGGGGGATCGAGCCGCTGCGGTCCATGCCAACGCCATGGCCTGGTGGGCGATTCCGCAGAATCCTTACGCGGCGGATGCCGCCCAGCGACTGCGCCGCCTGACCGGCGGTCGGCTGCCCGACCCGCCTGCCGAGGCGCGAGCGCAGCGGGGGATCCGTCTCCAGACTCTCGGCGAGCGGGCCGCCGCGGTCGGTGAACTGGCCGCCGCGCTGCATGGATCGCTCCCGCCCGACCTGGCGGCGCGCGCGTGGTACGCGCTCGGCCAGGCACGGCTAAGGACGCCGGGCGCGGCCTATGCCTTCGCGCAGGCCGCGCGCTTCCCTGACGGCGCCGACCGCGCTCGATTTTGGTTGGGGCGGGCGCTGGCGACGACGGGACGGATCGGGGAGGCCCGCGCGGAGTGGGCCAGGGTGAGTCGCGAATTCCCCGCCAGCCTCTGGGCGGCACGATCACTGCTGGCCCTGGCCGCGTCGGCTGAGGCCTCGCAGACGTGGGCGGCGGCCGATGGCATGCTTGCGGACCTCGCCGGGCGATTTCCCGACTCGCGGCAGGGTGATGACGCGCGGTGGCGCCGCGGCTGGCTGCGCTACCGTCGCGGGACGTTCGCCGAGGCGGACGTGATGTTCACCCGCGCGGCGGCGGCGTTCCCCACCTCGCGCCGGACGTCGGCCAGCCTGTTCTGGGCGGCGCGGTCGCGGCGGCAGATGGGCAGCAGCGCTCGCCCACTGCTCGAACGGCTCGCTCGGCAGTATCCACTCACGTATTACGGCCAGCGGGCGCGAGCCCAACTCAAGTCGCCGCCTGCCCCTCGTCCACCTGCCGCCGCGCCTCAGACCCTCAGTCCCGAGCGCTTCCATCCAGCGGCTGAAGAACTCGCCGCCCTCGGATTCGATCAGGAGGCCGCCGACGAGGCGGAGGCGCTCCCGCACTCTACCGAGGATCCGGCGCTGCTAAGGTTCGTCGCCGCGCACCGCGCCCGGGCGGGGGACATCGCGGCTTCCGTCGCCGCGGCGGCGCGGGCCATCGAGGGGCCGCTCTACGGAGGATCGGCGGCCGATCTGGAGGTGTGGATGCTCGCCTATCCGCGGGCGCACTGGGAGGTCGTGCGCGCAGCGTCCGCGGCCCGGTCCGTCGACCCGTATCTGGTGTTGGCGGTCATCCGCGAGGAGAGCCGGTTCGATCCTCGGGCGGCGTCGCCGGCCGGCGCCATCGGCCTGATGCAGCTGCTCCCCTCCACGGCCGCAGGACTGACCCGCGGCACCGTGACGCGGGCGGAGCTGAGGGATCCCGAGGTGAGCATTCGCACCGGCGTGGCTTACCTCAGCCGGGCGTTGCACGCCTTTGGCGGGGATCGTTATCTCGCCCTGGCCGCCTACAACGCGGGCCCCGGGGCCGCGCGGCGCCTCGCCCGCCGCCGCGGCAGCGATCTCGATCTCTGGGTCGAGACCATTCCGATCTCGGAGACGCGCGGATACGTCCAGCGCGTCCTCGAATCCTACGGCATCTATCGCTGGCTGTATCAGTAGGATGGAGGTGGGATCACTGTGTACCGTCCCATTGCGCTCGAGTTCCCGCGGCTGGAAGCAGATGAGCAGCGCTCTCGTTCGCGGGAGTTCGCCTCATGGATGCGGCTGCGGCGGTCAGTGCGGTCGTTCTCCGCTGAACCGGTGCCCTCCGACGTCATCGAGAACGCGATCGCGGTGGCGACCAGCGCGCCCTCCGGCGCCAACCGCCAGCCCTGGACGTTTGTGGTTGTGGAGGACCCTGCGCTCAAACGCCGGATCCGCGAAGCCGCCGAGGCCGAAGAGCGGGAGAGCTACGAGCACCGCATGCCGGACGATTGGCTCGAGGCGCTGGCGCCGCTGGGGACGGACTGGCACAAACCCTTCCTGGAGATCGCTCCCTACCTGATCGTCGTCCTCCGGCAGGACTATGGACTCGAGGTCGGGGCGGACGGCGCCGAACGCCATCGGAAGCACTATTACGTGATGGAATCCGTGGGCATTGCCTGCGGGTTCTTACTGGCGGCGCTGCACTGGGCCGGTCTGGCCACCCTGACGCACACCCCGAGCCCCATGGGGTTCCTCGCGGCGATCCTCGGCCGGCCGAAGAATGAGAAGCCCTACCTGCTCATTCCAGTCGGCTATCCTGCG
>JBOGSD010000082.1:0-6266 GCA_050695215.1 bacterium
CGATGTAGTCCACATCCGGCTTCTCCATCAGCCCGAGGAACTGCCGGGCGTAGGCGGAGAGGGACTCCACGTATTTGCGCTGCCCTTCCGCGTAGATGGTATCGAAGGCCAGCGAGGACTTCCCCGACCCGGAGATGCCGGTGAGCACCACGAAGCGGTCCCGCGGAATCTCGACGGTGACGTTCTTCAAATTGTGCTCGCGCGCCCCGCGCACGATGATGCGGTCAATCGGCATTGCTACTCCTTGAGCGCTCCTTCACGTGTTCAAGAAGGCGCCGCTAGCGGCCCCGGTAGCCTCCACGACGACCTCCCCGCATCGCCATCGCGCCCCGCCCTCGTCCGCGGCGATTCCCGCCCCGGCCACGCCTTCCCGGCGCAAAGAAGGGCTCGCCCAGGCCTATCCGCAGTTCCTTCACTTGATCGCGCAGCACGGCCGCCTTCTCGAATTCCAGGTTGGCGGAGGCCCGCGACATCTCGCGCTCCAGCGTCTCGATCGTCTGCTCCAGTTCGGCCGGCGAGAGCAGCAGCAGCCGGGCCACCGACCAGGGGACTTTGGCTCGCTGCGTCTCGGCCAGCTTGATCAACTCCTGCGCCGTCAGCACCTCGCTCGACGCAGAGGGCTGGTAGTCGGCCAGTTCCTCGGCCACCTGCTGGATGTCGATCATGTCGCGGATGGGCTTGACGATCGACTGGGGGGTGATCCCGTGCTCTTCATTGTACCGTACCTGGATCTGGCGCCTCCGGTTCGTCTCATCAATCGCCCGTTTCATGGACTCGGTAACCTCGTCCGCGTAAAGGAGCACGCGGCCCGAGATGTGCCGGGCGGCCCGCCCCATCGTCTGGATGAGCGAGGTCTCGGACCGCAGGAACCCCTCCTTGTCCGCATCCAAGATGGCCACCAGCGAGACCTCCGGCAGGTCCAACCCCTCCCGCAGGAGGTTGATGCCGACCAGCACGTCATACGTGCCCAGGCGCAGGTCCTTCAGGATCTGCACGCGCTCCAGCGTCTCCACCTCGGCGTGCAGGTAGTGCACGCGCAGCCCCATCTCGGCCAGATAGGCGCTGAGGTCCTCGGCCATGCGCTTGGTCAGCGTCGTGACCAGGGTGCGCTCGCCCTTCTCTACCTGGATCTTGATCTCGGCGATCAGGTCGTCGATCTGGCCGCGGGCCGGCCGCACCTCGACCCGCGGGTCGACCAGCCCGGTGGGACGCACCACCTGCTCGACGACCCTGGCGCTAACCTGGTATTCGAAGGGGCCCGGCGTGGCGGAGACGCAGATCGCCTGGTGGATCAGCGGCTCGAACTCCCCCCAGGCGAGCGGACGGTTGTCGAAGGCCGAGGGGAGGCGGAAGCCGTAATCGACGAGGTTCTGCTTGCGGGTGCGGTCCCCCTCGACCTGTCCCTTGATCTGCGGAACGGTGACGTGGCTCTCGTCCAGCACCAGCAGGAAGTCGTTGGGGAAATAGTCGAGCAGGCAGCCGGGGCGCTCGCCGACGTTGCGGCCGTCCAGATGGCGCGAGTAGTTTTCGATGCCGGGGCAGGTGCCGGTCTCGCGCAGCAGCTCCATGTCGTAGCGGGCGCGGAACTCCAACCGCTGCGCTTCCAGCAACTTCCCCTGGGTCTTGAACCAGGCGATCCGATCGGCCAGCTCCGCCTCGATCGTGTGCAGCGCCCGCTCCAGCCGCTCTTCCGTCGTGACCCAATGCTTGGCCGGCCAGATCGCCACGACCGGTTTGTCCTCGCCGATCTCTCCCGTGAGAGGGTCGACCTCGAGGATGCGGGAGACCTCGTCGCCGAAGAGCTCGACGCGGACCGCCTTCTCCTCATAGGCCGGATGCACCTCGATGACGTCGCCGCGCACCCGGAAGCGCCCGCGAGCGAAGTCGACGTCGTTGCGGTCGTACTGGATGTCCACCAGACGGCGGAGGATGTCTTCCCGCGAGCGCCGCTCCCCCTTGCGGATGAGCAACATCACTTCCTTGTAATCCGCGGGCCTGCCCAAGCCGTAGATGCAGGAGACAGAGGCGACGACGATGACGTCGCGCCGCTCCATCAGCGCCTTGGTGGCCCCGTGGCGGAGGCGGTCGATCTCGTCGTTGATGGAGGCGTCCTTGGCGATGTAGAGGTCGGTATGCGGGACGTACGCCTCCGGCTGGTAATAGTCGTAGTACGAGACGAAATAACGCACCGCGTTCTGGGGGAAGAACTCCCGGAACTCGCCGTAGAGCTGGGCCGCCAGCGTCTTGTTGTGGGCGATGACGAGCGTGGGCCGCTGGACGCGCTGGATGACGTTGGCGATCGACATCGTTTTCCCGGAGCCGGTGATCCCCAGGAGGGTCGTCCAGCGGTTGCCGGCCTCGAGGCTCTCGACCAGACCGTCGATCGCCTGGGGCTGGTCGCCACGGGGCTCCATCTCCGTGACCAGTTTGAGCGTGGGCATAAAGTGATTGTATCATCGGCGTTCGGCAGCCAGCCACCCCACCCCCTGACGCCCGGGACGGAGCTCGGGGGGCGCGGGAGGGGCCGGGCCCCAGAGGGTTGCCGAAGGGTCCCCTCGAACAAGTGGGGGCACGGATTAGGGTATTTCAGGAAAGGTAGGCGACAGGCATGGCGCAGGGGACGGTCAAGTGGTTCAACGCCGAGAAAGGGTACGGGTTCATCACGCCCGATGAGGGCGGAAAGGACGTCTTCGTGCACCACTCGGCGATCCAGATGGAAGGGTATCGCTCCCTTTCGGAAGGGCAGAAGGTCGAGTACGAGATCACCCAGGGACAGAAGGGACCGCAGGCTACGAACGTCCGCCCGGCCTAGTCCCCATCAACGCCCTGATGCACCCGTTTCCGGACCGCCCAGTCCGGATAGCCGTCATTGGCGAACGGCAGACCTCCTCCGCCCTGGAAGAGGCGGCCGAGACGATCGGCCGGGAGATCGCCGGCCGGCGCGGGATCCTGATCTGCGGGGGCATGGGTGGGGTGATGGAGGCGGCCTGTAGGGGCGCCGCCAGCGCTGGCGGGGTCGTCGTCGGCATCCTCCCCACCGACGGGGCCGAAGACGCCAATCCGTACGTGACGATCCCCCTGCCGACCGGCCTGGGCGAGGGACGCAACATCCTCGTCGTCCGAGGCGCCGAAGCGGTCATCGCGGTCGGCGGCGGCTACGGGACCCTCTCTGAACTCGGCCACGCGCTGAAGATCGGCCTGCCGGTGATCGGCCTGGACACCTGGGAGATCTCCCGGGCCGGCCTTCCCCCCGCCCGGATCCGGCGCACGCGGGATCCCCTCGAAGCGGTGGAGTGGGCCTGGCAGGACGCGACGGCCCGTCGAAACGTCTAGCCCTGCCGCACTCTCACGACGGTGTCCTGGGAACGGCGCCCCGCCGGATCGACGGCCCAGGCGACGATGGTCAGCTCCGCCCCAGGGACCCGGATGGACTGGTTGATCGTCACCTGCCAGTTCCCCGCCGCATCGGTGTTGGTCGCCACCTGCCCGTAGGTGCCCTGGAGGTTGAACAGCAGCACTGTGCCCCGGTAGTCGACGCGCACGATCACTTGGTGCCCGGGCGTCGCCCGGCCGCGGATGACGAGTGGCTGGCCCACCGTCGCGCCGGCGGCCGGCGAGGTGATCGCCGGCGCGGCCACGACGGCCGTGACGATGGTCAGCCGGGCGCTTGCCTCGGCTCGGCTGGTCACGCCGCCCTTGGTGAGGGTCACGGTGACCCTGGCGTCCTGGACGTTGTCCCCGGCGCGCACCGTGTAGCTGCCGAAGTACACCCCGGGCTGGTTGGGCGCTTCGCTCATGGACAGGTTCTGCGCCCCCGCTACCCCCTCGATGCTGAACGTGGCTTGGGCGCCGGGCTCCCCCGTGACGGTGATCGTCAGCACCTGGCCCGCGGCGAGCGGGGTGGTGGGATTGACGGTCACCGCGTTGATCAGCGATCCCTGCACGGCGGCGATCGTGAACGCCCAGGCGTCGTCGAGGCGGTTCCCCGCCCGGTCGACAAGCACCAGCCGGACCACGACGCGTCCGGAGAGAGGATCAGGCGGATTGTAGGCGACGGCCGTCTCGGTTACGGTGGCGCGTGCGGTCACGTCGGCGTTGTTGACGAACAGCCGCGTCGTCGCCGTGCTGATGCCCGAGCCGCCTCGGTCATTGTAGGTGATCAGAATGTTGGGGCGGGTGTTATTGACGGTCGTGTTGGTTTCAGGGAAACGCTGGGTGATCACCGGGTTGAGCGTGTCGATGGTCACCGGGTTGCCGGCCTGCACGATCGGTGCCTGCTGGTTGCCGACGCGGAGGTGGCCGAAGATGGCCGCCCCGACCACGTTATCTCCGGAGCGCACCACGTACGCCCCCTGGTACACGCCGGGGGCCACTTCGCGCAGCTCGACGCCCGTGGTGATGCCGAAGATGTCAAAGCTGGCCGCCCCGCCGGGGCTCCCCCGCAGGGTGACGGTGATGGTCTCGCCGGCGCGCACCGGGTCGGCGGCGCTGTGGGTGAAGAAGGTGATGCGCACGGCGGTGGCCGGCGGCGTGGGCGTCGCTGTCGGGAGGACCACCAGGCCGCGGACGGTCACTTCGGTAACCTCCTGCGTCTGCGGGTTGATCCGCAGCGTCACCTCCATCCCGACCCGCAGCGCTTCCCGGGGCACTTCGCGCCCGTCGGCGATGAAGCGCACGTCGTCGGCGAAGGGGAAGGTCTGGCCGTTCGTCAGGACGATGACCCGGCTGGTCAGCGCGTCGATGCGTCCGCTGATTTCGCGGACGAGCACCCGGACAAGGATGGCCCGGTTGGCCGTGTCCGCGGTGACGCGGACGAAGTCGCCCGTGCGCACCTCCGCCAGGCTGATCGATCCGCCCTGGTTGGTGTCCACGTTAAGGCGCGTGATCGCCGTGTCGGGGGTGACGAGGAAGGTGTGGATCAGGTTCCCCCGCTGGACCAGAATCCGCTGGGCGGACACGTCTACGCGCACGACCGTTCCTTCGACCACGGCGGCCTGGGGCGGCGGCGGGACCGGGGTGACGGTCGGCCTGGGCAGCGGCGGGAAGGGGGGCTGGGCCACCGGCGATGACGTGATGAACACGGAGCGGGTCGCCGCGTCCCAGTCCACGCGGGCGCCCATGGCCTCGCTGACAAAGCGCAGCGGGACCAGCGTGCGGCCGCCGACGATGAGGGCCGGCACATCCAGCAGGACCGCCCGTCCGTTCACGGTGGCCTGACGGCTGCCGATCACCAGCACCACCTGCGTGTCCCCACGCACGGCCGTGACGGTATTGGACTGGGGATCCCACTGGACGAAGGCCCCCAGGCGCTCGAAGACGCCGCGCAGGGGGACCAGGACGCGCCCGCCGATGGCGGCCGGCGGTTGGTCGAAGAAGACGGGGGATCCGTCGATGACGACCCTGATCGACTGGGCCTGAGCGGGAGTGGCGATCACCCCGGCAGCCAGGCTCAGGGTCAGGGCGATGATGGAGAGACGAGTCAACATGGAGCGCTGTCCTCCTCACGGGCCGGAATACGCAACCGGCTGATCAGATCAGTATTACCCACGAAAATCGGCCACAAATCGTCATTAAATGCGCCTGCGATACCTCCTACGGATCAGAGACGGTGGGAGTTCCGAGCGGGTGAGAGGGGAGGCGCGCCGCTTCAGGCGGTCAGACGCCGCCACAGCGCTTCGACCTGGCGACGGGTCTCTTCGGGAGTGCCGCTGTTGTCGATCATCCAGTCGGCCTCGGCGACCTTCTCGCGGAGGGGCCGCTGCGCGCCCAGGCGGCTGCGGGCCTCATCGGCGCTCAGCCCGTCGCGCCGCCGAAGGCGCTCGGTCTGGGTCGCCTCATCCACGCCGACGACGACCACTCCCTCGAGCGGATAGTCCAGGCGCGAAGCGGTATCCAGCAGGAGCGGGATGTCCAAAATGATGACCGCCTGCGGCGGCAGGGTCCGCGTCAGCCGGTCCACCTCGTCCCGCATGCGCTTCCGGATGCGGGGATGCGTGATCGCGTTTAGCCGGGCGCGGGCGGCGGGGTCTGCGAAGATGCGCGCGGCCAGGCGCGCCCGGTCGAGGCGGCCATCGGCGCCGACGATCTCCGGACCGAACGCCTCGGCGATCTCGCGCAGCGCCGCCCTTCCCGGCACGACGATCTCCCGGGCGATCGCGTCGGCGCTGATGACGTGGGCTCCCAGATCGCGCAGGACGGCGGCCACGGCGCTCTTGCCGCTGGCCAGGCCGCCGGTGAGCCCGACCACGCGGGCCATTCAGGCAGAG
>JBOGSD010000083.1:0-10995 GCA_050695215.1 bacterium
ACTCCGCCTCCATGAACCAGTAGTACTTCAGCGAGCGAATGCGGTCGCCGATGATCGCGCCCAGCACGTCCACGGACTTGGGCCCCTGCAACTGAATGGGGAAGACGTCGGTGATGCGCACGGTGGCTCGGAGGCCCATTCCCACGGCGACCCCCTTGGCCCACAGATGGACGTCGCTGTCGGAGGGGCAGAGCCAGAAGCGGTTCTCCCCCAGTCGCAGGACGACCGGGTCGTTGACCACTGCGCCGTGCTCGTCGGTGATGAGGGTGTACTTGCACTGGCCGACGGCGCACTTGCGCATGTCCCGCGGCGTGAGCAGATCCATCAGGGTAAAGCCGTCGGGGCCGTCGATCTCCACCGGCCGCTCCACCGAGACGTCCCACAGGGTGACGCCGTTGCGGATCGCCCAATACTCCTGCTCCTTGGTCTGTCCCTCGAAGTCGACGGCGTGGAGGTGGTGGTTGTACCAGAGAAACGAGGTGGCGCCGAGCCGCCGGAAGATGGGGAAGAGCGGCGATTTCTGGTAGCGGGCAGAGTGCACCAGGCGGTAGTCGTACAGGTGGCTTCCGCTCATCGAGGCGCGTCCCCCTTGTGCGGTGCAGTCACATCGGGCGAGGTCTCCTGCGCGGTTCGACTCCCTGCACTCTTCTCCTTCCCGGAGATGGTCCACAGCGAGAAAGACATGGGCGCCACGCTGAAGAACATTCGGCGGGTGAGCGATTGTCTCAGCGATACTCGTCTCTCGCGATTGGGCGCAGTCAGCGCGGTCGCCCTCTGGGGCGTGTCGTTCGTCGCGACGAAAGCGGCGCTGCGCCCGCGGATGAGACCCGTGGGTACCAGGGATGAGATCTGAGGCGCGGGCCGTCATCATCGGCGGCGGCGTCGCCGGCTGCAGCATCGCCTACCACCTCACCCTGATGGGGTGGACGGACATCGTCCTGCTGGAGAAAGGGCAGCTCACTGGCGGGGCCACCTTTCACGCCGCCGGGCTGATCGGGCAGCTGCGCGGTTCGCACAACCTCACCCGGATGATCATGTACAGCGTGGAACTCTATGCCCGCCTGAAGGAGGAGACCGGGGTCGATCCCGACTGGCGCCGGGTGGGCAGCCTGCGCCTCGCCGGCAGCGCGACGCGCATGGAGGAACTGCGCCGTCAGGCGGCGCTGGCCAAAGCCTACGGCCTGGAGCTGGAGCTGATCGGCCCGCGCGAGGCGGTCAGGCGCTTCCCGCTCATGAGCGAGCATGAGCTGGTGGGGGCCGCCTACATTCCGGGAGATGGCCGCGTCGACCCCAGCGGGCTCACCTACGCGCTGGCGCACGCGGCGCGCGTCCGCGGCACCGAGATCCACACACAGACCGCCGTCACGTCCATCCTGGTGCGGGACGGGCGCGTGGAGGGGGTCGTCACCGATCGTGGCACGATCCGTGCTCCGGCTGTGGTCTGCGCGGCGGGGATATGGTCCTGGCAGATCGGGCGGATGGTCGACGTGACGATCCCCATTACCCCCGTCGAGCACCAGTACCTGGTCACCGTGCCCTTTGCAGGCGTTCCCCGCGATCTCCCCGTGATGCGCGACCCCGATCACCTGGTCTACTTCCGTGAAGAGGTCGGCGGGCTGGTCGTCGGCGGGTATGAGCGCGCGCCGGTCTCCTGGGGGCTGGACGGCATCCCCCCGGACTTCAACCTCCGCCTCCTGCCGCCGAACTGGGAACGGTTCGAGCACCTGGCGCACAACGCCGCGGAGCGCATCCCCGAGTTGAACCGGGTCGGCATCCGCAAACTGATCAACGGGCCGGACGCGATCACGGCCGACGGAGAGTTCCTCCTCGGCGAGGCCCCGAATGTGCGAGGGTTCTTCGTCGCCGGGGGATCACCGGGCATTGCTGCGGGCGGGGGGGTCGGGAAGGTGATGGCCGAGTGGATCGTCGAGGGACGGCCGGGCCTCGATCTCTGGCGCGCGGATCTGCGGCGCTTCGGCCTCCACTTCGGCGACCGCGCCTACACCGCGGCCCGGTCCCTCGAGGTCTACTCGCGGAATTACACCGTCCACCACGCGCTGGAGGAGTTCGACTCGGCCCGCCCGCTGCGGGTCAGCCCCCCTTACCCGCGTCTGCAAGCCCTGGGCGCGGTGTTCGGTGAGAAGGGAGGATGGGAGCGCCCGAACTGGTACGCTGCCAACGAGGTCGATGATCCCCTGACGGCGCCGGCCGGCGGGGCGCCCGAGGGTTGGATCCGCCACAACTGGTCGCCGGCGATCGCCGTCGAGCACGCGGCGGTGCGCGAGGCCGCGGGCCTCTTCGACCTCACCTCTTTCAGCAAGGTGGACGTGGAAGGTCGCGGCGCGCTGGCCGCGCTGCAATGGCTGACCGACAACGATCTGGACAAGCCGCCCGGCGCGGTCACCTACACGCAGATGCTGAACACGCGCGGGGGCATCGAGTGCGACCTCACCGTCACGCGCCTCGGGTCCGATCGGTTCTTCATCGTCACGGGGAGCGCGTTCGGCGTGCACGACCTCGACTGGATTCAGCGCCACCTGCCCAGCGATGGATCCGTGACGTTGCGGGAGGTCACCGGCGAGTTGTCGTGCGTGGGGCTATGGGGACCGCGCGCCCGGGAGATCCTGGCGGAGGTCACCGGCGACGATCTCTCCAACGCCGCCTTCCCCTATATGACCGCGCGGGAGATCCGCCTCGGGGGGGTGCCGGTGCGGGCGCTGCGCGTGACCTACGTGGGGGAACTGGGGTGGGAACTGTACGTGCCCTTCGACGCCGGACTGTCTGTCTGGGACGCGCTGTGGGAAGCTGGGCGGCCGCGCGGCCTGCGGGCCATCGGCTACCGCGCCGTCGATTCGCTGCGCCTGGAGAAGGGGTATCGTTACTGGAGCGCGGACATCACGCCTGAGTACACGCCGTATGAGGCCGGGCTGGGGTTCTGCGTCAAGCTGGAGGCGAAGGACTTCCAGGGGCGCGAAGCGCTCCTGGTCCAGCGGGAGCGAGGGCTGACGCGCAAGCTCTGCTGCCTCATTCTGAAGGACCCCTCCACCCATCCGTTGGGCAACGAGCCGGTGCTGGCCGATGGACGGGTGATTTCACGGGCGACCAGCGGGGGCTACGGCTACACTGTGGCCGAGAGCATCGCCTTCGCCTACCTGCCGCCGGCCCTGGCGACGCCGGGGACGGAGCTCGCCGTGGAGGTGGACGGCCGCAGCATCCCCGCCACGGTGCGGCCCGAACCGCGCTTCGATCCGACTAACAGCCGGATCAAATCGTGAACTGATGAGGTCTGCGCCGCTCCTCATACATTTTCTCCTGACGGCGCCTCTCGGCGGCGTCCCATCCGAGCTCCGCGCCCATCAGAGAGCCTATCGCCTCCACGGCGCGGTCAGCCGCCGCCGTGTCCAGCCACGCCAGCTTCGTGCGGAGGTAGAGGCAGTCCGGCAAAGAGACCGCCTGCTCGGCGCGGCAGGCGTAGACGACCTCCGCCGCCGTCACGGCCAGGCCGTCGGCCAAGCGGCGGCCCAGGGAGGGATCGTCGGTGATCAGCGCCAGGACATCGAGGGCGGCAGATCCGTAGGTGTCCAACAAATGTTCTCGTTGGTCCGAGGCTAGCGCGGCCCGCGCCAGAGCGGCGCGGGCTTCGGCCAGGCCGCTACCGCCAACCAGTCGAATCGCCGCCGTCGGACAGGGGCGCCGGGTTCCGTCACGGGTCACCACGGCGTTCAAGGTGTCTTCAGCCATCTTGCGGTAGGTGGTGAGCTTCCCCCCCACGATGCTGATCAACCCTCCGGGCGACACCGCCACCCTGTGGTCGCGGGCCATCGCCGCCGTGGAGTCTTCCGCCGCCGCCACGAGCGGGCGGACGCCGGCGAAGGCCGCGGTGACATCGCCAGGTCCCAGCGGCTGCCGCAGGTAGCGGTTGGCGTGGTCCAGGAGGTAGGCTGCCTCTTCTGGCCTGGGCGCCGGCGCCGCCAGATCACCGCTGTAAGGAAGATCCGTGGTCCCCAGCAGGAACCGGTCGGCCCAGGGGACGATGAAGGCGATGCGGCCGTCGTCGGTCTCGGAGATGACCACGGCGAGAGAGGTCCGGAGGGCCCCCGGCCGCAAGACCAGGTGCGTGCCCACGCTATGCCGGAGATGGAACGGCGGCGGGCCATCCATCTCCGCCACCTGTTGCGCCCAGATCCCGGTGGCGTTGACGACGAATCGCGCGCTCACCTCGATCAGCCGGCCGGTGAGGCGATCTTCCACGCGGGCGCCGGCGAGCCGCGCTCCGTTGTGCAGGAGGTCCCCGACCCGCGCGTGGTTGAGCGTGACGGCGCCGTGGACCCGCGCGGTGGCCAGCACCGCGTGAGTCAGCCGCACGTCGTCGGTGCGGGCGTCGGTGTAGATGAACGCAGCCCGGAGGGTGTTGGTACGGACGTCCGGCGCCTCCCGTTCCACCCAGGCGCGGGTGACCACGCGGTGGCGCAGGGTGGGACTACGGGCGAACACGTCGTAGGCGATCAGGCCAGCGCGGATTCCCAGCGGCGTCAGCGGGCGCACGGCGGCCGGGAGACGAAGACCCAGCGGTCGGCTCTGGCCGGCATAGAGGGGGAGGAGAAAGGGCAGCGGCCGCACTAGATGTGGAGCCAGGCGAAGCAACCGGGCCCGTTCGCGCAGAGCGTCCCGCACCAGCGCGAGATGGCCCTGCGGGAGGTAGCGGATCCCCCCGTGGACGAGCTTGGTGGAGCGGCTGCTGGTGCCCCCGGCAAAGTCCCCTTGCTCGACGAGCCCGACCCGGAACCCGCGGCTGGCTGCGTCGAGCGCGACGCCGGCGCCCGTGATCCCGCCGCCGATCACCAGGAGGTCCACGCCGCGCTCCAACCGCCGCAGCCGCTCGGCCCTATCCATCTTTCTCGATCCAGCCTCGGCTGCGCTCCACCGCCCGCTGCCAGCCGCGGTAGGCCGCTTCGCGCCGGTCTTCGGACCAGCGGGGCTCGAAGACTCGTTCCACCCCCCAGTTGCGGCGAAGATCTTCCAGATCGTGCCAGAGGCCGACGGCCAGGCCGGCCATGTAGGCCGCTCCCAGGGCGGTCGTCTCGTGCACCGTCGGGCGGATCACGGGCACGCCGAGCACGTCGGCTTGCAGCTGCATCAGGAAGTTGTTCTTGGCGGCGCCGCCGTCGACCTTAATGCTGTTGAGGGTCGTCCCGGAGTCCCGGCGCATGGCGTCCACCACTTCGCGCGTCTGATAGCAGATGGCCTCGAGGGTCGCCCGCACGATGTGGCGCCGGTCCACAAAGCGGGTCAGCCCGACGATCACGCCCCGCGCGTACATGTCCCAGTAGGGGGCGAACAACCCCGAGAACGCCGGCACGAAATAGACGCCGCCGGCGTCCTCCACAGACTCGGCGAGACCTTCGCTCTCCGCGGCGGTCTCGATGAGCCGGAGGTTGTCCCGCAGCCACTGCACCGCGGCGCCGGTGATGGCGATTGACCCTTCCAGGGCGTAGACCGGGCGGTCGGCGTGTAGGCCGTAAGCCGCGGTCGTCAGCAGGCCGCTCGCCGAGGGAATGGACGCATGGCCGGTGTTCATCAGCAGGAAGTTCCCCGTGCCGTAGGTGCTCTTCGTCTCCCCCGCCGTGTAGCAGGCCTGCCCGACGAGCGCGGCCTGCTGGTCCCCCAGGTCGGCGCACACCGGCACCTCGCCGCCCAGCGGTCCATCCCCGCGGGTGACGCCGTAGAACCTCCCATCGCTGGAGGGGCGGATCGCCGGGAGGCAGGCCCGCGGAATGTCTAGGTAGCGCAGCATCTGGTCGTCCCAGTCCAGCGTGGCCAGGTCCATCAGCATCGTCCGCGAGGCGTTGGTAATGTCGGTGACGTGCGCGCCTCCGTGCGGCCCGCCGGTGAGCCACCAGATCAGCCAGGTATCCACGGTGCCAAAGAGCACCTCGCCGCTCTCGGCATGGGCGCGCGCCCCGGGCACATGGTCCAGGAGCCATCGCAATTTGGGCCCGGAAAAGTAGGTTGCGCTGACCAGTCCCGTGCGCTGCCGCACATACGGTTCGAACCCGTCGTCGATGAT
Organism: bacterium; assembly: GCA_050695215.1. Classification (GTDB taxonomy): domain Bacteria; phylum Sysuimicrobiota; class Sysuimicrobiia; order Sysuimicrobiales; family Humicultoraceae; genus JACQGZ01. The sequence continues at coordinate 6,068 of JBOGSD010000083.1, forward strand.
CTTCTGGCAGAGGTCCCGCGTGCGCGTGTCCTGCCAGACGACGGCGTTGTAGAGGGGCCGGCCGCTGCGGCGGTCCCAGAGGATCGTGGTCTCGCGCTGGTTGGTGACACCGATGGCCGCCAGGTGGCTCGACGTGAGGCCGCCTTGGGTCAGGGCTTCGCGGACGACTTGCTGCGTCTTGGCCCAGATCTCCAGGGGGTCGTGCTCGACCCACCCCGGCTGTGGGTACTGCTGCTCATGTTCCTGATAGGCGGAGGCCAGAACGCGGCCGTCGTGGGTAAAGATCATGAACCGCGTGCCGGTGGTGCCCTGGTCCACGGCCGCGGCAAACGCCCTGTCGGTCATCGGTTCCCCCCGCGCCGGGCGCCCTAGGGCTGGGGGGTCGAGCGCTCACGGCGCTGCGGTTCTTCGCCGGGTCGCATCGGCCTCCTGGTGGCGATGGCTCCCAGGAACGCAGAGAGGCGTCACGAAAACACAGGCGGAGGGCTCCCTGTGCGAAACCCTGTGCTCACCATCACCGTTTTTGGCACGTACCTCGTTGCGGTCGGCCTGTCCTTTGTGCTGATTCCTAACCTCCTGTTGCCTTTGTTCGGGTTCCCGACCACGACCGAGGTGTGGATCCGCATCGTGGGGCTGCTCACGGTGATCCTAGGGACGTTTTTCCTCTACTGCGCCCGCCCCGATCAGCGGCGTTTCTTTCAGGCCACGGTGCTCTGCCGGATCTTGTTCGCGCTGGGCTTGGTCGTCTTTGTCCTGCTGGGCCTGGGCGGCCCGAGGCTCATCCTGTTTGGCCTGGCTGATCTGGCCGGAGCGGCCTGGACCGGTCTGGCCCTGCGCGCGGCATAACTCATCTCAGACGCGTGCGTCATGCCGTCGGGCAACCACGGCTGTTCGCGCAGTCGTAATCCGTCCGCGCTCTGGAAATCTCCCGTTTCGTGTTTCATTCGAACCACCACATGGTCTGATTAGTGCGTGACGTTGCGCCCCTGGTCATTGTGGCTGAGCGTGGGATTCCGTCTGCATCTGCCGCAACTCTGCCAACGGGATGTGGCAATAGATGGCGTGCGTCGCCGTCGCCGTTCGCCAGGGAGGGCGTTCTTCATCGCAGACCGGTCCGACTTTCCGCGGGCACACCGGCGCGAAAGGACAGCCCGTGCCACGGGTCATGTCCACAGCAGAGCTCGCCTCCGGAGTCCCTCGAAGAGCCGGTTGGCCCGGGTCTGGTTCGGGCACCGCCTGCAGCAGCATTTCGGTGTATGGATGATAGGGCGGCGAGAAGACTTCCTCGGCGGTGCCAATCTCCATCATCCGTCCCAGATAGAGCACGCCGACCCACGTGGCCAGCCAGCGGACCACGGCCAGATCATGCGAGATGAACAGATAGGCAATCCCGCGTTCGTCCTGCAGCTCCCGCAGCAGATCCAAGATGTTCGCCTGGACCGAAACGTCCAGGGCGGACACGATCTCATCGCACAAGATCAGCCTGGGCTCGGCGGCCAGCGCCTGAGCGATGGCGACGCGCTGCCGCTCCCCGCCGCTGAGCTGCCCGGGGAAGCGATCGATGTAACTCGGGTCCAGATGGACCGCCCGCAGCAACTCTTCGATCCGCCCCCTCTTGGCCCGACCGGACAGGCCGAAAAAGAATTCCAGCGGCCGGCCCAGGATGTGGGAGACGCGGCGCCGCGGATTCAGGGACGCATCGGGATTTTGAAAGACGAATTGAATCTGGCGGTGCAGCTCTCTGGACCGCCGCTCGATCGGCCCGGTGATGTCCTGGTCGCTGAAGAGGATCTGCCCTCGGCTGGGGACCAGGAGCCCCGCGACCGCCCGGGCGATGGTCGTCTTGCCGCTCCCACTCTCGCCCACCAATCCCATCGTCTCGTGAGCGGCGAGGCGAAAGGAGACGCCGTGGATGACCGGCTGGCCCTTGGGGCGCAGCCGGGGGAGCCACCCCTTCGCCCCATAGGCGATCTCCAAGTCTTGGACGCCCAGCAGGGTCGAGTTCGCCGCCGAGTATTGCGCGCGTGGGCTGCCGTTACGCACGGCCAGCCTCGCCTGCCCGCTCTGCCGGGGCGATGCTCCGCCACAACCAGCAGGCGACGTGATGGTCTGGGGCCACGGGTTCCAGCGCCTGAGGGCGGGTGAAACACTCGGGGCGGGCAAAATCGCAGCGGGGCGCGAACCGGCAGCCGCGCGGTAACTCGGTTCGCCGCAGAGACCCCCGCAGGCGCAGGGTGTTCTCGTTGGGCGCGCTCAGCCGGGGCACGGTGGCGATCAGACCGCGCGTGTAGGGGTGCCGGGGATTGCGGAAGAGTTCGGCCGTCGGCGCCACCTCGACCAGCTCCCCCGCGTACATCACGGCCACCCGGTCACACACCTGGGCCAGCACCCCCAGGTTGTGCGTGACGTACAGCATGCTCATCCCGTGTTCGGCCTTGAGGCGGCCCAAGAGCGCGAGAATGCGTGCCTGGGTGGTCACATCCAGGGCGGTCGTGGGTTCATCCAGCACGAGCAGCTTGGGTTGACAAGCCAGGGCCATGGCGATGGCCACCCGCTGCTGCTGGCCGCCGCTCAATTGGTGGGGATAACTCCTGGCGATCGCCCTGCGCCGCGGCAGCCCCACCTGAGCCAGCAGGTCAATCGCCCGTTCCTCGGCTTCTTTGATCCCCGGCGAAACGCCGTGGGCCTCCAGGATCTCGATGATCTGATGGGCGACGCGCATGGAGGGGGTGAGGGCGCTGGCGGGATTCTGAGGCACCAGGCACATCTCGGCGCCCCGGATGCGCCTGAGCTCCCGCTCGCTCAGGCCGAGGATGTTCTGCCCCGCAAATGTGATCACCCCTCTCTGGATGCGGCTCCCCGGTCGGCGATACCCGAAGAGCGCGTACGCCGTCGTACTCTTCCCGCAGCCGGACTCGCCGGCCAGGCCGAGCGTCTCGCCCGGGGAGATGCGGAAGAAGACACCATTGACGACATTGACCCAGGCCTGCCGGTCCCGGAAGTCGATCGTCAGATCCTCGACCTGCACAACGGCGGCCGGCGGCGGGGTCATCTGCTGTGCTCGGTCCGCGTGGAGAGACCGAGCGCCTCGGTGAGGCCTTCCGTGAACAGGCTCAGGGCGACGACCAGGGAAGCCAGCGCCAGGGACGGCCCGAGGACCGACCATGGCGCCGTGGTGATGTACGAACGGCCTTCGTTGATCATCAGCCCCCACTCCGGCGTCGGCGGTGGAGCGCCAAAGCCGAGGAAACTGAGCCCGCCGATGAACAGGATGGCGAAGCCGGTGCGCAGCGAGAACTCCACGAGCACCGTGGCGATGACATTGGGCAACAATTCCCGCATGGCAATGGACCAGGCCGACTCGCCCCGCAGCCTGGCCAGGGTGACGAAATCCCCGGTCACGACGTCCAGCGTGGCCGCGCGGACGACGTTGGCGACGCGCAGGGCGAAGAAGAAGGCGACGGTGGCAATCACCACCGGGTAGGTCGCCCCCACCGCGCCGAGGACCAGCAGCGACAGGATCAGGGGCGGGATGCTGATCAGGATCTCCAGGAGTCGCGTCATCACGTCATCCAGCCAGCCGCGGACGTAGCCCAGGATCAGGCCTAGTGCCGCGCCGACGGTCACCGCCAGGCCTGCCGCGGACAACCCCAAGAGGAGGACAATCCGCTCCCCGTAGACGACCCGGCTGAAGACGTCCCGCCCGAAGTTGTCCGTTCCCAAGAGGTGCTGCCGCGAGGGGGGTTCATACTGATCCCCGACGAGCATTTTGTGCGGGGGATAAGGCGCCCAGAACGGGCCGGTCAATCCCGCCAGCAGGTGGATCGCCAGGATGGCACTCGCCAGGAGAAAGGCCGGCGGCTGCCGCCGGAGGGAGGCCAGGAAGCCCTCCGCCGGCTGGAGGGCGCCCACGGGTGCGGGATGAGCCGGCACGTCAACCCGCCTGCAGCCGGGGATTCAAGATCCCGGCGACAAGGTCCGCCGCGAGATTGGCCGCGATGTAGACGCTGGCCGTGAGCAAGGCGATGGACTCGATCACCGGCGTGTCCAACAGCCGGATGGAATCCACCAGCAGTTGCCCGATGCCGGGAAAGTTGAAGACGTTCTCCACCAGCACGACGCCGCCCACGAGCCAGGCGACGTTGATCACGGTCACCCGCAAAGCCGGGCCGAGCGCGTTGGGGAGCGCGTGAAAGACGATCACGCGCGCGGGCGAGAGCCCCTTCAGTGTGGCCATGCGCACATACTCGGACTCCAGCACGGTAATCAGGCTGCTCTGCATCATCCGCACCGCATACGCCGTCATGGCGATGGTCAGCGTTACGGTCGGCAGGGCCAGCGTGTGGAGCAACTGGGGGAAGGATCTGGCGCGATCGATCAGGGCGAGGGGCGGAAACCAGGGCAGCGCCACGGCAAAGACCACGATTAGGAGGATGCCGGTGACGAACTCCGGCAACGCCGTTCCCGCCAGTGCGAGCGCCGAGAGCGCGGTGGCAAACCAGCGCCGCCGGAAGATCGCGGTGATGATGCCCACGGACAGGCTCAGCGGGACGTAGAGGAGCAGCGCCAGTCCGGACAGGATCAGCGTATTCCCCAGGCGGGCGAGGACGAAATCGGCGACCGGCCGCTTGGCGGTGAGGGACTCCCCCCAGTCCCCCCGGGCGAAGCCGGCCAGCCAGCGCAGGTATCTCGCCCAGGGCGGGATGTCCAGATGCAACTGCTGCCGCAGCACCGCCACCCGCTCCGGCGTGGCGTCCTGCCCCAGGATCCGTGTAGCCGTGTCGCCGGGCAGCCATTCCACCGCCCAGAAGATGATCATCGAGACGGCGAGCAGGGTGATCAGCGCGAATCCCAGGCGCGGGACGATCAGCCGTAGGGCGTATCGCATCCGGTCCCCCTGTGGTTGGACGTGCGACGCACTTTGGGAG
>JBOGSD010000084.1:0-7523 GCA_050695215.1 bacterium
CGGTGAAGACCGCCGGCTCCAGGTAATTGCCCTGCGGCAGATGCGCGGGGCGGCGCCCGCCGGTGACCAGGTGCGCTCCCTCGGCCAGCCCGGCCTCGATGTATCCAGCGACGCGGTCCCAGTGGTCGGGATGGATCAGCGGACCGATCTCGGTGGCGGGGTCGAGCGGGACCCCGACCCGCAGGCGGGCCACGCGGTCGATCAGGCGATGGGTGAAATCATCGGAAATCCGCCGATCGATGAGGAGGCGGGAGTTCGCCGTGCAGCGCTCGCCGTTGAGGGTGAACACTCCGGCGATGGTGGCGTCTAACGCCCGCTCCAGGTCGGCATCGGGGAAGACGACCACGGGCGACTTCCCGCCCAGTTCCATGGAGAAGCGCTTCAGCGTGGCAGCGCCGTTGCGCATGATCTCCTGGCCCGTGGTGGTCTCCCCGGTGAAGGAAATCAGATTGACACCAGGATGGGCCACCAGCGGAGCGCCGGCGGTTTCGCCGAACCCGTGCACCACGTTGAAGACGCCCGGCGGAAGGTCGGCTTCCTGGATGATTTCAGCGAGGAGGCTCGCCGACAGCGGCGCCCACTCCGCCGGCTTGAGGACGCAGGGGCAGCCCGCGGCCAGGGAGGGCGCCACCTTCCACGTCTCCAGCATAAAGGGGGTGTTCCACGGGGTGATCAACCCGGCCACGCCGGCGGGCACCCGGATCGTGTAGTTGAGGAAAGAGCCCTCGACCGGGAAGGTCTCGTTGGACACCTTCGTCGCCATCTCGGCGAAGAAGCGGAAGTTCTCGGCGGCGCGGGGGATCTGACCGAAGCGAATCTGGGTGTAGGGGATGCCGGTGTCCAGGCACTCCAGGAGGGCGATCTCCTCGGTGCGGCGGTCGATCCCGTCGGCGATGCGCACCAGGGCGCGCGCCCGGTCGGGTGGACTCATCCGCGGCCAGGGGCCCTCGTCGAAGGCGGCGCGGGCGGCCCGCACGGCGCGGTCCACGTCCTCTGCTGTCCCTTCCGCCACCGTGGTGATGGGCTGGTTCGTGGCGGGATTGAGCGTCGGAAACGTCCCGTCCGCGGCGGCGTCGGTGAACGTGCCGTTGACAAAGTGGCGCACCATCTCCACGCGCGGCAGGGTCTTCACGCGACGGGCGTCTCCGCGACGACTGGGTTCTCCAGACGGCCCACCCCTTCGACTTCCACGGTCATGACGTCGCCGGGGTGGACGTGGGAGATGCCTTTCGGCGTCCCAGTGAGAATGACGTCCTCTTCCTCCAGCGTCATGAACTCCGAGATGAAGGCGACCAGGTCCTCAACCGGATAGACGAGATCGCGCGTGCTGCCCTCCTGGCGCACCTCGCCGTTGACGTACGCCCGCAGCATCAGGGTGCGGGTGTCGAGGGGACCATCCACCAGCGCCGGGCCGAGGGGGAGAAAGGTGTCCCACCCCTTGGCCTTCACGGGTGGCCGGTAGAAGTTGTGGATAAAGTCGCGCACCGTCACGTCGTTGGCCACGGTGTACCCGCGAATCACCTCGGAGACCGCCTCAGGGCGGACGCGACGGCAGCGCCGCCCGATGACCACCGCCAGCTCGGCTTCGTAGTGCAGGTAGTCCACCCCGGCGGGATAGACCACGGGCTGACGGTGCCCGATGAGCGCCGAGGGCGGTTTGAAAAAGAGGGCCAGTTCATCGGGCCGGGAGATCCCGAGTTCGGCGGCGTGGTCGGCATAGGTGAGGGCAAATCCCAGGATCTTGGTCGGCGCCGCCGGCGGCAGCCAGGTGATCGCGTCGGGACGGTGGGTGCGCCCCGCCTCATCGACGACGACCTCGCTCTCCCAGCGCCCGCGGTGCACACGCCCGTCGGCGAGGAAGCGGACATGCTTCACGTCCGCGCGGGAGCGGGGGCGAGCACTCCGTAGCGGGCCAGGACGCCGCGGAGGCGTTCCGTGTGCTCGGCGGAGAGCGGCGCCAGCGGGGACCGGACCTCCGGGTCGATCTTCCCCATCATCCCCAGCGCGTGCTTGACCGGCACCGGGTTGGTGTCGATGAAGAGCGCCTCGTTCATCGGCAGCAGGTGGTCGTGCAGTTCCCGCGCCTCAACCCACCGCCCCGCCGCGGCCAGATCATAGAGCCGCGCCACCTCCGCGGGCAGCACGTTGCCGGTGGCGCTGACGTGCCCCGCCCCGCCGAGGGCCAGCAGGGAGAAGCAGAACATCTCGATCCCCGAATAGACCAGGAACCCCTTCGGGCTGAGGTGGAAGACGCGGTTGATGTGCTCGAAGTCTTTGTTCGCTTCCTTCACGCCGACGATGTTGCGCACGTCGCGGGCCAGGCGAGCGATGGTGGCCGCCTCCAGGTTCACCGCGGTGCGGCCGGGGATGTTGTAGAGGATCACCGGCAGGTCGACCGATCCGGCGATGGCGCGGAAATACTGGTACAACCCCTCCTGGGAGGGTCGGGTGTAGTAGGGCACGACCACCAGCACGGCGGCGGCGCCGGCCCTGCGGGCGGCGGCGGTGAGGCGGAGGGTCTCGTCGAGGTTGTTGGTCCCCGTGCCCGCGACCACGGGCACGCGCTTTCGCGCCACCCGGATCGCCCGGGCCGTCAGCCCCTCCCGTTCGTCGAGACTGAGGGCGGCCGGTTCCCCGGTCGTCCCTCCGATGACCACCCCGTGGCTGCCGGAAGCGATCTGCCATTCCAACAGATCGTCGAAGCGGCTCTCGTCGATGCGTCCCCCTCGGAAGGGGGTGACCAGGGGGACGAGCGACCCTCGAAGCAACCCGAGATTCCTCCTGTGGCCGGCCCGCACATGCCCGGCGGCCGCACATTCAGCTTAAGGGTAGCGCACAAGCCCAGGATTCGCCAACCGCCCGCGGAACTACATTTCTCAGAACATTCCCCCGCGGCTGACCGTTGGGAGAGACGGTGCGTCGCCCCAACCCCACATGACCCTCGAGCAGCAGCTCGCTCAGTTCGTCGCCAGCGGTCTCGTCAATGGGGCGATCTACGCCCTCCTCGGACTGGGCCTGGTCGTCATCTTCAGCGTCACCCGGGTCGTCAACGTGGCGCAGGGGGAGTTTGCCGCCTTCGCTGCCCTGCTCTCCGCCACCCTCATCGGCCGAGACCTCCCCCCGTTCCTGGCCTACGGCCTCGCCGTGGCCGCGGCGACGGCGTTGGGCGCGGGGATGCATCTGGCGGCCATCCGCCCCGCCCGGCAGGCGTCCGCCCTCACCCTCCTGATCATCACCATCGCCGTCCACCTGGCGCTGAAGGGACTCCTCCTCCTCCTCTGGGGGACCGACCCCTATAGCCTGCCGCCCTTCACCGTCGGGCCACCCGTGCGCATCGCCGGTGCGGTGGTCACCCGCCAGAGCCTCTGGGTCCTGAGCGCCGTCGGCGTGATCCTGGCCGCGGCGTACCTCTTCTTCGCCCGCACCCTGCGCGGCAAGTCGCTGCGCGCCTGCGCCGTGAACCCCACGGCGGCGCGGCTCGTCGGCATCAGCGTCGACCGCATGGGCACCCTGGCCTTCGCCGTGGCCGGTGGACTGGGTGGGCTCGCCGGCATCCTGATCACGCCGCAGACCCTGGCCACCTATGACATGGGATTGATCCTGGGGCTCAAAGGGTTCGTCGGGGCCGTCGTCGCCGGGATGACCTCCTATCCGGCGACGGTCGTCGCCACGCTGGGCTTCGGCGTGGTGGAAGCGCTCGGCGCGGGAGTGATCTCCTCCGCCTACCGCGACGGCATCGCCTTTGCCGTGCTGGTGATCGTCCTGCTGGCGCGCGCGCTGCGGCATCTCCGCCAAGGCGTCCTCATCGGGGAAGAGGCCGCCCAGGAGTGAGGCGGGACCGGCTCGCGCTGGCCGTGTTTCTCGCGGTCCTCGTTACGCTGCCGTGGGCGGTGAGCGGACGGATCTCCCTCAGCGTCTTCCTCTTTATCGGACTGAACGGGCTGATCGCCGTCGGGCTGACCCTGCTGGGCGGCCACGCCGGACAGATCTCCCTCGGCCAGGCGGCGTTCTACGGAATCGGCGCCTACATTTCGGCGATCACAACGCTGCGCTACGGCGTTAACCCCTGGCTGGCGATGGTCCTAGCGATGGGCGGGGCGGCCCTGCTCGCCTATCTGGTCGGCGCGCCGATCCTCATCTTGAGAGGCCATTACTTCGTGCTGGGCAGCCTCGGGCTGAACATCATCGTGGACGTCCTGATCCGCAACTTCCAGAGCCTCACCGGCGGGCCCAGCGGCCTCACCGGCCTCCCTCCCCTGGCGTTGGGGTCGGTGGCCCTGCGGGGTGATCGCATCTACTACTTCCTGGCGTGGGGCGCGGCGCTGAGCGCGGTGTGGCTGAGCCGCAACCTGATCGCGTCGCGCGTGGGCCGGGCCCTGGCGGCCGTGCGCGCCAGCGAGGTGGCCGCCGCCACGCTGGGGATCAACCCGGCGCGGTACAAGGCGCGCACGTTTGCCCTCAGCGCGGCCTTCGCCGGGCTGGCCGGAAGCCTCTACGTACACTACCTGAGTTTCGTCAGTCCCTCGCCCTTTGTCTTCGAGTTTTCGATCACGCTGCTGGTGATGAGTGTGCTCGGGGGGATCGCCTACCTGCCCGGTGCCCTGCTGGGCGCGGCGATCCTGACTGTCCTCCGCGAGGCCCTGCGCACCATCCTGCCGCGTTTTTTCCGGGCGGGCGCCTCAGCGGAGTACGAGATCATCGTCTTCGGCCTGCTGCTGGCCGCGGTGGTCATCTTTGCGCCGGGAGGCGTCTGGCCGTTCGTCGCCCGGATCCTGGGCCTCGGACGCGGCGCCCTCTCCGAAACGTCCGCGCCCATCGACGCGATCGCCGGTGGGTCCACGGCGCCTCTGCCGGCGGCGCCTCCGTCTCCCGAGGCGGCTCCGCCCGGCGAGAGGGTCAACCCCGCCCGACCCCTGCTGGAGGTGCATGGCCTGACCAAACGGTTTGGGGGACTCGTCGCGGTGGACGACCTGTCGTTCCAGGTCTCCCCCGGCGAGATCTACGCCGTCATTGGACCCAACGGCGCGGGCAAGACGACCGTCTTCAATTTGATCTCCGGCGTGCTCCGCCCCACCCGTGGCAGGATCTCTCTGAGGGGACGGTCCCTCACCGACCTGCCGGCGTACGACGTCGCGGCCGAGGGCGTCGCCCGCACCTTCCAGACTCCGCTCATCTTCGCGGACCTGACCGTGGCCCAGAACGTCCTGTTGGGGATGCACCGGCGGCTGCGCGCCGGTTTCCTCACGGCGATGCTGCGCCTGGCCGGACCAGAAGAACGCGCCGCCCGCGCCGAGACCCTCGCCTATCTCGAGCAGGTCGGCCTCGAGCGCCTCAGCCGTGCGCCGGCCGGGGAACTTCCCTTCGGCGCGCAGCGGCTCCTCGAGATGGCCCGCGCGCTGGCGACCCGGCCGCGCCTCCTCCTCCTGGACGAACCCGCCTCCGGTCTCAGCGCCGGCGAGCGCGCCGATCTGGTCGCGTTGATCCGCCGCATCCGCGACGGCGGCGTCACGGTCCTGCTCGTGGAACACGACGTGGCCCTGGTGATGGGACTGGCGGACCGCGTCCTCGTCCTGAACGAGGGCCAGCGCATCGCCGAGGACGCTCCCCGCGTCGTGCGCCAGGATCCGCGCGTCATCGGCGCCTATCTGGGAGAACCGGCCTGAGCGGCATCGCCCTCCTCCACGTCCGCGACCTCCATGCCTCCTACGGACCGATCCACGCGCTGCGCGGAGTGTCCCTGGAGGCGAGGTCGGGCGAAAGTGTGGCCATCATCGGCCCCAACGGCGCGGGCAAGACCACGCTGCTGCATGCAATCATGGGGTTGCTCCCTTCGCGCGGAGAGGTGAGGCTGGCCGGGCGTTCCGTCGCCGGCCGGGCGCCCGAGGTCCTGGTGCGTGCAGGCATGGTCCTCGTCCCGGAGCGGCGCCAGTTGTTCGCCACGATGCCGGTGGCAGACAACCTGCGCCTGGGCGCCTTCCACCGGCGGGGACCGGGAACCGCGGCGAAGATCGCCGAGGATCTGGCGCGCGTGTACGCCCTCTTCCCGATCCTCAAAGAACGGGCCGGTCTGCCGGCGCGCACGCTCTCGGGTGGCATGCAGCAGATGCTGGCGCTCGGGCGCGGCCTGATGGCGCGGCCGCGGCTCCTGCTGATGGACGAACCGCTGCTCGGCCTGGCCCCGCTGGTCATCCGGGAGATCCTGCGCGTGCTCGGGGAGCTTCGGGAGGGTGGCCTGACGCTCGTGCTGGTGGAACAGAACGCCCGGGCCGCCCTGGCCGTGGCCGACCGTGGTTACGTCATGGAAACCGGCGCCGTCGTGCTCGAAGGCCCGGCCCGCACCCTCGCCGAGAACCCCCGCGTCCGGGCGGCCTACCTGGGGGGGCACGTCGACGAAGAGCGCAGGGTTCCTCTCGCGCCCGCCGAACATACCCCCGCCGACAGGAAGCCAGGCACAGGAGCATGACATGGGGGTGGCGCGGGTGAGGCGGATCATTGTCGCCGTAATGCTGCTGATGGTGCTGGCCCTTCCGGGCGCGGCGCAGCAGGCCGTCGTGCGGGTGGGCGTCGTCGTGGACATCACCGGAGGCGCCTCTTCCCTCGGCGTCCCCGAGCGGGACACGGTGCAGCTGTATCAGGACGAGCTAGGGACAGTGAAAGGCCCGCAGGGGGCCGTCCGCATCCAGTACCTGATCACCGATGGCGAAAGCGACCCGACGCGCGCCGTGATCGCCGTCAACCGCCTCATCGAAGAGCAGCGGGTAGTCGCGGTGGTGTGCTGCACCACCAGCCCAGGCAGCCTGGCCATCCTCGACACGGTGCAGCGGGCGCGGGTGCCGAACGTCTCGCTCGCCGCGGCGGTCACGATCATCGAGCCGGTGGAGGAGCGGCGCTGGATCTTCAAGACGCCACAGACCGACCGGTTGATGCTCGACTTCTTGACGACGTACATGCGCCGCGTCGGGCACCGCCGGATCGCCTGGCTGGGCTTCGACGATGCCTTCGGCCAGGTGGGGTTGGGGGAGTTTGAGAAACTGGCGCCCGCCAAGGGCCTCGAGATCGTGGCGCGGGAGGCCTTCGCCCGCGCCGCCACCGACGTCACGCCGCAGATCACCCGGGCGGCCGGCCGCAACCCCGACGCCTTCCTGATCTGGGCGATCCCGCCGGGCGCGAACGTGGCGACGCGCAACATCCGCGACCTCGGCCTGCGCCAGCAAGTCTATCAAAGCCACGGGGTGGCGAACCGGGCGTTTGTCGATCTGGGGCGGGACAGCGTCGAGGGCGTGATCTTTCCGTCCGGCAAGGTCCTGATCGCCGAGACCCTACCGGATTCCGATAAACAGAAGGCCACCCTGCTGGAATTCGCCCGCCGCTTCGAGGCGCGGGGCGGCCCCTGCAGCCGCAACACCTTCGGGGGCCATGCCCTCGACGCGATGCTCATCCTCAAGCCGGCGATCGAGCGGGTGCTGAAGCAGGGCGTGCTGCCGGACAACATCGGGGGGTTCCGGGCCAACCTGCGGGATCAG
>JBOGSD010000085.1:0-16889 GCA_050695215.1 bacterium
TGTTCCAGTCGATGTATCCGAGAATGATCGAGATCCTCCAGCTGCTGGGGGCCAGCGGGATGATGGGACGTCCCACCCAGGCCGATCTGGAAGGGCCGCTGGGGGCGGAGATTGCCCGGTACTATCAAGCGGCCCGCCTGGACGCTCCTGAGCGCGTCCGCCTCTTCCGGCTGGCCTGGGATCTTGCCCTCTCTTCCTTCGGCTCCCGGCAGGTCATCTACGAGCGCTTTTTCTTCGGCGACCCGGTGCGCATGCAGATGGCCACCTTCGCCAACTATGATCGCAAACCGTACATGGAGAGGGTAAAGGCGTTCCTGGCGAGAGACGCGCACGAGCCCGCCGCCGCCGCTCTCCAGCGCGACCGCGAACCCATCCGGACCAAAGAGTAGGTGGACGCATCCGGCGGGACACCGGCGGCAGCCCCGAGCCCGGCGGAGTTCCGCCGCACCATGGGCCTCTTCGCCACGGGGGTGACCGTCGTGGCGGTGGACATCCCCGGCGGGGTGCACGGGATGACTGCGAACGCGGTCTCCTCGGTGTCCCTGGAGCCGCTGCTGCTGCTCGTCTGCGTCGACCGCCGGGCGAAAATGCACGAACATCTGTTGCCCGGCCGCATTTTTTCCGTCAACGTGCTGCGGGAGGAACAGGAGCCGCTCTCCCGCTACTTCGCGGGGTCCTGGCCGGCGCCGCATCCGCCCGAGTTCCGCTTTCACCGCGGGGAGCACGGCCCGCGGCTGGTCGGCGCGCTGGCCGTCGCCGGCTGCCGGGTCGCGCGCGTGCTCGAAGGTGGCGATCACACGATCATGCTCGGCGAGGTGACCGCGCTGTCCGGAGGAGAACCCGGCCGGCCCTTGATCTTCTTCGCGGGGCGCTACCGCCATCTGGCCGAGGCGGACGAGTACGTCGGCGCCCCCGCCGATCCGTGGACGCACGAGTCGGTCCGCATCTTCCACGATGAGTCCTGAGTCATGATCACGGCCAACATCCTCCGGGCCGCCCACATCGAGTTCCGGGTCACCGACCTGGAGCGGGCCGCCGCCTTCTACGTCGAGTTGCTGGGTTTCGTCGAGACCGCGCGCGACCGGCGGCGCCTCTATCTCCGCGGGTATGAGGAGTGGCAGCATCACGGGCTCGTCCTCCGGCTGGCGGAGACCCCCGGGGTCGGCCACATCGCCTTCCGCGTGGCCACCCCGGGAGATCTGGAGCTCCTGGCGGCGTTGTCAGCGGCGGACGGGCTCCCTACGCGGTGGGTCGAGGGTGAAGAAGCGGGGCAGGGGAAGGCCCTGCGGGTGCAGGACCCGGGTGGGCTTCCCCTCGAGTTCTTCCACGAGATGGACCCGGCGGAGCGTCTCCTCCAGCGGTACGACCGTTACCGTGGTCCGGGGATCATGCGTCTCGATCACTTCAACTGCCAGGTCCCCGACGTGGAGCCCCTGGCCGCCTGGTATCAGTCCACGCTCGGTTTTCACTGCTCCGAGCTGACCGAGACGGAGGAGACGCCCCCGCGCCCCTGGGCGACCTGGCTGCACCGCAAGCAGAACGTCCACGATCTCGCGTTGATGACCGGGACCGGGCCGCGCGTGCACCACGCCGGGTTCTGGCTCAGCGACGCTGCAGGGGTCACGCGCGCCGCCGACATCCTGGCCGCGGCCGGACGCACCGAAGCCATCGAGCGCGGCCCCGGCCGCCACGGCCTCGGGAACGCCTTCTTTCTCTATCTCCGTGATCCCGACGGCAACCGGATCGAGCTGTACACGGGCGACTATCTGATCGCCGACCCCGACTGGCCCACGATCAGATGGAAACTCAACGATCCGCGCCGCGCAACGCTGTGGGGCGCGATGGCCCCACGGTCGTGGTTTGACGAGGCCTCGGCGGTGGAGTCCGTGACGGACGGATCCTTCCTTCCGCTGCGGTCGCCGGCCATGGCCGACCGCCCTGCCGCGGTCGCCTCCGACCCGCCCGCCGTCCCGCCCCGTTAGGACGCGCCGGCCGTGAGCGAGTTGGATCAGGCGACCCTTGACGCTCTCCTCCGGTCCCAGGGGGTCGCCCTCGATGCGCCGGCCCTCCGCGCTGCCGCCGAGTGGGTGCGGGTCTGGGCGCGGGAATGGAGGAGAGTCCAGGATCTCGACCTTGGGGAGGAGGACCTGCCGGCGCCTCTGTGGTGCTGGCCTCCGTGAGCGAGACCCTGGCCGGCCTCGCCGGAGCGATCCGCGCCGGGCGGCGTTCCCCGGTGGCGCTGGTCGAGGGATGTCTCGCCCGCATCCGAGAGACCGAGCCACGGCTGCGCGCTTTTATCCGAGTTGAAGAAGCCTCCGCGCTGGCGGACGCGGCCGCCCGTGAGCGGGAGGCGCGCGACGGTCGGATCCGCGGTCCCCTGCACGGGATCCCCATCGCTGTCAAAGATCTCTTCGATCAAACCGGCCTCCCCACGACCGCGGGCGCCGCCATCCGCCGAGGGCACCGCGCCACGCTGACCGCCACCGCCGTGTGCCGGCTGCAGGACGCTGGAGCGGTCATCATCGGGCGAACCAACCTCCACGAGTTCGCCTTCGGCGTGACCTCCGTCAACCCGCACTTTGGCGCGGTCGGGAATCCGGCGAACCCCGATCATGTCGCCGGTGGATCGAGCGGAGGGTCCGGCGCGGCCGTGGCCGCGGGGTGCTGTCTTGCCGCCCTGGGGACCGACACCGGCGGCTCCATCCGCATCCCCGCGGCGCTCTGCGGCATCGCTGGGCTCAAGCCCACCTTCGGCCGGATCAGCCGGCACGGCGTCGTTCCCCTGGCCTGGTCGTTCGACACCGTCGGGCCGATGACGCGCACGGTCGCCGACGCCGCGCTGCTGCTGGAGGTGCTGGCGGGTCCCGAACCCGACGACCCCGTGACAGGGCGCCGCGGCGGATTTGCCGGACGCAGCGTCGGGCCGCCGGGCGCGTTTCGAGTGGGGCGTCTGCGCGGAGCCTTCTTCGAAGAAAAGACCGATCCCGAGGTCGGTGCCGCGCTCGAGCGGGCGGCCGAACTGCTGGCGCAGCAGGGCGGGCGCATCGGCGAGGCGCGCGTGGACGCGGTCGAGGCCGGCCAGGCCGCGCAGACCACGATCCTCTTCGCGGAGGCGGCCGCGTATCATCAGCGGGCCTATCCAGGACGATTGGCCGAATACGGCTCCGACGTACGCGAACTGCTGGCCGCGGGAGCCGCCCTCCCCGCCACCGCGTACGTCGAGGCGCAGCGGGTTCAGGCGGTGGTGATCGGGCAGGTGGGGCGTCTGCTGGAAGAGGCCGACGTGCTGCTCTGTCCCACCGTGCCGGTCCCCGCCCCCAGGATCGACGAGGTGGATCCGGCGCGCGGCGAAGGCTGGCGCCAGGCCCGCGCGCCCTTGAGTCGTCTTACCCGGCTCTTCAACCTGACCGGCCTGCCCGCCGTCTCCGTGCCGGTGGGCCGCACCAGGGCGGGGTTGCCCATCGGAGCCCAGCTCGCGGCGGCCCCGGGGCAGGAAGCCAGGCTGCTGTCGATCGCGGGCGCGCTCGAAGCCGCCGTCGGCTGGGAGCTGCCGCCCCTACCCGCCTGATTTCCCGCCCGCCCGGCGCAGCACCTCAAGCAGGCCGATCCGCGTCTCGGGATGGGGCCCCGGCGCGCCGAGGGTGTAGCAGCGCGCCGCCCGGAGGAGCCGCGCGAAGGCGGGAAAGGCCTCGGCCAGACGCTCGCGGTAGCGCATCGTGGACGGGTTCTCCGCCAGAGCCATCAGCGTGTCCGCGCGGGTCGCCGGCGCGAGCGGGGCCGCGGGGCGCGCCGGGTCGATCACGACCAGACCCGCGAGGGGCAGCTCCGATGTGGCGCGATGGTCGGGAAGGTGGAAGCGCGTCTCGCCGTCCTCGGCGATCGTGCGGCCGGGGGGAAGTTCGCCCGTGGCTGTGAGCGTCCAGGGCTTGAGCGCCAGGGGCAGAGTAAAGGGCGCGACCGTGGCGCCGTCGGGATCCAGTAGGGCGATCTCGTCGGACAGATAGAGGGCGCCTTCCCGCACCAGCACCCCCACGGTCGAGCTCTTCCCCGCCCCACTCCCGCCGACGAGCACCCACGCCCGCCCTTCGATGCCGACGACGCCGGCGTGTACGAACAGATGACTGCGGAGCAGGATCGTCGCGGCAGCGGTGACCTGGCCGACCAGGAGCGACAGCGATCCCCGTGGAGGGAGGGCGAGGGTCCACAGTTCTTCCCCGCCCACCGTCCCGCGGGCCCGGCCGCCGCGCCCCACCGCGACCTCGTGCGCCGGGAGGGGCTCCTCTAGGTAGACGCAGGCCAGTACCGAGGCCGCGGGGGCCACCAGCCGCTGTGGCCCGCGGAGGAGCACCTCCCACGATCCCATCCGGACGGTGAGGACGCCGCCCCGGCGGACCCTCAGACCCATCCCACGGCGGACCGCACCCAGCGGGCGCCCTCGGAACGGATCACGCCCGCATCGGCGAGGGAGAGCAGACTTTCGGTGACGCGCTCGATGGGGTCGCCCAGCGCGGCGGCGAGCGTCTCCGTGTCGCGCCCATCGCACGCCTCCCAGACCCGCAGCGTCCACGGGTCCAGGTGAAAGAGACGGGCCGAGGCCGGATCCAGCAGGATGACCTCGCCGTCGAGCCGCGTCCCCAGCAGGGACGGGTTCACGGCGTAGGCGTCACCGAGGCCAGGGTGCCAATGACGACGAGGCGTCGGGCGGCGCTGTAGACCGGCGTGCAAGAGACGAGGGCGATACGCTGGCGACCCGTTCCCTCCAGGATGTCGACCCGGTCAGGCGTGACTACCTCCGAGCGGGAGACGGCGTAGGTAAAGCGGCGTCCCTGGTAGTCCAGGTGCATGAGGTCGCCCGGCCGCAGCGCGTTCAGGCGGAAGAAGGGCGCCCCGTACGTGGTGCGGTGTCCGGCGATGCCGACCATTCCTGGGCCCCCCGGCAGCGAGGTCCACGAGATGTGGCCGGCGCCGTAACGGCGCAGATTCTCGGGGTGCGCTCCGGGAGGCACGGCGCGCCGGAGGCCGATGCGTGGGATCGTGAGCAGCAGAGCCGGCCTGGCCGGAGCGTGAGCCGCCGCCGGAGGAAGCGCCCGCGCCGCGGCCTGCGCCCCCACCGGGTTCGCCAGCCCATCCCAGGCCGCCAGTGCCGCTGTCTGGGCCGGAGCAACCGCCAGCGCCGTGTAGGCGACCCAGCCCGCCGGGGAGACCAACAAGAGGACGCCCGTGACGATGAGGATGTTGGCGACGACGCGGAGGCGCCGCGCCCGCCGGAGGTTGACCGGACGGCGATCGTGCCAGATCAGCACGCGGGAGTCACCAGGGCCGGGTCTTCCGTCGGAGCAGCCAGCCGGCGGCCGTGAGGGCCAGCCCGGCGCTGAAAGGAATCCAAAGCATCGCGCCTCCATACGGCAGCGCCTGCCCGGTCGGGGCCGCCGCCTGCGTCGCGGCCACCACCGGCGGCACAGGGGTGACTGGAGCGCGAGGGAGGGCCGGAAGCACAATGGGCGTGACGCGGGCGGTCGGTGCCGCGGGGGGAGCAGCGGTGGGGAGGGCGAGAGCCTGGGGGGTAGGTGTTGGAGCCGGAACTGGCGTCGGAGCAGCGGGAGTCGGGGCGGGAGTGGGCGCACTCTCTGCGGTCTGCACGGTCGGCGCCGGCGTGGGAGTGGGCTGAGCCACGAGGATCGGTGCGACCCCCAAGAACGGCAGCAAGATCAAGATGATGGGGATGATGGGTCCCGGTCCTCCACCGCCGGGAGGCGGAAGGGGAGGCGGAGGCGGGACCGGCGAGAGAGCGGTCGCGCCGTCGCTCAGCGGGATCAGCGCAATCTTCATGAAGTTCCTAACGAAACCCTCAGCATTGGGATCCTATATCTTTACCCGGGGGGCGATGGCAACACCTGCACGCCGTGAATCACGAGGCCCGGAGCGGCTCCACGCTCCAGGCCGTCACTCCAAAGGTCTGGCGTTGCGGCGCTTATTCCGCCACGAAGCTCCCGAGTTTCACTTTGCTGGTGGTCAATTCACCGTCCCCCGGTTGCACCTGCGGCTGAACCTGCTGCTGCTGATCGTCCGGCGAGGCGACGATAGCCGGGATGCCGATGCCAAGGGCGAGCAGGAGGAGGCCGATCAGACCAATGCCGCCCAGCCCTCCCGATGCTCCACCCCCGCCGCTGGGCAAAGTCCCGCCACCACTGGGCGGGGTGCTGCCGCCACTCTGCTCCGGCGACAAGAGCTCAACGCCTGCAATAGGAATTGTCGCGACACGCAAGCCCACCCCAAAGCCCTTTGGCATGATTGGACCCCCTTTGGCTCCCAGAGTCTACGGCCGCGCCTTTCCCGGCGCAATATGTCGAACTACAGATAGTGGCTTGGCAAAAAGGAGATAAGAAGGGGCGCCGGGGACGGCAGGGAGGCCTCCCCGCCCGCGGGAATATGAAATCCCGATGATTGAGACGTGGGGCCTGGGAAAGACCCTTTCAACGGCCCCCCTGGCCGTTTTCCATGGCTTTTCGACGCCTCCACCGGGCGGTGCGGGCACTGGATGGGGTGACGAATACCCCGATCCGCTGACCACCGTCTTTGCGGCGGTGTCGGCTTTTCTGGCCGGTGTGTTCTATCCCACGACGGTGCTGCCCCCAGCGCTGCAGCAGGTCGCCCAGCTGCTGCCGCTGACGCACGCGGTGCGTGGCGTCCGCCTGGCCGTTCTCCAGGGATACAGGGTGACGGCCTTGTGGCGGGAAATTCTCTTTCTGACGGTCTTCATCGGGATAGCCATCCCGCTGGCGGTGGGGGCGTTCCGCGTGGCCATCGTCCAGGCGAAACGCTCGGGGACCCTCGGCGCCTACTGAGGTGAATCCGGCCGCGGCTGAGGAGATCACGGCGCCAGCCGGGCTGTACCCGTTCGAGGCCGCGCTCCTGCAGATCGTGCGCTTCGGCTCGCCGGAGGTGCCGGCGCTGTCGGCGGAGGCGTGGGGGGCGGTGGCGCGGCTGGCCCGCTGGGAAAGCCTGACGCCGCTGGTCCACGCCGCCGTCCGCGGAACGGATGCCCCCGCCGCGGCGACGGTCCCCCCGGAGATCGCCGCCGAGATGGCCGCCGCCCACGCGGCGTCGGCCGGCGCGGTCGAAGGATTGTACGAGCAGCTCTCCACGGTCACGGGAGCGCTGCGCGCCGCGACGATCCCCGCGGTGGTCCTGAAGGGCGCCGCCCTCGCCAGGGGCGTCTATCAGGATGCGGCGCTGCGGCCCTTCAGCGATCTCGACCTGCTGGTCCGTGTCGCCGACGTCGACCGCGTGCATCTCGCCCTGACCAGTCTGGGGTACGCCATCGCGGGCGGAGCGCCCTCAGACGCCGACCGCGCCTGGCGACACGGGCGCGGCTACTTCGATCCGCAGCGACGCCGCGTCCCCGTCGACGTCCACTGGCGCTACGCGGGGTATCCGCTGATGTTTCCGATCGATTACGAGGACGTCTTCGCCCGGGCCATCCTCCGCTCCACCGGCGGGGTACCGGGGGCGATGCCCTCCGCCCTGGATATGGTAGTGGCGCTGTCTGTTCACTTTCTACGCGAATTATGGTACGGCAAGGCGAAGCTGCGCTATCTGCGGGACATCACGGAAGTCTGCGGCCGCGGGCCCGTCGAGTGGACGAGGCTCGAGCGGGTGGTGGACGCCTCACCCCTGCTGCGGACCCCGCTCTTCCTTGCCGTGGCCGCCGCCGCCGCCCTGCTCAGAGCGCCCGTGCCCCCTGACGCCATCGCCGCGCTGCGGCCGCGGCGCTGGCGGTTCCTCCACCGCCGGCTGCTAGGGCGGGTGAGCCGGCAGATGATGCGCGTGGAGCGCCCCGTGGCCGCCGTCACTCAAGTGGGCTTGATGCGCGGGCTCGATGCCGGGGTTGTCGACTTGACGCGCTGGCTCTGGACGCTGGTGGCGGTGCCCCGCCCCCTGGCCCCGAGCCGGCGGCGCTGGCTGCGCTATCTCACCGGAGGTCCCTTCAGGGGCGTCCGGCCCGCCGACTGATCCCGCGGGCGGGCGGTCGGGCGCAGGGTTAGTCGGAGAAGTTCTGCACCACGACGACCCCCCAGGGGCCGCCGTCCACCACGCCGATGCCGATGAGGCGGTAGTCGGGCAGCAAGATGTTCTGGCGGTGGCCCGCGCTGGCCATCAGCGCCTCGTGCGCCGCCCGCAGATCCTGCGCGTACGCCAGATTCTCGCCCACCATGCGCACGCGGACGCCCAGGCGCTTGACGCGCTGCTGAGGGGAGCGGCCATCCCGGGACAGGTGCGAGAGATAGCCGAAGGCAAACATGTCCACCCCGTGCGCGCGGGCCGCCCGGCGAATCGTGGCGTGTGGCATCAGGGGAGGGAGGCCGACCGCCACCCGCTCCTGGTTGATCAGGTTGAGGACGATCAGCTCCAGGTCCCAGTTCGCCTGCGGCTCGGGCATGCGGTACGGCAGCGTATAGACGGCGGGAGCGCCGGGCTGCCCCGCCACGAGAGGAACGACGCGGGTCGACGCCGGGAGCGTGAGCGCAGCGGCGATAGCGATCAGGATGGCCGGACGTCCGAGCATGAGGATCCCTCCGAGGGCCTCATGCCCCTCCACCGCGGCGTCTAGTCGCTACGGTTCGTGGTGACTACGGTATGGAAGACACGGAACGGGCGTATCGGGGGAGGCGGGCGGCCGCCGCGTCATCGAGGAACCAGGTCACGCGCCCTCCGCGCAGCAGGGAAGCGGGGATGGTCTCAGAGGGAGGATGGAGCAGCGCTCTGGCGAGGGAGGCCGCTTTCTCTGCGCCCACGGCCAGGATCAATACGGCCCGCGCAGATTTGATGAGAGGAAGCGTCATCGTCACACGGCGGCGCGGTGACGCGGGAGCGACCGTCGCCTGGACCAGCCGCTCCGACCGAAGCGCAGAGGCCCGCGGGAAGAGAGACCCGACGTGGCCGTCGCGCCCCACACCCAGGAGGATCAGGTCGAGGCGGGGGGACGTTCCCAGGCGCCGCCGGAGCAGCCGTTCGTAGCGGGCCGCCTCCCGCGCCGGCGGCCTCACCTCCCCGCGGATGCGATGCACCCGCCGCGCCGGCACCGGCACGCGCGAGAGCCAGCGCTCCCAGGCCAGCCGGTAGTTGCTGTCTCGATGCTCCGGGCGCACGGCGCGTTCGTCGCTCCAGAAGATCTCCAATCGATCGTAGGGCAGCGCCCGCGGGCCCGCGTCCCCAAGCGTGCGGAAGAGCGCCTCGGGCGTCTGCCCGCCGGAGAGCGCCAGCGTGAAACGGCCGCGCGCCGTCACCGCCGCGAAGGCCCGGCGGCGCAGCGTGCGGGCGGCGCTTTCCGCGAGCGCGTGGATGGTGGGAAAGACGCGGATGCGGAAGGCCGCCCGCGTCACGCCGCGCCGAGCAGGGCGGCCGCCGCGCGGACGGCTTGTTCGTAAATGCGGTCTCGTCCCAGCAGATCCATCTCCACCGCCAGGAGGGACGCTTCGTCCTGGGCCTCCAGCGGGAGCGCTTGGCGGGTGGCCGGGCTCGAGGGGCTCTCCGCGGTGGCGATGACCGCGCCGGCCTTATCGTTGCGCTGGATCGAGAAGGTGGCCTCCCCCGCCACGATCATGGTAGAGAGCAGCGCTCCGGCGGGATGAGGCGCCCGCGATTCGGGATGGAGCGAGAGGGCGATGGGATGGCCCCGCTGATCGATCAGGGCGGCCCGCCACGGGGCGGCGCCGGGGCGAACCGGCTCTTTCACCGTCCAGCGGAGACGCGCCATCAGCCACCCCGCATAGAGCAGGGCCTGGATGCGCGTCGCCGCGGCGTGAGCGATACGGACGCGGCCGATGCGCTCCGCCGCGCCGGCGTGCGGCGGGGCGAAGAACTGCGCGGTGAGCCCCCGCCAGAGCGCCAGTCGACCCCAGGTCAGATCACCGAGGGGTGCGCTCTCCCCGCTCCCGCTCAGGAGCGCCGCCGCTTCGAGAGCCCCGCCGCCGTCGGGGAAGGCGGCGCTGTCGATGATCAGCCGGTCGGCGACCTCACGGAGATCGTTGACGAAAGGATCGGACCGGTCGGGGGCCGGCCAGTAGAGCACCACCGGCATGTCCGGGAGGACCAGGTTGCGGACGACGCTGGGGAAGCGGTCCCGCTCGGCGGGGGCGGCCCGCACGATGATCTGCTCGCTGCAAATCTGCTTGCGGCTGCGCCGCAGGGTGCGGCAGGAGGCGGTGACCTCTGCGGCCAGCGCGGGTTCGTCCGGGTCGGCCACGAGCAGGATCGCCCGAGCCGGGTGGCGTTGGCTGGTCTGGCTCGCCACCTCGGCCAGGGCGGCCGCGCCCTGCGGGGCGGCGGCGTAGGCCAGCAGCGTCAGGGTGCGGGTCCGGGTGAGGGCCACGCCCTCGGCCTCCGACCGTTCCGCGGCGCTGCGCCACAGGTCGGCCAGTTCCCGTTCCACCGCGGTCACGTCGACGCGGCGCGGCTGGTCGATGAGCGGCTGGAGGACCGCTGCCCTCGTGGCGCTCACAGCCTGCGCCAGCGGCGGCCGTTTCCTTCGATCAGCGCCTTCGCCGCCTCGGGGCCCCACGACCCGGCTTCGTAGTTGGGGAAGTCTGCCGGCGGAGTGGCCCCCCAGGCCTCCAGGATCGGCATCATCAGCCCCCAGGACAGTTCCACTTCGTCCCGCCGGGCAAACAAGGTGCGGTCGCCCACCATCGCGTCGAGCAGCAACCGTTCGTACGCCGTCGGCTCCTCCACACCGAAGGAGGTGCCGTAGTTGAAGTCCATGTTCACGGCGCGGATGCGCGTGGCCTGGCCCGGCACTTTGGCGGCGAAGCGCAGCGTGATGCCTTCGTCCGGCTGGATATTCAGCGTGAGCACGTTCGGGGCCATCTCGTCGATGCCGGCTTGGCGGAACAACTGCAGCGGCGGCACCTGGAACTGAATGGCGATTTCGGTAACGCGTTTGGGCAGCCGTTTGCCGGTGCGCAGGTAAAAGGGGACACCGGCCCAGCGCCAGTTGTCGATCTCAAAACGCGCCGCCACGAAGGTGGCCGTGGCGGAGTCGGGCGCGACGCGCTCCTCTTCGCGGTAGCCCGGGACGTCCCGCCCATCGACCGCGCCGCGTCCGTACTGGCCGCGCACCACGGCCTCGTCCACCTCTTCGGGGGCGAACGGCCGCACCGCGTGCAGGATCTTTACCTTCTCGTCCCGCACCGCGTCGGCTTCGATGGCCGCGGGGGGCTCCATCGCCACCAGGGTGAGGAGTTGGAGGAGGTGGTTCTGCAGCATGTCGCGGCCGACGCCCGCCTCCTCGTAGTAGCCGCCCCGGCCGGCGATGCCCCCGGCCTCGGCCACCGTGATCTGCACATGGTCGACGTACTGCCGCGTCCAGATCGGCTCGAAGATGGTGTTGCCGAACCGGAAGATCATCAAATTCTGGACGGTCTCCTTGCCCAGATAGTGGTCGATGCGGAAGACCTGCGTCTCGTCAAAGACCTCGCCGACGCGCCAGTTGAGGTCCTGGGCGGTCTGCAGGTCCGACCCGAACGGCTTCTCGATGATGATCCGCGCCCACCCTTCCCCCGCGCCGCCGGGGTCGCCGGCCCGCCGCGCCCGGGCGCCCAGGCGGGAGGCGGCGAGCTGGTTGATGATGTCGTGGTAGACGCTGGGGGGCGTGGAAAGATAGAAGAGCCGGTTTCCTCCCAGCCCCATGCGGCCATCGAGGTCGGTCAGGACCGCGCGCAGGCGGTCGTAGCCTCCCCGGTCGCTGTATTCGCTCTGGACGTAACTGATCCGCTGCGCGAACGTGTCCCAGGTCTCGACGTCGTAAGGGATCTCGGCGCTCTCTTCCACGGCCTGGCGCACCTGGGCGCGAAACGCGTCATCGCTGAAGGGACGCCGGGCGAAGGCCACGACGGCGAACGCGGCGGGCAGCAGCCCTTTGCGGGACAGGTTGTAGAGGTCGGGGATGAGCCGCCGCCTGGCCAGGTCGCCGGTGCCGCCGAAGATGACCACTGCGAGGGGGGAGGGCTGCCGGCGCAGCCGGAGTCCTTCGCGCAGCCGCTCGCTGAGCAGCGTTTCCATCTAGCCCTCTCGCACCGCGTGGCCGCCGAACTGCTGGCGCAGCGCCGCGAGCATGCGGGCGGAGAACGACTCCTCCTGCCGGGAGCGGAAGCGCGTCTGCAGCGCCAGCGTGATCACCGGCATCGGCACGCCGCGCTCGATCGACTCCTGCACCGCCCAGCGTCCTTCGCCCGAGTCTTCCACGTAGCCTCGGATCGACGTGAGTCCCGGGTCGGCGGCGAGGGCGCGCTGGGCCAGCTCCATCAACCACGACCGCACCACGCTGCCCTGGTTCCACAACGCGGCGATCGCCGGCAGGTCGAGGGAGAACTCTGACGCCGACATGAGTTCAAACCCTTCGCCGATGGCCTGCATCATGCCGTACTCGATGGCGTTGTGCACCATCTTGACGAAGTGCCCCGCGCCGTGCGGCCCCGCCAGCAGGTAGCCGTTCTCCGGCGCGAGGGTGCGCAGCAGCGGCTCGAGACGCCGGTAGACCGGCTCCTCGCCGCCGAGCATCAAGCAGAACCCAATCTGCAGCCCCCAGATCCCGCCGCTCACGCCCGCGTCCAGAAAGTGAAACCCGCGGGCGGTGAGATCGGCGGCGCGCCGTTGGGAGTCGCGGAAGTTGGCGTTCCCCCCGTCCACGATGATGTCGCCTCGTGCCAGGAGCGGCGTCACGTCGTCGATGAACTGCGTCGTGACCTTCCCGGCGGGCAGCATCAACCAGACCGCGCGCGGCGGAGTGAGCCGCTCGACAAGATCGGTGAGCGAATGAACCCCGACCGCTCCATCTCGCTCCGCCTCCTGGACCGGTCCGGGGCTGCGGTTCCACGCGACGACGCGATGCCCGCCGCGCACCAGGCGGCGCGTCATGTTCAACCCCATCCGGCCGAGACCGACCATGCCGAGTTCCACCGTCGTTCACCTCCGCAGCCGGCGGCCACCCGGCGCCGGAACCATCCCTTAGTGTACCTACCCGTCCGGACGGCGCAAACTCCATCCCCGTGCCGGTTCGACCTGCAGCCGGCGTCCCGCTGCGATCGATCAGCAGGCGCGACTCCCCGGGCGCGTCGAATCTACCGGCGAACCCAAACGGCGATGTCCAGACTGCGGCGTCTTACGCTCCTCACCATCGGTCTCACGCTTCTTGTGATCGCCCTCGGCGGCGTCGTGCGGGCGACCGGGGCCGGGCTGGCCTGCCCCGACTGGCCGCTCTGCCACGGCCGCCTCGTCCCGCCGCTGGAGAGACTCGTCTTGATCGAATACAGCCACCGGGTCGTCGCCTCTCTCGTGGGCGTCTTGATGCTGGTCGTCGGGGCGCGCGTCTGGCGAGATCACCGGCGCGACGCGGCGATCCGGCGCACCACGCTGGGGGCGCTGCTGCTGCTGGGTGTTCAGGTTGCCCTCGGTGCTCTCACCGTGCGCACGGCGTTGTCGGCGGAGCTCGTGGCGGCGCATCTGGGCGCGGCGATGGCCTTCTTGACGACGCTCCTGATTCTGCACAGGGCAATCGTCCAACGGGAGGAAGGGAGCGGCGCCTTCGCCTCAGCAACGGGCGCTTCGGCTGCCGGTATCCACGTGTTGGGGCCGGTGGCCGTGGCCGTCGTGTTCGCCCAGATCGCGCTCGGAGGCTACGTCAGCGGCAGCGGCGCGGCGCTGGCCTGCCCGGATCTGCCCCTCTGCCGCGGCAGCCTCCTTCCCTCGGAGGGCGGCCTCGTGTTGATCCACTACCTGCACCGGGTAGGGGCAGTGATCGTCGCGGCGGTCGTGGGGACACTCGCCTGGCGGGCGCGGAAGAGCCCCCCACGGGTGCGCCGCCTCGCCGCCGCCGCGGCCGCCCTGGTCGTCATCCAGATCGGGCTCGGTGCGCTCAACGTCTATACGCAGGTGGCCGACGCGATTACCGTGCTGCACCTCATGACGGCGACGTCGCTCCTGGGAACCCTGGTCGCGCTGGTGGGAGCCGCGCGTACGCACCCCCAAACGGCGTCGTCCGGCCGGCTCGAACCGGCGCCTGCAACCCCCGGCCGGCGGGAGGCGCTGAGGGATTACCTCGCCCTGACGAAGCCGCGGATCATCCTCCTGCTCCTGGCGACGACGGCCACGACGATGGTCGTCGCCGCCGGCGGAGGCGTTCCGCCCGCGCTGCTGGTCTACACCATGCTGGGGGGCGCGTTGGCGGCAGGCGCGGCCAACGCCATCAACATGTACTGGGACCGGGACGTGGACTCGGTCATGGCGCGCACGCGGCGGCGCCCCGTCCCGGCCGGGCGGATCCCGCCGCCCCGGGCGCTGGGATTCGGGCTGGCGCTAGGCGCTCTGTCCGTGGCGGTCCTGGGGCCGCTCGTGAACTGGCTCTCGGCGGCCCTCGCCGTCGCCGGGATCCTCTTCTATGTCTTCATCTATACAATCTGGCTGAAGCGGGTGACTCCTCAGAACATCGTCATCGGCGGCGCGGCGGGCGCGGTCCCGCCGCTGGTGGGGTGGGCGGCGGTGACGGGAGAGGTGGCCGTCCCGGCGCTGCTGCTCTTCGCGATCGTCTTCCTCTGGACCCCGCCGCACTTTTGGGCGCTCGCCCTGTATCGTCGGGCCGACTACGAGGCTGCCGGCATCCCTATGCTGCCGGTGGTGGCGGGCGAGGCGGAGACCCGCCGCCAGATCGTGCGCTACTCGCTGGCCCTCGTCGCCGTCTCCCTGCTGCTGGTGCCCCTTGGTGGCGCTGGGACCCTCTACCTGATCGCCGCCGTGGTCCTGGGGGCGGTCTTCTTGCACCTGGCGTTCGCCGTCGGCCGCGAGGCATCGCGCGGAGCGGTCCGTCTCTTCGGCTACTCGATCATGTACCTGGCTCTTCTCTTTTCCGCGCTGGCCGTGGATCGGCTGCTATAGGCGCTCGTCCCCGCTGTCCACATCGTCCACAGATTGCGAACGCACTTTCCGGATTGACCGTCTATCGGAGCGCTGCTACGGTACGGGTGCCGGCGGAAGCGGGCGCGAAGATGGGAGGAGGTACTCCTTCGGGAGCTACCCGGCCTAACTTCAGCAGCGCGGCGCCGGCGCTGCTTTCCTCACGCCGCACGCCCCATTATCCTCGGCACTGAGGCACCCCATTGCGCCTACCGGTTTGCAGGCGACCGCGGCCGGACGCCCCAGCCGAGGACCCGTAGTATCATGAACGCGTGGAGGCGATCGAGGCGCTGCGGCGCTTCTTCAGCGGAGAGGCGGAGGTGGCCGCCGTCTACCTCTACGGCAGCTACGCCGTCGACCGCTCCTGGCCGGACACGGACATTGAGATCGCGGTGCTCTTCCCTGAGGGCACGGCGGAAGAGGCCATCGCCGCCTACATGGAACGGCTCACCGAGCAGAGCCCCCTCGGCGGCCATCCCGGCATTCTGATGCCCTTCGCCTTGAACACCCACATCCTGCCCGTGATCTATGAGATCCTGCGCGGCGGCACGCTCCTGGTGGACAATGCCCCGGCCGTCCGTGGGACGTTCGTGCGCGCAGCGGAGGAGCGCATCGCCGAAGCCCGGCCCACGATCATCGAGGAGGCGCGCGAGGCCATCATGCAGGCGCGCAACCTGGGCTTCGCGCTCGCGGCCACGAACGGCTTCATGCTCCCCCAGCCCCCGCGCGCCCTCGATCCCATCCGCATCGGCTGGCGGCTGGCCCGCATCCTCACCTCCGTTGTGCTGCTGGACCAGAGCACGCGGGAACCCGACCGGACGGCGCGCGACACGGAGCGGCTCGGCCAGATGCTCGGCCTGTTCAGCAACGCCGCCGGCGCGGCGACGGGCATCGGCAAGGCGATGCTGAACACATTCGAGATGGCGCGCCCGGCGCGACGCTGGGAGATCTTCCTCCCCCTGGCCGACGCCGACTTGATGACGACCGAGCTGGCCCTGCAATTGGGAGCGGCGATCGAGCTGCGCTGGTCACTGATGACCGGGAGCGGGTTGATCTCGCCCGAACGCATCGGGGGCGGCATCCGGGGCATGCTCGCGCCGATCATCTCCTTTTCGCGCCTGGCCGCCTGGTACTGCGAGGTGCCGGGCGGGCGGACCGACCAGCTCGTGCACTGAGGAGGCGCTCATGGACGAGGTCAGCGTCGACGTCCAGCCCACGCCCAACGTCAACGCCCTGAAGTTCGTGCTGAACCGCAAGCTCACGGAGGGACGCAGCCGCACCTTTCGCTCGGAGGCAGAGGCGGAGGCGGCGGAGGCCCCGTACGCTCAGCAGCTCCTGCAGATCCCGGGGGTGGTGCAGGTCTTCGTCCTCAACGACTTCATCACGGTGACCCGCGATCCGGGGGCGGACTGGAACGCCATCCTCCCAAAGGCCGAGGAGATCCTCAAGACGTCGCTGTCCTGAAAGGCGTTAGAGCAGGGTGGGATCCTGCAGGAGGCGCCTGAGCTCCCCGAGGTAGCGGGCCGCTTCGGCGCCGTCGGTGACGCGGTGGTCCGCCGAGATGGTCGCCTTCATGACGCGGGCCACGCGCACCGCCTCCCCGTCCGCGACCGGCTGAGGTCGCGCGCTGCCTACGGCCAGGATGGCCGCCTGGGGCGGGTTGATGATGGCGGCGAAACTCTCCACCTCGAACATCCCCAGATTGCTGACGGTGAAGGTGCCGCCCTGGAGTTCGTTGGGGTGCAGTTTGCCCGATCGCGCCCGCTCGCCCAGATCCTTGGCCTCGCGCGCGATGTCGGTGATGGCCTTGCGGTCACAGTCGCGGATCACGGGGACGATCAACCCTTCCGGCAGGGCCACGGCGAAGCCCATGTGGATCTCGTCGTGGCGCCGCACCGTCTCGCCCATGAAGGTGGCGTTGAGATTGGGGAACGCGCGCAGCG
>JBOGSD010000086.1:0-6966 GCA_050695215.1 bacterium
GCCAGGATCTGCTCGCGCCGTGCGGCGATGGCCGCGCGGCGCCCGTCGAAGTCGCCCTGGCGCGCGGCGAGCCCCCGGCGGGTGGCCTCCAGTCCGGCCAGCCGGAGACGGGCCGCATCGACTTGACCCCGCAGCCGGTCCAAGGTGGCCTGATGGGCCTGCTGCGCCCGGCGCGTCTCCTCCTCCGCGCCTTGGATCTCGCGCTGCAGGACCTGGGTACGATCGCGGAAACCTTCGAGGGTGCCTTTCACTTCCGTCAGATCGCGCTGGGCCGCGTCGATGTCGCCGCGACGGGAGAGCGGTGACCTCTCCCCGTTCCGCGCCCCGCGCACCGTGACCACGCCGTCGGGAGAGAGTAATTCGCCCGCCAGCGTCACCGCGCGGCCGCGGTGGCCCGACGCGATGAGCGCCAGTCCCCGGTCCAGATCAGCCACGATGATCACATCTCGCAGGAGCGCCTCCACCGCGCGGCTGGCCTCTCCATGTGCGGAGACAAAGGCCGCCGCGAGGCCGAGGAGGCCGTCGCCCTCCGGCACCGCGCTGCTCTGGTGGTGGGCGGCCAGCCGGTCGAGGGGGAGAAAAGAGACGGGGCCGCGGCCGTTCGACCGCACCGCGGCGAGCGCCTCGCGCACGTCGCCTACTCCGCGCGTGAGCAGACAGAAGAGCCTCCGGCCCAATGCCGCTTCCACCGCCGGCCGGTAGGCCGGTTCGACGTCGATCTGATCCACGAGGGCCCCCAGAATCCCCCGATGGAGATCAGGCGACCCCCGCTGCGCGAGCAGGAGGCTGCGCGCCCCCTCTTCATAGCCGGCAAACTGAGCCGTCGACTCCTTGAGCGCCTGCAGCCGCGACTCCAGCCGGTGGCGCCGACCCTCCGCGGTGCGCTGCTCGGCGTCGAGGGCGGCGCGCTGGCCCTCGAGCATGCGCAGACGCTCGACGGCGGCGCCTAACGCTGCGGCGGCCCGGTCCAGAGCCTCTCCCAGCGCCCGGACCCGCCTGCTTGGGTGCGTCTCCCCAGTGGGTCCTTCAGAGAAGTGGCCCTCCCGCGCTCGGCGGTGCCCGTCCGTTTCCAAGATGGCCAGAATCTCACCCAACTCGTCCTGCAGCGCCGCGGCCTCGCCCTCGGCGCCCTGCCGCTCGGCCACGACGTCCGTAAGGTCGGCGCTGAGGCGGTCCAGGTCGTCCCGCAGCGCGTCCGCCTCGGCGGCCAGGCGGGCTTCCTCATGATGGTGGACGGCCAGCCGTCCCTGCCCCCGCTCCGCCGCCGCGGCCGCCGCGGCCTGCTCCCGGACTACGTCCAGCAGCCGGCGCTGGTGCGCCTCCCACCCGCGCGTAAGATCCTCGCGGCGCCGCGCCAGGCTCTCCGCCTCACGGCGCGCCTCCTCCGCCGCCTCAGCGAGCTCCCCCAGACGCGCGCGGGCGAGTTCGGTCTGCGCGGCCGAGCGCTGCGCGGCTCCACGGAGCCGCCGCGCCTCATCGGCGAGCAGCGCGTGCTCGAGGCTCCCGATCTCCTGGAGGTAGTCCCGGTGCTGCCGGGCGGCCTCGGCCTGTTCGGCCAGATGCGCGTGCCACCCCTGCAGTTCGGTCAAGAGATCCCGGATCCGCTGCAGGTGCGCGTCGGCGTGCTCCAGTTTGCGCAGGCTCTCATGGCGGCGGCGCTTGTAGCGGGCCAGTCCGGCCGCCTCTTCCAGCAGGAGCCTCCGTTCCTGCGGAGAGGCGTTGAGCACCGCCTCTACCTCACCCTGGCCGATCAGCGCATAGGAACGCCCCCCCAGCCCCGTGCCCAGGAACAGCAGCTGGATGTCGCGCAGCCGACAGGGGAGACCGTTGAGGAAGAACTCGCCGTCCCCGCCGCGCGTGGCCCGGCGCAGCACACCGATGTCTGAATACTCCAGCGGCAGCGTCCCATCGGTGTTGTCCAGGACCAGACCGACCTGCCCCAGACCGTGCGCCCGGCGCTTCGCGCTGCCAGCGAAGATGAAGTCCTCGGTTTTGGTGCCCCGCAGGGTGTGGCTGCGCTGCTCGCCGAGCGCCCAGCGGATCGCGTCGCTGAGGTTGCTCTTCCCGCTCCCGTTGGGCCCGACGATGGCGGTGATGCCGGGAACGAATTCCAGGTCGGTGCGGTCGGCGAACGTCTTGAAACCAGAGAGTTCGAGGCGCTTCAGGTACATCGGCGTGGCCTCCTCAACTCCCCTGCGGCCAAAGGGCCCGCGGGAGCCCCGGGTGCGACTCAGGTGCGATGGGGCAGTATGGCTGCCTGCTCAGTCAGCAGTGACTCGTACAGCGTCACGAGCCGCCGGCCCAGCATCGA
Organism: bacterium; assembly: GCA_050695215.1. Lineage (GTDB taxonomy): Bacteria > Sysuimicrobiota > Sysuimicrobiia > Sysuimicrobiales > Humicultoraceae > JACQGZ01. The sequence goes on from JBOGSD010000086.1 coordinate 2,312, forward strand.
AATCGCATAGTCGGCGGCGATCTCCCGGGCCCGCCGCCCGAACGCGGCGCGGCGCGGCCCATCGCCCAGCAGCCTGCTCACGGCGGTCGCCAGCGCGGCAGCGTCGGGACCGACGAGCAGACCGCTCTCCCCGTCCCGCACCACCTCGGCCGCCCCCGCCGCACCGACCGCGACGACCGGCAGGCCGGTCGCCATGGCCTCGACGAGAACCACGCCCTGCGTCTCGGTCTGGCTGGCGAAGACAAACAGATCGGCCCCCGCCATCGTCTCGAGAGCGCCCTCGTGCGGGAGGGCTCCGGCAAAACGGATGCGCTCGGCGATCCCCAGCTCGCGGGCAAGCGCTTCCAGGCTGGCGGCGCTGGGCCCGCCGCCGACAACCAGCAGATACGCCCCCGGGGGCTCCGTCACCTGCTGAAACGCCCGCAGCACCAGGTCCACGCTCTTCTCGGGGGCCAGGCGGCTGACCGTGACCAGGAGCGGCACGCCGGGAGGAATCCCGTAGCGGGGGCGCACGCCGCGTCCGTCGAGTCGGGCGCTTTGGGCCGGATCGATGCTCCCCGTCGGCAGGACCTCGATGCGCGCCGTCACCCCCTGTTCGCGGAGCATCCCCTGAATCACTCCCGAGGGTGCGATGACGAGATCGCAGCGGTTGGCGAAATGTCGCACCCAGCGCAGGACGGCGCGGCGGGTGAGCCGGGGGGAGAGCCAGGGGACGTAATGGACGTATTCGTGATAGAGCGTGTGATGCGTGAAGACCAGCGGCCGTCCCAGCCGGCGTGCCACGCTGAGGGCCAGGCGCCCCATGATGAAGGGGGTGTGGGCGTGCACCACGTCCGCCGCCTGGATCCGCGGGTCCCCGAGCAAGCGGGGACGCAGCGGGAACGCCAGCGGGAAATCCGGCTGCGCCGGCGTGCGCACCGACGGCAGCCGCAGCACGTCGGGATCGTCGTCGTGGTGCCCCCGATACGCCGGCGCGGCGATGACCACTCGGTGGCCCTCGGCGCGCAGGGCCCGCGCGTAGGAGGTCAAAGAGGTCACGACCCCGCTGACGCGCGGGACGTACGACTCCGACAGCATGGCGATCGTCAGAGGCTTCCGTCTGACTTCAAGGAAGGGAAGGAGGGCCGCCACGGGGTAATACTACACCGTCCCAAACAAGACGATGTCGCCGCGCAGCAGCCTCCATCACATGTGGCGCTGGTACTGGGCGCTCTGGATCGCCAACGCCCTGGACCTGCTGTTCACCTATGTGGCGGCGGATCGCGGGATCGGCGAACTCAATCGGATCCTGGCGCCCATCCTCCTGACGCCCTGGCCCCTGGTCTTGAAAGTGCTCTTTCTGGCCCTGTTGGGGTCCGGGCTCACCCTCGTTATCCCGGCGGGGCCGCGCCCCGCGCGAATGCTGCGGCTCGTCCGCGTGACGGCGGTCGTCTACCTGGGACTCGTCGGCTTCCACCTGCTGGGCCTGGCGCTGACCGGATAGATCCTCCGAGGCCGGGATCCGCCCACCCTGCTCCGCGCACCGCCGCCCTCAGGCGACGACGGCCACCACTCCCTGGATGCGCGGCAGTTTCGAGGCGATCATCCGCCACTCGTCTCCTTCGTTGGCGCTGGCGTAGAGTTCCCCGGTACTGGTCCCGACATAGACGCCCGCGGGGCGCAGCCGGTCGGCGTCCATGCCGTGGCGCAGGACAACGGTGTGGACCTCGCCGGGCAACCCCTGGCGCAGCGCCTCCCAGGAGCGGCCGCCGGCGCGCGTGCGGTAGACCTCCAGCTGCCCAACGATACAGGAATTGTGCTTCGTGCACTTCGTCCCCTGATAGGCGGGCACGATAAACGCCGTCTGCGCATCACGCGGGTGCACCGCCAGCGGAAAGCCGTGCCGCTCGGGGAGGCCGGCGGAGATATCCTGCCAGGTCTCCCCGTGATCATCGCTGCGGTAGACGCCGCAGTGCTGCTGGCGGTAAAGGATGTTGGGCTGACCCGGGACGAGCCCCAGCCGGTGGGTGCAGGCGTGCACCTGATCGAGATGTGTCTGCGCCTCCTGGGGACTTTTGGGCGGCTTGCCCAGTTCGGAGATGGCGGCCAACGGGCAGGACTCGATCACGCCCTTGCGGATGAAGGCCCAGGACTCGCCGCCATCATCTGTGCGGACGGCGCCGTGATCGGTGCTGGACACCACGTACATGCGCCGGGGATCCTGGGGGTCGATGTGCAGGCCGTGGATGGCGTTGCCTCCCGTGCCCATTGACCAGTCGCCGTAGCGGCCTTCCTTGCCCGGCGCATTGAGGTAGCCGCCCACGACACCCCAGGTCCGCCCGCGGTCCGTGCTGTGGAACAGGTAGCTGAAGTGCGTCCCCGCCCACAACTGGTCCGAATCTTTGGGATGCACCGCCACGGTCCAGACCTTGCGCACCGCCAGTCCCTTATTCAGGGATGACCACGTTCGGCCCATCGTCTTGCTGGCGTGGACGCCGTCGTCGAAGGTCGCAGCGTAGATCGTCTTGGCCTTCGCGTCCCAGGCGAAGTGACTGACGGATGCCCCCCGCAAGTAGGGCCCGCGCCGCCGCCACTGTCGCCGCTTTCCGTCGCTCTCGGCCACGAAGAGCCCGTCCGTCGTCCCCGCCAGCACCATCACCTTCGGCATCGCTCCACCTCCAGGCGCTCCTTCATGGCGTTCGGCCCGCCTCGCGCCGCCCCCTGCCGAACACCGGCCGAGTCGACAGCGCCGCAGCCCTTGCGCATACTACTGATGCCATGACGCGCCTGCGCTGGGGCATTCTCAGCACGGCCAGGATCGGGCTGCGCCGCGTCATCCCCGCGATCCAGCGGTCGGAGCGCGGCGCCGTCACGGCCATCGCCAGCCGCGCCAAGCACAAAGCCGATGAGGCAGCCGCCCGCCTGGGCATCCCCCGCGCCTACGGCGGCTATGAGGCGGTCTTGGGCGACGCCGAGGTGGACGCGGTCTACCTCTCGCTGCCCAACAGCCTACACAAGGAGTGGACCCTCCGCGCGGTGGCGGCGGGGAAGCACGTCCTGTGCGAGAAGCCGCTCGGCGTGGACGCCGGGGAGGCGGAAGCGATGGCCGGCGCCGCCGCTCACGCGGGGGTCCTCCTCCAGGAAGCCTTCATGTATCGTTTCCACCCCCAGATCGAACGCCTGGAAGCGCTCGTCAAGGAAGGGACCATCGGGCGCCCCTGGCTAGTGCGCGCCGCGTTCAGCTTCCCCGTGCGCTCGGGGGAGGACATCAGACTGTCGAGGGAACTGGGCGGAGGCGGGCTGCTGGATGTCGGGTGCTACGGCGTCAACATCAGCCGCCTCCTCCTGGGCGAGCCGACCTCGGGGAGCGCGGCGGCAGTCTTCGAGCGCGGCGTGGACGTGCGCCTGGCCGGCCTCCTTGCCTTCCCGCACGACGCGGCCGCGCTGATCGACTGCGGGCTGCGTGCCGCCGACCGCCAGTTCTGCGAAGTCGTGGGGACGGAGGGAACGATCACCCTTCCCCGCCCCTTCCAGCCGGAGGAGAACCCTGCTGTCCTTGTCCTGCGCCACGGCGACCAGGAGGAACGGATCGAGGTCCCCGGGACCAACCAGTACACCCGCATGGTCGACCACTTCGCCGAGTGCGCGCAGACTGGAGCGTCTCCCCGCTACCCGGCCTCTGACGCGGTGGCCAACATGCGCGCCCTCGACCTGCTGCGACGGAACGTCGTCACGGCGACGGACTAGGCTCCGGGGTCGGGCTGGACGCGGGCGTCGGACTGGCGGCCGGGGCGCCCGGTGCCGCCTGCAGCGTGAACTTCAGCGCCATGGCGGAGCCGTTGTTCAATACGGCGCGCAGCGTCCATTCTCCCACCCGATCCCGCACCGGCCTGCCGCTGGGACGGATCAGACCGAAGGCAAATGCCGGGTTCTCGGCGACCAGCCGTACGGGGTCGATGCTCAGAGGCAGCAATCCATACAGCCACAGGTCGCTGTAGTAGATGTCCGACCCCTCGGGCGGCTCGATCGCTCCCCGGCGCGTCCACACCACGGCCTGATCTGGGTCGAGCAGCTCGACGACAACCACGGTACGTGACCGGATTTGCCGCAGATGCGCGACCACGGCGATGTATGGGTCGGCAGCCGTGAACTGTGTGCCGCACTGCAAATAGGTCACCTGCGTTCCCTGGGGGACCTGCCGAACGTCGAGCCGCCGACAGGCGTGTACCGACATGATGGCCTGGCCTTGAGCGACCGGCGCCGCCAGGGCGACCAGCAGGAACGCCGCGGTCGCACCCGCCGTGATCCCGGCCAGCCTGCTCCCCCGCCGAAACTCTCCTCTCATCGGACTTCCCCCCCTCCTTCACCGCCCAACTGCCACAGGATACGGGCGGGTCGGATGCACTGGCAAGGGCCCTAGTCCCTTCCCGCACCGCCTGAGGTCCCGAAATCTCAGGACCACCCTAGAGGAATGTGCTCATGGGGAGAAAACCCTCCGGAGAGGACAACCCACAGAGGGGGTGCGGCATGAAGATGCGGTGGGCGTGCGCCATGGGCCATCCGGTCGAGGCCGACAACGAGGAAGAGCTGGTCCGCAGGGCGCAGGATCACATGAAGAACGATCACCAGCAGGACGTCTCCCGCGAGGAGGTCCTGCGCACGGCGCACCGGCACGA
>JBOGSD010000087.1:0-29942 GCA_050695215.1 bacterium
CCCCCCCCCCTCGGGGGATTACTCCTTGGACGCGCCGGTCAGGTCAAAGGTCTCTGCCAGCGGCGACGGGTCGACGCCCTTGACGTTGCTGCGCATTGCGATCAGCCGCAGCGGATAGGCGAAGATGACGTAGGGCCCTTCCTCCAGGACGACCTTCTGGATTTCCTTGTACAAGGCCTCCCGCTTCGCCCGGTCGGCCTCTTGCACGGCCTGCTGCACCACCCGCTTGATGGGGTGGTCCCACTGGTTGCGGAAGGCCAGGACGCGGCTGTCAAAGTCGGCGAAGGCCTTAGCCAGGTTATCCGGGTCGGGATAGTCGGCGCCCCAGCGGGCGATCACCATGTGGTGCGTGCGGCCGCGGTATTGCCCGAGGACGTCGGCGGCGCGGAGGACCTGGACGTCTACCGTAATGTTGATCGCGGCCAGGTCTTCCTTGATCTTGGCGGCGATGTCGGGCAGCGGCACTTCGGTGCTGACCGCCAGCGTGGCCCGGAACCCGGCCTCCCTGCCCGCCTCGCGCATCAGTGCGCGCGCCCGCTCCAGGTTGCGCGTGTAGGGCCGGTCGGCCAGATGACCGAACATCCGCGCCGGCACGATGGTCTGGCCGACGTCGATGGTGTCATCGTAGATCCGCTTGATCGCCTCGTAGTCGACGGCGTACTTGACGGCGTTGCGCACCTGGCGGCTGGAGAAAGGCTCGTAGCCGACGTTCATCGCCAGATAGCGGATGGAGAACGTGGGCGTCTGCTTGACCACGAAGCCCGGCGTGTTCGCCAGCTGCTTGTACTGGCCCGGAAGCAGGCTCATGGCCACGTCGATGTCCCCCCGCTGCAGCGCCAGCAACTGGGCGGCGGGCTCGATAAGGTCCTGCATGAAGATGCGGCCCATGCTCGGCCGGCCGCGGTAGTGGTTGTCAAATGCGACCAGTTCGACAACTGCGTTGCGGGTCCAGCGCCGCAGGATGTAGGGCCCGGACCCGGCGTCGTTCTCGGTCAGCCACTTGTTGGCCTCGGGGTCCCCTGCCGCGACGTTGCGGCGCACCAGGGCGGGGTCGACCACGGAGGAAACTGGGTTGTCCAGCACAGAGGCCATGAGGATCTCCGGCATCGCCTGGTTGAAGGTGACGCGCACCTGGTCGGCCCCCACCGCGACGATATCTGTTTCGGCCTTGACGAAGTCGGTGATGATGAAGGCCGGAGAGAGCTTCAGGCGCATCACCCGGCGCAGCGAGAATTCTACGGCCTGCGCGTTCACCGGGTTCCCGCTGTGGAAGCGCGCGCCCGAGCGTAGGGCGAAGGTGTACGTCTTCAGGTCCGCCGACGCCGTCCAGGACGTCGCCAGGGCAGGCAGGGCGCGGTTGAAATCGCGGCTGAACTCCACCAGCGTGTCGTAGACGTGCTCCACGACCCAGGTCGACCTGAACTCGAAGGCCTGCGCCGGGTCGAGGCTGACGATGTCCTGAATGCTCGTCCCGATCACCAGGACGTTGGACGGTGTGCGGCTGGGCGCGCCCCCCACCACGGCCGGCAGCAGCGCCATCACGAGCAGCACGATCACAGTCCTGAGCCAACTCCTGCGCATCATGCATTTCCCCCCTCCACTGGGCATCTCGGCAACGACGGGTGGTGAATGGCTTATCGCTTCTGTCCGCCTGAGGATTTCACCTGCCCATCCGCTGGTTGCGCACGCCCAGCCAGAGGAAGAAGGCGACGAGCGCGGCCAGGGGCAGCCAGGCCGTCTTCCCGGGGAAATACACGTCGGCGATGGGAATGGCGGCCAGGAAGGACATCAGCCCCGCCAGCGGCAGAGTGCCGTCGCGAAAGACACGCAGGCGCCGGGGCGAGGGATCGGCAAGGAGAGCGCCCCACAAGACGAAGAAGATGTTGATCGCGATAGGGAAGAGATACGTCTCCGCGCCCAGGCGGAGTTCGGGCATCGTGGAGAGGACGATGCTCGTGAGCAGGAGGAGCGCCCAGGCGATCAGGGCGGCGGGATAGGGCCTGCGTGGGGCGGCCAACCCCGCGGTCAGCCCGGCCGCCAAGGGCATGAATCCCAGGGCCGACAGGATGATAGGGATGCCCCCCATCTCGTATTCGGCCGACTTGGCAGTGACGGCGGCTGCTTCGGCCGAGGCCAGCCCGAACGCGACACCTGCGCCGAACGCCCCGGCGAGGACACTCCGGGGGCTCAATGCAGGCTGTAGGCCGTGACGGGGATCTTCACGCCTTTCAATTCCAGAACGCGCTGAGGCGCGCCGGGAAAGCCCGCTGCGACCTGGCGATAGACCTCGTCCGTCACCAGGATCTCACCGGGGGAGGCGTGTCCCTGCAGGCGCGCCGCGACGTTTACGACGTCCCCGATGGCGGTGTAGTCCTTGGGGTCCGTGGATCCGACCGTGCCCACGGCTGCGAAGCCGGTGCTGATCGCGATGCCCACCCCGACCGGCTCGGGCAGCCCCCAGCGGGTATTGAGGTGCGTGACGCTATGCAGAATGTCGCGGGCCCCGTCGACCGCCCGAGCCATGTGGTCCTCGTGCTTGATGGGCTGATTGAAGAACGCCATCACGGCGTCGCCGACGAAGTGATCCACGATGGCGTCCCTGCCGTAGAGGATCTCGCTGACCTGCTGAAAGTACTCGTCCAGCATCTCTTTCGTGCGCATCGGTCCCAGTGAGGTGGTCAAGTCCGTGAACCCGCGGACGTCGGCAAACAGGACGGTGATGTCGGCGACCTCTCCCTTGATCATCTTCAGGCTACAGATGTTGCAGATATTCGGGTTCTTCGGGTTGCGGCGGACGCCGCGCAGGACGCGCGGTGGGATGGCGCGGACCCCCGAGAGGGGAGTGCCGCAGACCTTGCAGGCGGGGGAGAATTCGGGCATCCGTCGGCAATCTCCGTGCGCTGGAGCCTTCGTCGGCGACCCGGCAGACCCTTTCAGGCGAGATGGGTCCCAGGAATCCGCGCCCGGCCTGTCAAAGTCGGAGGCCACCTGATGACATGCCCGACTACGACGTGATCATCGTCGGGGCGCGCATCGCCGGGGCCGTTACCGCAACCCTGCTAGGCGAACGCGGGTGGCGGGTGCTCGTGGCGGACCGCGCGACCTTCCCCAGCGATACCCTCTCGACGCACTTCTTCCGCTCGCCGGCCCTGGACGCGTTCCGGCGGGCCGGCGTCTACGACGAGGTGCAGGCGGTCGGCGCCCCGCACCTGGTGAACTACTTCAACGACGTCGACGGGCACGTCTTCACCGAACCGGCGGAAGGGGGAGAGGGGGCCTACGTCCTATGCATCCGCCGCCTGGTCCTCGACGATCTCCTGGTGCGCCGCGTCCGAGGAGCACCTACGGTGACCCTGTGGGAAGGCGCCATGGTGCGCTCCCTCCTGCGCGAGGACGGGCGTGTGGTCGGGGTCACCCTGACCCATCAAGGCGCCGATGTGGAGGTGAGCGCTCGCGTCGTGGTGGGCGCGGACGGCGCCCACTCGTTCATGGCGCGCCATCTGGCCCCTGCGACTGAGCGCGCCGAGCCGGTGCGGCGGGCGATGTATTATGGCTACTTCGCCGGCCTGACTCCGCAGGAGCCCCCCGCGGCCGAGTTTCACTACCGGGGCAACGAGTTGGTCTACGTCTTCCCCTGCGATGCCGGGCTGGCGCTGGTAGCCGTGTCCGTCCCCATCGCCGAGTTTCCCGGATGGAAGCGCGACGGGCGCCGGCTCTTCGTCGAACGGCTCGCCGCCCGGCCGACCCTGGTTCCGCGGCTGCGGCAGGCGGAGTGGGTGGGCACACTCTTCGGCGCAGGAGACATCCCGTGCTACGTGCGGGTCCCATACGGTCCGGGGTGGGCGCTGGTGGGAGACGCCGGCCTGATCATGGATCCCTGGTCGGGACGGGGGATCGAGCAGGGGTCGGCCCACGCCGTGCTGCTGGCCGATGCGTTGCACCGATGGCTGGCCGGCGAGGTCGTCTGGGAGGAGGCAATGGGGGATTTCCACCGCGCCCGGAACGTCTTTGCCGAAAAACCCTACCGCCGGACCTGCGCCAACGCGGCCGACTTCCGCCCGATGACGCGAGCCGCCCTTGCCCGCCGCGGGTTGGTTCCCGCAACGTAACTGGGTATGGCCGACTCAACTATCGTCCTCACTGGGTCGCACGGTCTGCTGGCGTCAGCGCTGATGCCGCGCCTGGCCGCGGCGGGGCATCGCACCCGCCGCCTGATGCGGGAGCGACCGGTGGGCCCGGAGCAGTTCCGCTGGGATCCGGTGGCGGGGACGATCGATGCGCGTGCGCTGGAGGGCGCTGACGCCGTGGTCCACCTGGCGGGAGAACCGATCCCGGCGTTGCGGTGGAGCCAGGCCAAGAAGGCGCGCATCTACGGCAGCCGCGTGAAGGGCACGCGCTTGCTCTGCGAGGCGCTGGCGAAACTGTCGGTGCGGCCGCGTGTCCTCCTTTCCGCTTCGGCCTCTGGATACTACGGCGACCGGAAGGACGAGGTGCTGACCGAAGAGAGCGCCGCGGGGGACACCTTTCTGGCGCGGGTCTGTCGGGATTGGGAGGCGGCGACCGAACCGGCACGCGGAGCCGGGATCCGCGTGGTGCATCTGCGCAGCGGCAACGTCCAAACCTCCCGAGGGGGGTTCCTCGGGCCGCAACTCCCACTCTTCCGCTTGGGCTTGGGCGGACGGCTGGGCAGCGGCCGCCAGTACCTGCCGTGGATCTCGATCGACGACTGGGTGGCGGCGGTTGAGCACCTCCTCGGGGCCGAGGGGGCGGCAGGGCCGGTGAACGTCGTGGCGCCGCAGGGCGTGACCAACCGTGAGTTCACGAGCACGCTGGCCCGCGTGCTGCGCCGTCCGGCGCTCTTCGCGGCGCCGGCGATGGCCCTCCGGCTGGTGATGGGTGAGCTGGGGGCGGAACTCCTGAGAGGGCAGCGGATGCATCCTGCGGTCCTGCTGGAGTCGGGCTTTGCCTTCCGCTATCCTGAGCTCGAACCCGCGCTGCGACACGTCCTGCGGAAGTGAGGAGGCTGCGATGAACTTCCTGCGTACCTATGACTACCTGACCCAGGCCCGCGCGAAACTTTTCGACTGGGTCCGGCCGCTCAGCCAGGAGCAGTACACGCAGGAATTTCCCTTCGCCCACCACACGCTCCAGGCGACGATGGTGGAGATGGCAAGGGCGGAGTGGCTGTATGCCACGCGGATGGTCGGGGAGACCATCCCGCCCGCGGAGCAGTGGCCCATCAGCGTGAAGCGCCAGCCCAGCTTCGCCGAGGTGGAAGCGGCTTGGGCCGCGCAGGCGCCGCAGACGCGGCGGACGCTGGCCGGGATGACCGACTGGGAGGCCCCCATCGAGTACCGTGTCTCTCAGCCGGGCAAGACGATCATCATCAACACCACGCCGGGAGACATCGCCACGCAGATGTGTTTTCACGAGGTGCACCACCGGGCCCAGGCGATGGCGATGCTCCGCCAGCTCGGGGTAGAAGCCCAGAACCTGGACTACTCGCTCTTCGCCTACCGGCGGCGCGAAGAACCCGCCTAAAACCTCTCCTCCTTGGGCAGGTAGGGGGTGATGGACCGCATCGGCCCCTCCTCTGTCTCCGTGCGCGAATGGATCATCCGCACCCTCTCGGTCGCGGCCCTGGCCACCGGCGCCTATTACCTGGTCTGGCGCCTGGTGGCCACGCTGAACCAAGAGGCGCTGTGGCTGGCGATTCCGGTCTGGGCGGCCGAAGCCTACGGATTCCTCGCCGCCGCGATGTTCTTCTTCACGGCATGGCGCCTGACCGATCGGGCGGCTCCGCCCGCTCCGCCCGGCCTGACCGTCGACCTGTTCATTACGACTGGGGACGAGCCGGTCTGGCTAGTGCGCCGCGCGGTGCTGGGAGCCCGGGCGATCCGGTACCCTCATCAGACGACCGTGCTCGACCAGGGAGCCCGGCCGGAGATCGCGCGGCTGGCCGGCGAACTGGGCATCCGCTACGCGCCGGCGCCCGGCATGGGGCAGAGCAAGGCGGACGCGCTGAACGAGGCGCTGGAGAGGAGCGCCGGCGAGTTCATCGCCATCTTCGACGCCGACCACGTGCCCTTGCCCGAGTTCCTCGACCGCACGCTAGGGTACTTCAAGGATCCCCGCGTGTCGTTCGTGCAGACGGCGCACGACTTCTACAACGTCGACTCCTACCAGCACCGCTTCGACGTCGAGGCGCGCAAGACGTGGCACGATCAGATGCTCTTCTTCCGCGTCGTCCAGCCCGGCCGGGACCGGGTGAACGCGGCCGTGTTCTCAGGATCGTGCGCGGTCCTGCGGCGGAAGGCCCTGGAGGATACCGGCGGCTTCGCCCGCGAGACGCAGGCGGAGGATCTGCACACCTCCATCCGCCTGCACGCGCGGGGCTGGGGCTCTGTCTATCACAACGAGATTCTGGCCTACGGGCTGGCGCCGGCCACCGCCGGTCCCTACCATGCGCAGCGGCTGCGCTGGGGGCAGGGCGCGATGCAGGTACTGCGCTACAGCAACCCGCTCCGCCTGCGCGGGCTGACGGCGGCGCAGCGGCTCGTCTACCTGGCGTCGATGTCCGCGTACTTCGATGGATTTCAGAAGGCGATCTTCTACGTCACCCCCGCCGTCTTCCTCATTTCCGGCATCCTGCCGGTGGCCGCCGAGACGGGCGCGTTCCTGATCCGCTTCGCCCTCTACTACGGACTGATGCTGGCGGCCTCCACGGCGGCCGGCCGCGGCTATGGGATGGCGCTCTACGACGTGCATTACGCGATGGTCCGGTTCTACACGTACATCAAGAGCACGGTCGAACTGCTGGTGCGGCGGGTCCGTCCCGCCTTTGACACCGACACCGCCGCGCCCCCCTGGCGGGTGCTCATTCCGGTCTGGAGCGTCTTCCTGGTCAACGACGTGGGCGTCTACATGGGGACGATGCGCTTCGCCGGGGGCATCGAGCTCAACGCACCCGCCTACGTCTTCACCATGCTCTGGGCGACGATGAACGTCTGGCTGGCCATCTGGGCCATCTGGTTCACGATGAGGAAAGTGGAACGCCGCGCCCTGTACCGCGTGCCGGTGGCCATCCCCGTCCGCTACGCCAGCGACGAAGGGGACGTGGGCGTGGGCGTGCTGGTGGACGTCCACGAGGAGGGCGCGGGGCTCGTCGTGCCCAAGGCGCCGCTGGAGGCGACCCGCGTCTGGATCCAGTTCCTCTGGTTCGACGACCGCATCGGCATGGAAGGGGAGGTGGCGTTCCAGCGGGAGACGGCCAACGGCACCCACGTGGGGCTCAACCTGCGGGGCATCCACCCGGAGGTGCGCGACTTCCTGGCCACCTTTGTCATCCTCTACGCTCAGCGCAAGTTCATGGAGGAGGTCGGCCGGCCGATCGGCGCGGTGGACTGGCGCCTCGACCGGCGCCGCGTCTCGCGCTGGCGCTGGCTGCTGCCCATCCGTGTGCAGTTGAACGGGCGTGAGGTCTGGGGCGTCACGCAGGACGTCAGCCAGAAGGGCGCGCTGGTGCTCTTCCCCACTCCGCTGCCTGAGGGCGTGCCGCTGCGGCTGGCGGCCTGGACCAGTCCTGTGGTCCACGAGGCCACCGTCGTCCACAGCGAGACCGTGGACCTGCCTCCCTACGTGATTTACCGGATGGGATTACACATTACCCCGGCGCCGCTGCTCGCCGCGCCGCGCCGCCGCTTCCGCTCCGCCGCCCGGCGGCGGGCCGCGACCCCCGTTTCCCCCGTCTAACCTGCGGCCTCGCTCCTGCCCGCCCGCTCCAGGGCCGCTCCCAGGGCTCGCCTCGTCAAGACGCGGGCCAAATGCGCCCGGTACTCGGCCGAAGCGAAGACGTCCGCGTTGACGTCGACCTTATCAGCCGCCGCGGCGGCGGCGTCCGCCAGCGCAGCGGTATCGGCGGCACGCCCCGCCAGACGCTCCTCCACTCCCGCTGCCCGGTAGGGGACGGGCGCCACCCCGTTGACCCCGACGCGAACCCGCTGCACGCCTCTCTGGCCATCTAACTGGATGACGGCGGCGATACCGACGACCGCAAATCCGGAGGCCGGATGGGGGAATTTCACGTACGCCGCCCCGCTGGCCGCGCCCTGAGGCGCGACGGCCACCTCCAGCAGGATTTCATCCGGCCCGAGGGCGGTGGCGTACAGTCCGGTGAAGAACTCCGACGCGGGGATGCTGCGCCGCCCGCCCGGCCCCTCTGCCGTCAGCGTCGCTTCCAGCGCCAGCACCGCCGCTGGGTAATCGGCGGCCGGATCGGCGTGCGCCAGGCTGCCCCCGATGGTCCCAACGTTGCGCACCTGGAGGTCGCCGATCTGGGCCGCGGTCTCCGGCAGCAACGGGATCTGCGTCTTCAGGAGGTCGGACGACTCGATCATCCAATGCGTGGCCATCGCCCCGATGTGTACTGCACTCCCCTCGCGGCGGATCTCGCGCAGGTCGGGGATGCGGCCCAGGTCGATCAGGTGCGCGGGGGCGGCCAAACGCAGTTTCATCAGCGGCAGCAGGCTGTGGCCTCCCGCCAGCAGCCTGGCCGCGGGGCCATAGGTCCCGAGCAGGCGCAGCGCGTCGGCGACGGTCGTCGGCGCGTGGTACGCAAAGGGCGCGGGGATCATTCTGCTGACTTGTTACGCGGACCCGCGCAGCCATCCCTGCCCGCCCGAGGGGAAGCGCTCCACTGGCGGCGAATCAGGTCAAACGTCCCGCGCACACCGGCCGCATCGGGGAGGCGAACATGACCGACCGCGCCATCGAGGCTCTGCTGCTGGAAGGCCGGCGCTTTCCGCCGCCGGCGCCTCTCCGCGACGCCGCCTGGGTGCGCGACGAGGCGGTCTACGCGGAGGCGGAACGCGATCCCGAAGCCTTCTGGGCACGCGCGGCGGGAGAGTTCCTCTGGTTCCGACGCTGGGACCGTGTGCTCGAGTGGAGCCTGCCCTACGCGAAGTGGTTCGTCGGGGGCCGCACGAACCTCTCCGTCAACTGCCTCGACCGCCACCTGGCGGGACCGCGCCGGACCAAACCCGCCCTGGTCTGGGAAGGAGAACCGGGCGACGCGCGGACGCTGACGTACGAGGACCTGCACCGCGAGGTCTGCCGGTTCGCCAACGTTCTGCGGTCCCTGGGGGTCGGCCGCGGCGACCGCGTGGCCCTCTATCTGCCGATGATCCCCGAACTACCCATCGCGATGCTGGCCTGCGCGCGCATCGGGGCGCCCCACACCGTCATCTTTGGGGGCTTCAGCGCGGAGTCGCTGCGTGACCGCATCAACGACGCCCAGGCCAAGGTGCTTGTGACCGCCGACGGGGGCTGGCGGCGCGGCAACGTGGTTCCGCTCAAGCGCAGCGCCGACGACGCGCTGGCCGGCACACCGTCCATCCAGCACGCCGTCGTCGTGCGCCGCGTCGGAGAGGACGCCGGCGGGTCGAGCGGCGCGGGGGCGGCGATGATGCAGCCGGGCCGTGACCTTTGGTGGCACGAGGTGATGGCGGGGGTCTCCGACCGCTGCGACCCGGAGGAGATGGACAGCGAGGATCTGCTCTACATCCTCTATACCAGCGGGACCACCGGGACACCGAAGGGCATCGTGCATACCACCGGCGGCTACATGGTCGGGACCGCGCTCACCCACAGATGGATCTTCGATCTGAAAGAGGAGGACGTGTACTGGTGCACCGCCGACATCGGCTGGGTGACGGGGCACTCCTACATCGTCTACGGACCCCTCGCCAACGGCGCCACCTCGGTGATGTATGAGGGCACCCCCGACTTTCCCGAGCGGGACCGCTTCTGGGCGATCGTCCAGAAACTCAAGGTGACCATCCTCTACACCGCGCCCACCGCCATCCGCACGTTCATGAAGTGGGGGCCCGACTTCCCGGCGCGGCGGGATCTCTCGTCGCTGCGGCTGCTGGGGACGGTCGGGGAGCCGATCAACCCGGAGGCCTGGATCTGGTATCACACCCACATCGGCGGAGGACGCTGCCCGATTGTGGATACCTGGTGGCAGACGGAGACGGGGATGATTCTGATCACGCCGCTGCCCGGGGTCACGACGCTGAAGCCGGGCTCGGCGACCCGTCCCTTCCCCGGCGTAGGCGCCGAGGTGGTAAACGAGCGCGGCGCGCCGGTGGGCGCGAACGAGGGCGGCTACCTGGTGCTGACGCGGCCGTGGCCGGCCATGCTGCGGGGCATCTACGGCGACCCCGGGCGGTATCAGCAGCAGTACTGGGACCGCTTCCCCGGGGTCTACTTCACCGGGGACGGCGCCAAGCGCGACGAGGACGGGTACTTCTGGCTCCTCGGCCGGGTCGACGACGTCATCAACGTCGCCGGCCACCGCATCGGCACGTACGAGGTCGAATCGGCGCTGGTGGACCACGCCGCCGTCGCTGAGGCGGCGGTGATCGGCGTCACCCACGACGTGAAAGGCCAGGCCATCGCCGCCTTCGTCACATTGAAGGAAGGGCAACAGGCCGGGCCGCAGATGATCGACACGCTGAAGGGACACGTCACCAAGAAGATCGGGGCGCTGGCCCGACCGGAGCAAATCCTCTTCACGGCCGAACTGCCCAAAACGCGCAGCGGCAAGATCATGCGCCGCCTGCTGCGCGACATCGCGGAGGGCCGGGTGCTCGGCGATACGACGACACTGGCCGACCCGACCGTGGTGCAGTCATTAAAGGACCGCTACGAGGAGGAGGCTGGGGCGTAGAGGGTGCCTGAGATCCGATTCGACACCTACTATCGCTACGAGGACCTGACGCAGATCCTCAAAGGGTTCGCCCTGGAGTTTCCACACCTCGTCCGGTTGGACAGCCTCGGGCGGAGCTACGAAGGACGCGACATTTGGCTGGTCACGGTGACGACCGCTGCGACCGGCGACGACCGGGAGAAGCCCGCGCTGTGGGTGGACGGCAACATCCACGCCACCGAGGTCTCGACCTCCAGCGCGGTCCTCTACCTGCTCGATACCCTGGTCAAGCGGTACGGCGCCGACGCCGACATCACCCGATGCCTCAAGACCCGCGTCTTTTACCTCTGCCCCCGGATCAGCCCCGACGGCGCGGAGTGGGCGCTGGCCGACGTCCCCAAACTGATCCGCTCCAGTACCCGCCCCTATCCGCACGATGAAGAAGCGATCGGCGGCCTCGTCCCCGAGGACATGGACAAGGACGGAAGGCTGCTGACGATGCGCGTTCCCGATCCCCACGGCGCCTGGAAGATCTCACCGGACGAGCCGCGCCTCCTGGTGCGCCGCGACCCCGCCGAGAGCGGAGGGCAATACTACCGGCTCCTCCCCGAAGGGCACGTCATGGACTTCGACGGGGTGACCATCTCCATCCAGCAGGCGAAGGAGCGGCTCGACCTCAACCGCAACTTCCCGATGAACTGGCGCCAGGAAGGACAGCAAGGCGGGGCGGGGCCCTACCCGACCTCCGAACCGGAGGTGCAAGCGGTCGTGGCGTTCATCGCCTCCCACCCCAACATCACCGCGGGCGTGGCCTTCCACACGTACAGCGGCGTACTGCTCCGTCCGTACAGCGACCGCAGCGACGAGGCCTTTCCCGCGGAGGACCTCTGGACCTATCAGAAGATCGGCGAGCGGGGCACGGCGGTGACGGGGTACCCGCACATCGCCGTCTATCACGACTTTCGCTATCATCCCAAGGAGGTCATCACCGGGGTCTTCGACGACTGGCTCTACGACCATCTGGGGATCTTCGGCTGGACGGTGGAGCTGTGGAGCCCGCAGCGTCAGGCCGGCCTCCGCGACTACAAGTACATCGACTGGTACCGCGAGCATCCCTTCGACGAAGAGCTGCAGATGCTCCGCTGGAGCGACGAGGTTCTGGAGGGCGAAGGATACGTGAACTGGTACCCCTTCGACCACCCGCAACTGGGCCGTGTCGAACTGGGCGGCTGGAATCAGCTCTACGCCTTTCGAAATCCGCCTCCCGCCTTTCTGGAACGCGAGATTGCGCCGTTCCCAGAGTGGCTGGTCTGGCACCTGCTCATCTCGCCCCGGTTGGAACTCCACGAGGTCGCCCGGACCCCGCTCGGCGAGGACGCCTACCGCATCCGGCTCGTGCTGCAGAACAGCGGCTGGCTGCCCACGTATGTGACGAAGAAGGCGTTGGAGAACAAAGTGGTGCGCGGGGTCGTGTGCGAAATTGAACTGCCCGAAGGCGCGACGCTGGAAACCGGGAAGCCGCGGGAGGAGGTGGGGCAGCTGGAAGGGCGGGCCTACAAACCGGCATTCCCCTTCAGGTTCCCGCGCTCCGGCGATGCGACCGACGATCGGCTGAAGCTGGAGTGGGTCGTCCGGGCGCCGAGCGGCGGCGTGGTTCGTCTCATCGCCCGCCACCCGCGCGGCGGCGTCGTCCGAGCGGACGTGGAGCTGTAGGGGTCGAGACAGGCATCCTTCGACGCCGAGCTACGAGATCACGGTTTCGTCAGATGCCTGTCTCGATCGCACGGGCTACAATCAGCCAGGCAGGAGCCGAACGGAGATGAAGCTCATATCGGTTGACCGCGCGCAGGCGCGCCCGGCGGAGCACCCTGAGTACTTCCAGGGCATCGTGCAGATGCAACCGCTGTACCAGCCCGACCGGGACGGCGAGGAATCGGAACTGATCGCGGTCTTCTTCGAGACGGGCGCCCGGACCCGCCCGCACACGCATGAATCCACGCAAGTCCTGCAGGTGGTCACCGGCCGATGCGTCGTTGTCACGGAGACGGAGCGCCTGTTTGTTGATGCGGGCGGTTTCGCCATCGTTCCTCGCGGGTTCTGGCACTGGCACGGCGCGACCGCGGACGGCCCGATGTGCCACATCTCGATCAAATTGCCGGGCCGCACGGACTGGGACGTCCCCGAGCGCGACTGGCGCCGCATGTGAGGGCCATTCACGCCACCCTGGCTTCGCTGATGGGCCGTGGATCCTGACCGCTGACACCTCCATGACGTACAGGACCCCTCTATCTGACGTCGAGGCGTTAAAGCGCCGGATCCGCGCGGCGTCAGGTGGGGAGCCGCTCGACCTGATCGTCGGCGACTGCCGGCTGGTGGCCGTCCAGAGCGGCGAGATCTTCACGGCGGACATCGGCATCAAAGAAGGGCGGATCGTGTCACTTCACGCCCGGGGCCGGGATGCCGCGGACAGGTTCGACGCCGGCGGGCGCTTCGCGCTTCCGGGGTTCATCGACGCCCACGTCCACATCGAATCGAGTCTCCTGACCCCCGAGACCCTGTCCGAGGTGCTGGTGCCCACCGGGACGACGGCGCTCTTCGCCGACCCCATGGAGATCGCGAACGTCGCCGGGGAAGCCGGCGTGGCGGCGCTGCTGGCCTCGGTCTCCCGCCTTCCCTACCGGCTCTTCCTGGAGGTTTCCTCGCGTGTCCCCACCGCGCCGGGTTTGGAGACGGCCGGAGGGGCGCTCGGGCTGGAGGAGGTGCGCCGCCTGCTCGATCACCCCGCCGCCATCAGCCTGGGCGAACTCGATCCGTCTAAGGTGCTCGGGCTGAGCGACGAGCACCTCGCCAAGGTCGTGGCTGCCTGGGAGGCGGGGCGGATCGCCAACGGACACGCTGCCGGCCTCAGCGGCGCCGACCTGGAGGCCTACGCATCGGCGGGGCTGGCGGACGACCACGAGTGCGTCACGTTTGAGGAGCTGCGGGAGCGGCTACGCGTCGGCCTTGCCGTGCTCATCCGCGAGGGCAGCACGGAACGGAATCTGGAGGCGCTTGTCTCAGGAATTGTCCGCGAGGGACTGCCCACCGATCGCCTGATGTTTTGCACCGACGACAAGTACGCCAGGGATCTGCGCCGGGAAGGCGCCATCGACTACTGCGTGAACAAGGCGATCGCCCTGGGCCTCGATCCGGTGCGCGCGGTGCAGATGGCGACCATCAATGCGGCGCGGCACTTCCGGCTCGACGACCGGATCGGGCTGCTCGCTCCCGGGCGGATGGCCGACGTCGTGATCACCTCGTCCTTGACGCCCATCCGGGCCGAGGCGGTCTTCGTGGGCGGCAGCCTGGCCGCGCAGGAAGGCCGGCTCGTCGTCGATCCGCCCGCTCCCGATTATCCCGGGTGGTTGCTGCAGACGGTGCGCGTCTCATCCGGGAGGAGTCCCACGGACTTAGCGATCCCTGCTCCCGGAAGCCGGGCCCGCGTTCGGGTGATCGAGGTCATCCCCGACCAGATCACCAGCCGGTTGGCCGAGGCGGTGCTTCCGGTCCGCGACGGCGCAATCCAGGCGGACCCTGCCCAGGACGTGCTCAAGTTGGCGGTCGTGGAGCGCCACGGCAAAAATGGAAACGTCGCTGTGGGCTTCGTCCGCGGCTTCGGCCTGCGCCGCGGGTCCCTCGTTTCTTC
This sequence comes from bacterium, assembly GCA_050695215.1. GTDB lineage: Bacteria > Sysuimicrobiota > Sysuimicrobiia > Sysuimicrobiales > Humicultoraceae > JACQGZ01. The sequence goes on from JBOGSD010000087.1 coordinate 14,394, forward strand.
GGTGGCGCACGACCATCACAACCTGCTGGTGGTGGGCGCCGGCGACGCTGACATGGCGGCGGCGGTACGGGCCGCGGAGGAGATGGCGGGAGGCTTCGCCGTCGTGGCGGGCGGGGAAGTGCTGGCGCGGCTGCCCCTGCCGCTGGCCGGGCTGATGAGCCTGCGCCCCGCGTCAGAGGTCGAGGCCGCCCTCGCCGACTTACACCACGCCACGAGGGAACTCGGGTGCCCGCTCCCCGCGCCGTTCATGACCCTGTCCTTTGTCTCTCTGCCGACCGTGCCCGAGGCCGGGATGACCGACCGAGGCCTCGTGGATGTCCGCGCCCATGCCTTCCTTGACGTCGTCCTGCCAGGTGCCCCGACGGGCTGAGCACCTCCAGGAGTTTTCGAAGACGCCAGGAAATCAGATGTGACCTGAGATCGCCTGGTCGGGGGGGCCTCATGGGATCACAGTCCAGGGCCGTTGATGTCGATGCCCGGTCTCGAGTGCCAACCGGGGCCCGCCGGCGGCCGCGTCCGGGCGGAGCAGGCCGCCCCTGGCCGGCGCACCTCCCCGCGCCCACCCCGCTGATCGGCCGCGCCCGAGAAGTCGAGTCCATCCTCCGTCTGCTGCGCCGTCCCGACGTCCGTCTGCTGACGCTGACCGGGCCTCCCGGGGTGGGAAAGACCCGGCTCGCCCTGGAGTCCGCGGGGATTCTTGACGGCGAGTTCCGCTCGGGGGCCATCCTGCTGAGCCTCGCCGCCATTTCTGACGCGGAGCTCTTCGAGCACGAACTGATCCAGCGGCTGGTCGGGCAGAGATTTGCCGGGCGCGGGCTCTCGCCAATTGAACGAGTGGCCAAGGTGCTCCAGGGCAAACTGGTGCTCCTGCTGCTTGACAATTTCGAGCAGCTCATGGCCGCGGCGCACCATGTCGGGGCGCTGCTCGACGGATGCCCTCAGCTCAAGGTGATGATTACGAGCCGGGAAGCGCTGCGGCTGAGGGCCGAGCATGAATTCCCGGTCCATCCCCTCGAACTCCCCAGCCCCAAGGCCTCATCCAGCCCGACTGTGTTGTTGAAGTCCCCTGCGGTGGCCCTGTTCGTCGCCCGGGCCCGGGCCATCCAGCCTACGTTCAAACTGACCGCGGAGACCGGCCCGGCGGTCGCCGACATCTGTGCGCGATTAGACGGTCTCCCGCTGGCCATCGAGCTGGCGGCGGCGCTGGTCAGGGTTCTTCCGCCTCAGGCGCTGCTCTCGCACCTGGCCCGCAGGCTCTCCCTCCCGCAGACATCTGTGGGCCCGCGAGATCTCCCCGAACGCCACCGCACGATTCGGGCCGCGATCGCGTGGAGCGATGAACTGCTTCCACCGGACGAGCAGGTGGCGTTCAGACGGCTGGCCGTCTTCTCGGGGGGCTTCACGGCCGAAAGCGCTCAGGCCGTTGCCACCTGGGACCTGGCGACAGGCGCCTTGGAGATCATCTCTGCCCTCACTAATAAGAGCCTGCTCCAGCAGGAGATCGCCGCCGCCGGTGAGCCGCGTTTCTCGATGCTGCAGACCATCCGTGAGTATGCATGGGATCGGCTCCTTGCTTCTTCCGAGGCTGACGCGATCCGCGACCGCCACCTGGAGCACTTTCTCGGTTGGGCCGAGCAGGCGAAGCAGCGCTTCCGCTCTGAGCAGGCATCGACCTGGCTCAATCAACTGGCGCAGGAGTACGACAACCTCAGAGCCGTTCTTGATTGGGCCGCCGAGCGCGACAATGCGGACGCCCAACTGCGGATGGCCAGTGCGATTTGTATGTTCTGGGCCCTCCGGGGCAACGCCGGCGAGGGCTACAAGTGGATCGAGGCTGTCTTGAAGGCGATGGAAGAAGTCCCTCCGCATCTCCGGGCTCCCCTCCTCCACGCCCGAGGGGTGTTCGAGCCCGACCCCGAGCGGGCGCTTCAGTGGGAGGAGGAGAGCCTTGCGCTGGCCCGGAGCCTGGGTGACCGGCCGACTCTGGCGCGCGCCCTCAGGAGCGTTTCCTTCGCCCTGAGAGACAAGGACCGCCCGCGGGCGAAGGCTGGTCTGCTCGAGAGTCTGCAGCTTGCACATGAACTTGAAGATGGGCTGGTCATCTTGACCATCCTCCAGCGTCTCGGCGTCATGGCTGTGGAGGAGGAAGACTTCGTTCGCGCAGCCCGGCTCCTCGGCGCCGGGGAGGCCGTGCTGGAAGCCGCAGGGTTTCCAGTCGGGGCCGCGGCCTATTCCGTTGTCGATCAGACACTGTGGGGACGCTCATCCGTCGCTCTCCTGCGGGCTATGGGACGCGACGCCTTCGGCGTGGCCTGGGGGGAGGGCCGACGCATGCCCCTCCCGCTGTTGATCGACTACGCGGCAGGGCGGCTCGTCCTCCCCGCCGTCGAGGCGCGCGCGGGCAAGCGGGAGGGGAGGACCGACAATCCGCTCAGCCCTCGCGAGCGCGAGGTGGCCCAGCTCGTCATGGAAGGGCTCTCCAACCGAGAGATCGCCAGGACGCTGGTCGTCAGTGAGCGCACCGTGGACGCCCACGTCGAGCACATCCTGACCAAGCTGGGCTTCCACTCCAGGGCCCAAATCGCCGCCTGGGTGGCCGTCAGCCGGGAAAACGCCCCGGCCCAAACCTCTCCCAGAGCCTAACCGGTTTCCTCCTCCCTCCAGCCCCCCTTCGGGCCCGCTTCTCAGAATAGGTACCCTTATAGGCCTTTCCACCGATGCCCGGTCCCGGGCCGATCCCTAGAGTCTTGATCAACACAGACGGGCCCTGCGCGTGGTGGCAAACGGTTCCCGGCGCTCACCGGCCTCCGTCGGAGCCGTGCCGAGGTCGCACACGCAGACATGCGTCAAGAGAGAGCTTCAAACAACCTGAAGGGAGGGGTGAAGATGAAATCGGGAGACCGCCTGACGAGAGCCGTGGTGGCCTCAGTGTGCGCGGCGATCGCTCTCGCGCTCGTGCTGGGCGCGCAGGTGCCCCCGGCGCCTGCCCAAACCGTTCAGATGAGGACCGCCGAGGTCATGACGCACGCCGCGCGTGGTCCCGTGAGGCCGGTTGCCGGGGCTTCGGCGCGCCTCGTCGTCAGTCGATCCGCCGCAAGCCTCCACCTCTTTACCGTCGATCTCGTCCCGGGGAACGTCCACACGGTCTGGTGGGTGTTCATCAATAAGCCCAAGGCCTGCGCGGGCTCGCCCTGCGGGCCTGCGGACGTGCTCCAGCGGACCGATACGGTGGAATCGGATGTCGGCTACGCCACCGGGGAGATCGCTGATGCAAGTGGTACGGCGACGTTTCAGGCGCAGCTTCCGGCCGGACCCTTCCGCGGAGGATGGTTTGGGAGGTCGCTGAAGGACCCGATGACGGCCGAGATCCACGTCGTGCTGCACGACCACGGTCCGGTGATCCCGGCGCTGCGGGACAACATGCTGCGGACGCTCCGGGGCGGTTGCACCGACGCCAGCGTCCCCGCCGCGTACCCGCCCGTGGCCAAGGCCGACGGGACCCCGGGGCCCAACCGGTGCCAACTCTACCAGTTCGCCGTCTTCCTGCCGCCGTCGCTGTGAGCAGCGTTCTGGGTCGGGTCGCACTCTGCGCCGTGCAGCCGAAGCCGTCGTCTGTGAAAGACTATTCCAGCGGTTGACGATGGCAGGAAGGGGAGTAGCCTGAAGACAGAGACGATCCTCGAGAGCCTGAAGCTCTGGAAGGAGCAGCCTGAGAAGGCGCAGGTCCGCCCCACTATCACCGCTCGGGCCGAGGGCAGTCAGGCGGTCATCGAGGCGGGGTCCTTCTCCTGGCGCACGGATCTTCCGTCTGCACTGGGCGGCTCCAACCAGGCGCCCAGTCCCGCCGCGTTCCTGCTCGGCGCGCTCGCCGGGTGCGCCGTCGTCTTCATCCGCGACACGCTGGGCCCGCTGCTCAACGTCGAGATCACGGACGTGCGCGCGACCGTCCGGGGCGAGGCGGACTTTCGGGGCCTGCTGGGCCTCGACGGTGCGCCACCGGACCTGGACGGCATCGCGCTGGACATCGTGGTGTCTTCGCCGCAACCCGAGCGAGAGGTCAGCGGGGTGATGCAGGCGTGGCTGGAGCGGTGCCCGGTGTATCTGGCGCTGATCAAGCCCATGAAGGTCACAACGGCGGTGGCAACCCGGCGGCCATAAGTCCAGTTGCCTGAAGATGATACGATTGTCAGCCGGTCGGCGGGAGCAGGCGCCGGCCGGCCGGCATTTCAGCGCATCATGGCACGCCGTAGGCCTGGAAGTGTAATGGCGACTCGGTCCGGACCGGGATTATATACTTGACACAACGGGGTGTGGTAGGATTGGGGCATGGCGGCAGGATTCCAAGCTCGGTGGAAACGAGCGCACGCAGATACCCGCTTCGAGGTCGGGCCAAGCGTGATTACGGCGTTGATCAACGCCGTGCTTGTCTACTATGTCCTGACACTGATTTGGGACCCGGCTACTGGCGCACAGGAAACCGTAGCGGTTCTGGTGTCTCTGGTCTGCGGTGCCTTCCTCGCGCCAGTGGTGATTTTCGTTTGGAACTTCTATAAAGCGCCAAGTAGGATTCTAACCGACGAACTTGCAGACTCCCGAGCAACTAATGCCGACCTTCAGAGGCGCGCCGTTGATTTGGAGGAGCTCTTGCGGCCTAAGTTTGCCATCATCTTTGAGGAAGACACCCACCCGTTTTATCAAGAAACATCATTCGGTTCAGGAACGGGACGGGGAGCGCGTCGGCTCTTCCGTGTTGGCGTTGAAAACCTGGGTGGAGCGACAATCAACGGCCTCCGTGTTCTGATAAGGAGGCTGGAGCCACAGGTAATACCGTTTGCACCAATTGAGATTCGAGAGATGCAAGACGCGACAGGGGAGCGGTCCAGAGACGGTGTTGTACTAAATGCGCGATCTACGCGCTTCTTTGATGTCGTTCAAAAGGCGACGACTAGTCTGTTTGATGCCTTGACTGAGCAAGAAATCGAACTAGGCTATGCTGTTATCAGGCCGGACAGACCCAACCTCATTCCACTAGGAGAATACACAACAATACTGCGGGCCGAGGCGGTTGATGTACCTTCAGTCGAACGAGAATTTCGCATCAGTGTGGATAAGGGCAGCATGTTGTTGTTTCAGGCGTTGACCAATGCTTTGTAGGGCAGGCTTTTGGTTTCTAACAATCTGCGAAGCGTTTCCCGGAACAAATAAGGGTTCCGTCGGTTGTTGAACCGCCATTCCAGTTCATCGAGGTAAGCGTCGAGGTGCTTGAAGCTCAGTTTGTGATAGGAACCAATGATGGACCGCTGAAGCAGACTCCAAACATTCTCCACGGTGTTCGTGTAAACATCGCCACGCGCCCATTCCTTACTACCGTGGTGAACCGTTTCGTGCTTGGTATCGGCATCGGCGAATCCCTGATAGGCCCAATGCTCATCCGTAATGAGTCGTGCCAGTTCTGGCCGAGTGTGTCGGCGCAGGAACTCATGGGCCATAGCCCGAGTGAGGTCTTTCTGCTTCACATCGGCCATTTCCAGCCGCACTTTCCCGTCACGCTGGATGACCCCCAGGACCATCGCTTTGTTGTCCCGGTAATTGCTCACCCTGCGGAGTCGCTTCCCGCCAACGAGGGTTTCGTCAGCCTCGACGGTGCCTGTCAGGGGCTCGGGGTTGGCTTCCTTCATCGCGGCGCGGATGCGGTGGCAGAGATACCATGCGGTCTTGTAGGACACCTTGAGCATCCGCTTGATCTGGTTGGCCGACACGCCCTTCTTGGATTCAATCATTGTGTAGGTGGCGAGAAACCACTTCCACAGGGGCAAATGGGAATCGTGGAAGATGGTCCCTGCGGTGACGGAGAACTGATAGCGGCATGAATTGCAGTCATACTGCTGGCGGTCTTCGATGCGGGAGATACTTGTGGTCCCACAGCGGGGGCAGACCGTCTTGCCCTTCGGCCAGCGGAGGGTTTCGAGGTAAGCGCGGCACCTCTCTTCCGAATGGAAGTGATCGACCAGACTTACGAGGTTCATATCTCTAGTGTGCGGCATGGAGGGTCCCCTAATGCCCCACAGACCGAAGCCTACCCAATTGCCGGACAAGGACGCGATCAGGAAACTGTTTCCGAAGCGGGTGGTCGAAGAGGCTGACCGCGTGGCTCATGAACACGATGATGATGGCAAACAGAAGTCTCACAAGAACAAGGTATCAGGGAAATGAACTTGTGTCAAGTATATAATCCCGGTCCGGACCGAGTCGCTCCACCTCCAGATCGAGCCGCCGGAGTCGCCTTTCAGTTGGGCGCGACTGCATAAAGGCGCCACTGGCCTGGGACGCCCTTCAACTCGTACTGGCCGCGGTCCTCGAACTTGAGCCCCGATCCGGCCACCAGGTCCTTCACGGTGCTGGACACCAGCACTTCGCCGGGTCCGGCGAGGGCCGCCACCCGGGCGCCGATGTGCACGGCGATACCGCCGACCCTCCGGTCGACGAGCTCGCACTCACCCGTGTGCAGTCCCGCCCGGACCTCCAGCCCGAGGTCGTGGACGGCCTCCGTGATGGTCTGTGCGCAGCGGATCGCGCGCGCCGGCCCGTCGAAACTGGCGAAGAAGCCGTCGCCGCTGGTCTCGACTTCGCGACCGGAGAACCGGAGCAGCTGCCGCCGCACGAGCGCGTGGTGCTGCTGGATGATCTCCTGCCACCGGTGATCCCCGAGCTCGGCCAGCCTGGCGGTTGAGCCGACGATGTCGGTGAAGAGGACCGTGGCCAGGATGCGCTCCGCTGCCACGGCCTTCCACTCGCCGCGGTCCCAAACGCCGCGCAGGAACCGCTCGGCCTCCCGGCCGATCTCCTCCGCGCGAACCCACCACCCGTGATCCTCACCGGGAAGCGCCGTGTGGAGAGAGCAGGACACGGAACGCGATCCCCCAGCTGCGGTAGGTCAGCCAGTACGCCACGATCTCGTCGTACCGGGCATCCTCAACGACCTCCTCGGGCACGTCGAAAGCCCGCAGCACCGGCCCCGCACCGACACCTACCTGGATGTGTCCGGTCACACGGCACGGCCGCCCCAGTTCGTCTCGAGGCGCACGGCCCGCCCGGAGGCGTCGTACCCGGCCGAGACCTGACAGAGTTGCAGGTCGTTCATCTGGTTGAGCTCGTCTTCGGTCATCCCGAGCCGTGCCATGCCGATGCGCTGTCCCGGGACGATCAATCGGGCGTTCCCCGGGATCGCTCCCGCGGCCCACGCGGCCGGCGCCAGCAGGCCGGCGGCGATCAGCATCGCGGCGACAACCTTCATGGTCTACCTCCCCGGTAGCATTGCAGCCGCCGTCGCAGCACAGCGGGCGGGTGAAGGCCCCGCCCTGGGCTGTTTCACCGCACCTCCACGACGCCCTTCATCCCCGCCTCCCGGTGCCCTTCGATGGTGCAGGCCAGCGCGAATCGCCCTGCCGTGAGCGGGTGGAACTGCAGGGTGGCCGTTGCGCCCGGCTGCAGCCGTACGTGGTGCACGCCGGCGCTCTCCACGTGCAGCGTCTCGTTCCAGACCGTGACCGCCAACGCCCGGAGGGCCGCGGTCTCGAACTGGTGGGCCAGCTGTCCCCGGTTGACCAGCACCACCTTCACCGGCCAGGCGCGGGGGAGCCGCAGCGTGGCGGGCCGGAACGCGAACTCCGTCATCTCGACCCGCACGGTCACAAAATCCTGTGAGGCGGCGTGCATGTGCTCGTGGTCAGAGGCGGCGACGCCTGCGGGGATCCCACCGCGCTGCGTGCGGCTCGCCACAAGGAGGAGGAGCGCCAGCAGGAGGAAGATCCCCGGCAGGAGTCGCCGCGGCGGGCGGGAGGGCCCGTCGCCGGGCCCTCCGAGCGGCCTCTCCTCAGTCATTGTTGAACGGGCTGAGGTAAGGGTTGAACTCCCCGAAGACGCCGTCGGGGTTGGGGTACCAGATCCAGAGGTGCAGGGTCACGAGCGGCGGGTGCCAGAAGCCGAAAGCCGCTCCCGACTTGGGGTTGCTCTTGGCGCACTGCGCCTCCGCGTCGGCCATGACGAAGGAGCCGTCGGCGTAATGACAGGCGGCTCCGAACGACCCGTAGCGGGCTCCCCGCAGCGGCGCCGTCGCCGGCTTCTTGGGGAAGACCCACTCCACGGCTACGAGCTGCCAGCCGTCGCCCTTGCGGATATAGACGAGAATGGGCGGCTTCGCCATGTCGAAGCCCTCGATCTTGGGATTGAGGAAGTGATACCCCATGTTGGGGATCATCGGGGTGATAATCTGGTAGCCGTCTGCCTTGGCCAGCTCCAGGTTGGTGACGTATTTGGCCGTGGCGACTCTCGCCAGGGCCACTTTGGCGATCACATCGCCGGAGAGGGCCGTCACGGTGGCCGCTCCCGCGGGCGGGGACGTCCCTCCGGCCACCAGGACCACTGCGAGGGCCAAACCGAGCAGGGCGAGCATCGTGCGCATCTCTGCCACCTCCTCCAGGATCGTGCAGAGATGAGTGTGCGCGCGCGGGGCGGCCGTCTCGACGCATTCCTGCACGGTGGATCTGTGGAATTTTCCTTATTTGAGGAAGAGAGATATGGAATGCAGTAGTGCGCGCGTGGCCTATGTAGCGTGCAGACGTAGGGCGTCTCTGTTGAGGACCGTGACGCCGCGGCGGTGTGTCTCGATCCAGCCCCGCTGGCGCAGGGCGCGAAGGGCTTTGCTCACCGCCTCCCTGGAGGCGCCAACCCACCCCGCCAGTTCTTCCTGGGTGAGCGGCAGCAGGATGCGCACGCTGCTCCCGAAGGCTTCTCCATACTGATCGGCCAGCTCCACGAGGCGGGCGGCAACCCGGGCGGTGGTGTCCAGTGAGCCATATTCGATGCGGCGGCGCGTCGCTTCCCGCAGGCGCCGGCTGATGGTTCGCAAGAGCACGAGGCTGACGCGGGGAAACTCCTGGAGAAACTCGGTGAATGCCTCGCCGCTCACCGCCAGTGCCTCGACGGGTCCCAACGCCGTGCCGGTCGCTGAGCGTGGTTCTCCGTCAATCGTGGAGAGTTCGCCCAGCAGTTCGCCGGATCCGCGAACGGCGAGCACAATCTCGCGCCCCTCATCTGTGAAATAGGAGACCTTCACCCTCCCGCTCAGGACGGCCAGTACACCGTCCGACCGTTCTCCTTCTCGGAAGAGCATCGCGCCGCTGCGGAAGCGCCGTCGCCGGCCCCTGCGGAGGAAGGCGCGATATTCTTGGGCAGTCAGGCTGCCGAGAAAACCGGAAGGCGCGCGGTCGGCCATGGATGGTGTTGAATACGCGGGGTTCTTCGCGTGCGGGCGCCCCGGTTTCCTGCGGGTCCTACCTCGTGCGGAGGCCGGGCCGACTGGGTTTTGGAATTGTAACAACTACTCGGTCCGGACCGAGTTGGATCCCTTAGACATCCATCAAGTTTTACAGTCCCTCGAAGTTGCGACTTGACGATCTTTTTTGATGAGGATTTTGACGTCCGAGTCGTCCGTCGTCGATGGGTCGAGGTTCGCCAGGATCGTCGAGCTCGGTATTTCTGACGAACGGGAGACGGCGGCGAAGGGGCGGGCGCTGGGAGCGCCATGGCGAGCCCTCTGAGCGATGCGAAAAGCCCATGCTATACATGGAGTATGGATGCGAACATGCTCTCCTCGGTTGGTCAGCTGTCCAATGGCGAGTTACTCACGCGGGTGAAGTCCCTGGCCGCGGACGAGCGGCAGGCGACCGCGGCGCTCATTGCGCACCTCGCGGAACTGGAGGAACGGCGGCTGTACTTGGCCGAAGGCTGCTCCTCGCTCTTCACCTACTGCACGGAGGTGCTGCATCTCTCGGAGCACGCCGCCTACGGGCGCATCGAGGCCGCTCGGCTGCTCCGGCGGTTCCCGGTCCTGCTCGAGCGGCTCGAAGAGGGCTCGCTCAACCTCACCACAGTGTGTCTGCTTGGGGCGCACCTCACGAGCGAAAATCACCGGGAACTTCTAGCCATGGCCCGGCAGAAGAGCAAGCGCCAGGTGCAGGAGCTCGTGGCGCGGCTGTGCCCTCAGCCGCCGGTCTCGGCCTCCGTCCGTCGGCTGCCGACTGTGCGCCAGACGGCGGTCGCGGCCGTGCCCTCGCAGGACGACTCCGCTGCGCGGGAGGGAATCGTAACGATGACTCGGTCCGGACCGAGTTCGGTCGCACCAAGGCCAGACCTGTCCTCTCCAGCCTCAACACCGTCCCCAGCACGACCCGTCCTGGTTACTCCGCTGGCGCCTCAGCGGTATAGGGTGCAATTTACGGCGAGCGCCGAGACCATTGAGAAACTCCGCCGCGCCCAGGCGCTCCTGCGCCATCAGATTCCCGACGGCGATCCGGCGGCCATCCTCGATCGGGCGCTGTCGGTGCTCTTAGAGACTCTTGCGAAGCAGAGGCTCGCTGCAGCAGCGCGCCCGCGCGCAGGCCGCGGTACTGTCCCTGGGTCGCGGCACATTCCCGCTGCGGTGAAGCGCGCGGTGTGGGTGCGCGACGCGGGGCGCTGTGCCTTCGTGAGCCACAAAGGCCGCCGTTGTACAGAGGAGGGCTTTTTAGAGTTCCATCATGTGGCGCCGTATGCCGCCGGCGGCGAGGCAACGACCGACAATATCCAACTGCGGTGCCGATCGCACAACGGTTACGAGGCTGAGCTCTACTTCGGTCCGCGCACAGTCCTCGTCACGACAGCTCGGGCCGGGCCGAACTGGCCATCTGAGAGCGGGCAAAATCCGAGAGGAGCGACGATACCGAACACCCGTATAATAGGCTCGTGCCCCTGGAGTCCCCGTTCCACCCAATAGTCTCGGGTTGGTTCACCGACCGATTCGGCGAAGCGACCGCGCCACAGCGCGCCGGCTGGCGGGAGATCGCCTCCGGCCGGCACACCCTCATCGCCGCGCCCACGGGATCAGGCAAGACGCTGGCCGCGTTCCTCTGGTCGATCAACCGTCTGGTCGAGCAGGGTCTCGACGGCGGGCTACCGGACCGCACGCAGGTAGTCTATATCTCACCCCTGAAGGCATTGGGCAACGACATCGAGAAGAACCTGCAGGACCCGCTGCGGGGCATTCAAGCCCGCGCGGAGGCTGCGGGGCTGGCGCTCCCCGAAATCCGCGTCGCGGTTCGTTCCGGTGACACGCCGGGGCGCGATCGCGATCGGATGCGGCGCCGGCCCCCGCACATTCTCATCACCACCCCCGAGTCGCTCTATATCCTTCTCACCGCCGCGGGCAGTCGCGAATGGCTGCGCACCGCGGCCACGGTCATCGTCGACGAAATCCACGCCGTCGCCGGGGACAAGCGCGGCTCCCACCTGGCGCTCTCGCTGGAGCGTCTGGATGCCCTGGTCGGGCGGCCGTTGCAGCGGATCGGGCTGTCCGCCACCCAGAAGCCCATCGAGGAGATCGCCCGATTGCTGGTGGGCGCCGGCGGGTTGCGGGCCGACGGGACACCCGACTGCGCCATCGTGGACGTGGGTCACCGCCGCCCGTTGCACCTCTCCATTGAAATCCCAGATCAAGAACTGGGCCCCATCGCCAGCCACGAACTGTGGGCGGAGGTCTACGATCGCATCGTCCGACAGATCCAGGCGCACCGCACCACCCTGGTCTTCGTCCACACCCGCCGCCAGGTCGAGCGGGTGGCGCACCAGTTGAGCGAACGCCTCGGTAAGGATAAGGTCGCCGCGCACCACGGCAGCCTCTCCCGCGAGATCCGGCTGGCCGCCGAGCAGAAACTCAAGGCCGCTGAGGTCCCGGTGGTGGTGGCCACCGCGTCGCTGGAACTGGGCATCGACATCGGCCACGTGGACCTGGTCTGCCACGTCGGGGCGCCTCGGCTGCTGGCCACGTTGCTGCAGCGGGTGGGGCGATCCGGCCACTGGCTCGCCGCCATCCCCAAAGGCATCCTCTACCCGCTCACCCGCGACGACCTGCTTCAGTCCGCCGCGGCGGTGCGGGCGGTGCGGGCGGGGGAGCTCGACCGCATCATCATCCCCACCAAACCCCTCGACATCCTGGCCCAGCAGATCGTGGCGACCACCGCCAGCGGCGACATCAGCGAGACCGAGCTCTGGGACTTGGTGCGGCGTGCCGCGCCCTTCCGGGACGTGACCCGAGACGAGTTCGACCAGTTGCTAGAGATGCTCAGCGAGGGCATCGCCACCGGGCGGGGCCGGCGCTCGGCCTACCTGCACCGCGACCGCGTCAACGGCATGGTGCGGGCGCGGCGGGGGGCGCGGCTGGCCGCCATCACATCCGGCGGGGCCATCCCGGACGTGGCCGACTACGACGTCATCGAGGAGCCCGCCGGGGCCTTCGTGGGCAAGGTCAACGAGGATTTTGCCATCGAGTCGATGGCCGGGGACATCTTCCTGCTGGGCAACCGTTCCTGGAGGATCCGCCGCGTCGAGTCCGGTCGGCTGCGCGTTGAGGACGCCCAGGGGCTGCCGCCGACGATCCCCTTCTGGTTGGGAGAGGCCCCGGCGCGCTCAAGGGAACTCTCGGCCGCCGTCTCCGATCTTCGGGCGGAGGTGGACCGCCGGTTGAGCGATCCGGAGGACGCGGTTTCCTGGCTGATGGCCGAAGCCGTCCTGGAGCGGGCCGCCGCGGAGCAGATCGTCGCCTACATCGCCGCGACCGTCGCCGTCCTGGGCGCGGTCCCCACCCAGCAGACTGTGGTCGCCGAGCGCTTCTTTGATGAGGCCGGGGGGATGCAACTGGTCCTGCACACGCCCTTCGGCGGGCGGATCAACCGGGCGCTCGGCCTGGCCATGCGCAAGCGCTTCTGCCTCACCTTCGACTTCGAACTGCAGGCCGCCGCCACCGACGACGGCGTGGTGCTCTCCCTCGGTGAGCAGCACTCCTTCCCGCTGGACTCGGTCTTCCGGATGATCCGGCAGCAGACGCTGCGGGAGGACATCATCCAGGCGGTGCTGCCCTCGCCCATGTTCGGCAACCGCTGGCGGTGGAATGCCTCCCGCGCCCTGGCCATCCTGCGCTTCGAAGGCGGGCGCAAGGTACCGATGCCGTGGCAGCGGATGCGCTCGGACGACCTGCTGGCCGCGGTCTTCCCCGACCAGGTGGCCTGCCAGGACAACCACGCCGGCCCGATCATCCCGCCGGATCACCCCCTGGTGAACGAGACCATCGAGAACTGTCTGCACGAGGCGATGGACATCGACGGGCTGCGGCAGGTGCTGACGGCGATCGAACGCGGGGAGATCCGCGCGATCGCCGCGGAGACGCCGGCGCCTTCCCAGATGTCCCACGAGATCCTCAACGCTAACCCCTATGCCTTCCTCGACGACGCGCCACTGGAAGAGCGCCGCGCCCGCGCGGTGACGCTGCGGCGTACCGACGTCGACCTGGCGGGCGGTTGGGGCGCACTGGATCCTGATGCCATCGCCGCGGTGCGGGCGCAGGCCTGGCCGGACGTACGCGACGCCGACGAGCTGCACGACTTCCTGCTCACGGTGGGGTTGCTGCCGCCCGACGACGCGCAGCCGTGGCAACCCTTCATCGATGCACTGCGGGAGGATCGGAGGGTTTCGCGGGTGACGTGGCAGGGCCCGGAGGGAGAACGACAGGCCTTCGTCGCGGCAGAGCGCCTGCCGCTCGCAGAAGCCCTCTGCGGATCGCTGCAGCTCGACCCGCCGATCTCTGCACCGCCCGGCGTACGCCAGTTCACGGAAGACGATGCCGCGGTCACGGTCGTGCAGGGGTGGCTGGAAGCCCTCGGTCCGGTGACCGCTGGGGCGCTTGCCTCCCGCATCGGTCTATCGGCATCGACTGTGGAGATTGCCCTGGCCGCCTTGGAGGGGAAAGGCGTGGTGCTGCGCGGACGCTTCACGAAGGAGACCCCGCCGGAGGTCACGGAGTGGTGCGAGCGCCGTCTGTTGGCGCGCATCCATCGCCTGACGCTGGGGCGCCTCCGCCAGGAGATCGAGCCGGTCAGCACGGCTGACTTCATGCGATTCCTCCTCCGCTGGCAGCACCTGGCCCCCGGCACGCAGCTGCACGGCCGGGACGGGCTGGCGGCGGTGATCGGTCAACTGCAGGGACTGGAACTGCCGGCGCCGGCCTGGGAGTCTTCAGTCCTCTCGGGCCGGGTCGCGCGCTACGAGCCTGCTGACCTGGAGCACTTGTGCCTCTCGGGGATCGCAGCCTGGGGCCGGCTCTCGCACAAAGAACCCTCCGAGAGTGGCAACGGGACCGAGGACGCCCATGCGAACGGCAACGGCACGGTGGAGAGAAAGGCCCGGCGCCCGCGTCAAGCCCCCACGCGTCAGGCCCCCCTTGCGCTGCTGCTGCGGGAAGATCTCCACCTCTTTCTGCCGGAGCGACCCGTGCCGTGGTCCTCAGTCGAAGGACTCTCCCGCGAGGCCCGCGACGTCGCCGGCTATCTGGCGCAACGCGGAGCCTCGTTCATCACTGAGATCGCACGAGGGACCGGCCAGGTCCCCGCCGGAGTGGAGAACGCGCTCTGGGAGCTGGTGGCGCGAGGCCTCGTCACCGGAGACGGCATCGCCGGCCTGCGCGTGCTGCTGCAGCCAGAGGTGAAGCGCCGCCATCCACGACGCCGCCTTCATGCCATCCGCGGCGGGCGCATCCCTCAGCGGCTGATGCCCGTCGGGCGCTGGGCCCTCTGGGGCTGGGGGGAGGGAGAGACGATTCCCGCATCCGAGCGCGCCGAAGTCGTGGCCCGGCAACTGCTGCGCCGCTACGGCGTGGTCTTCCGAGACCTGCTGGGCCGCGAGAACCAGGTCCCGCCCTGGCGCACGCTCCTCGGCGTCTACCGTCGCTTGGAGGCGCGGGGGGAGGTGCGCGGAGGGCGATTCGTCGGCGGGTTCATCGGCGAGCAGTATGCGCTGCCGGAGGCCGTGGAGGCGCTGCGGGCCGTGCGAAAGGTTCAGCCCTCCGGTGAAGTGGTGCTGGTGCGCAGCGGCGATCCGCTCAATCTGGTCGGCGTCATCTTGCCCGGCGGTCGCGTGTCACCCTTCTCGAATCAGATCATCGCCTACCGCGACGGCGTCCCGATCGAGGTCGGTCCCCTCGGCGCCATCCGGAGCCGGTTGCAGTCGCTGGATGCCACGCGGATGGGCTAGCACGGCTTGCCGACCGCGTCACCCTCGTGTATCACAAGGCGCGAAACGTCCGACATCTCATTAGAGCTCGGCGGTCGAGCCCGAGCAATGGAAGTATCTGATTGCGCTTCCGGCCAACCGAGATACCGCTTGGCAGGCGCTGAAAGAACTGCGTGTGCAGGCTCGCCGAGTAAGAAGCGTCGTTGCCCTGCTTCTGGTTTTTGAACGCCGCTGCCGGGTATCTCTGCCCCAACCTGGTCGCGCTCTACAGGCATGAGGATTGGCGCAACGCGCCCTACGGTGGCAACGCGTGGGAAACGATTGCCACGACGAGCAGGCTATGCCTGAGCTCGGCTCTGAAGCACTGGACTTCCGAGCTGCTTCCGAGTCATTCGCGCCGGTCCGTAAGCTCAGGCGGCAGGACCTGGAGACCCTGCGCCTGGTGACGACGCA
>JBOGSD010000088.1:0-20228 GCA_050695215.1 bacterium
TGATCGTCAGCCCCCGCTCCTTCTCCTCCGGCGCATTGTCGATGTCGTAGTACCCCTTCGGCTGCGTCCCCCCCACCCCCGCCAGCGTGTGCGTGATCGCCGCCGTCAGCGTCGTCTTCCCGTGGTCTACGTGCCCGATCGTCCCTACGTTGACGTGCGGCTTCGTCCGCTCAAACTTCGCCTTCGCCATCTCCGTCCTCCCCGTCTGCTATCGCTTCATCCGACCCAGTGTGCTGTCAGTCTTGTGTCACCAGTCGCTGACCGTCCCAAGGAATGCCGGGGCGAGTCAGACGCCGTCGAGCCCCCGGCGTTCCTCGGGACGGTCATGACCTGGCCCCTCGCGTCTGATCACCGACCGGCTCGCTCTGTCCGCGGATCGCGTCGGCGATCGCCGCGGGCACCTCTTCGTAGTACGCGGGCTCCATCGTATGGGTCGCCCGCCCCTGCGTAGCCGAGCGGACCGCGGTCGCGTACCCGAACATCTCCGCCAACGGCACCAACGCTCGGATCACGCGAGCCTTGCCCTGCTGCTCCATCGCCATGATCCGCCCGCGGCGAGCGTTGAGGTCGCCGATGACGTCGCCCATATACGCCTCGGGCGTGATCACTTCAACCCGCATGATCGGCTCCAGCAACACGGGTTTCGCCTTCGCCGCCGCCTCCTTGAACCCGAGGGAGCCGGCGATCTTGAAGGCCATCTCGCTGCTGTCCACATCGTGGTAGGAGCCGTCGACGAGGCTGGCGCGAAAGTCCACCAGCGGATACCCGGCGACGATCCCGCCCTCGGCCGCCTCGCGGATGCCCGCCTCCACCGCCCCGATGAACTCCCGGGGGATGGCGCCGCGCGTGATCTTGTCCTCGAACTCCACGCCGACCCCCCGGTCCAGCGGCTCCAGTTCCAGCTCGACGTGGCCATACTGGCCGCGCCCGCCGGTCTGGCGGATGTAGCGCCCCTCGGCGGCGGCGGCCTGCCGGATGGTCTCCTTGTAGGCCACCTGCGGCCGACCCACGTTGGCCTCCACCTTGAACTCGCGGAGCAGCCGGTCGACGATGATCTCTAGGTGCAGTTCGCCCATCCCGGCGATCAGCGTCTGGCCGGTCTCGCTGTCGAACCGCACTTTAAAGGTAGGATCCTCCTCCGCCAGCTTGGCCAGCGAGGTCGACAGCCGCTCTTCGTCCGCCTTGGTCTTGGGCTCTACGGCCACGGCGATGACCGGGTCGGGGAACTCGATCGCCTCCAGCACGATCGGGCTCTCTTCGGCGCAGAGCGTGTCCCCGGTGGTGGTCCCGCGCAGGCCGACCGCGGCCACTACGTTGCCCGCCGAGACCTCCTGCACGTCCTCGCGGTGGTTGGCGTGCATCTCCAGGATGCGGGAGACCCGCTCGCGCCGCGCTTTGTTCGCGTTGTAGACGTAGGAACCGGCGCGCAACCGGCCGGAGTAGACGCGGAAGTAAGTGAGCTTGCCGACGTAGGGGTCGGTGACGATCTTGAAGGCCAGCGCGGCAAAGGGGGCGTCCTCATCCGGTGGCCGCACCGCCGCCTCCCCGGTGCGCGGGTCGACGCCCTGCACCGGCGGGGTGTCCAGCGGCGAGGGCAGGTAGTCGAGGATGGCGTCCAGCAGCGGCTGAACCCCCTTGTTTCTAAAGGACGATCCGCAGAGCACCGGCACGACGCGGGCGGTGAGCGTGCCCTGCCGCAGGCCGGCGCGGATCTCCTCTGCGCTGATCGTCTCGCCCTCCAGGTAGCGGTGCAGCAGCGCTTCGTCCTGCTCCACCGCCGCCTCGACCAGGCGTTCGCGCATCTGTTCGGCCCGCTCGCGCAGCGCCGCGGGGATCTCCGTGTCGTCGGAGCGGGTGCCCAGGTCGTCCACATAGAGGATCGAGCGCATCCGGATCAGGTCGATCACGCCGCGGAAGTCGTCCTCCGCGCCGATGGGCAGCTGCACCGGTACCGGCACCGCGCCAAGCCGCTCGCGCAGCATTTCCAGGACCCGTTCGAAGTCCGCCCCGGTGCGGTCCATCTTGTTGACGAAGACGATGCGGGGGACCCCGTAGCGGTCGGCCTGCCGCCAGACCGTCTCCGACTGCGGCTGCACGCCCTCCACGGCCGTCACCAGCACGACGGCCCCGTCGAGCACGCGCAGGGAGCGCTCCACCTCGACCGTGAAGTCCACGTGACCGGGCGTATCGATGATGTTGATGCGGTGGTCCCGCCAGTCGCAGGTGGTGGCGGCGGAGGTAATGGTGATGCCGCGCTCCCGTTCCTGCACCATCCAGTCCATGGTGGCCGACCCCTCGTCCACCTCCCCGATGCGGTGCACCCGGCCGGTGTAAAAGAGGATGCGTTCGGTCGTGGTGGTCTTGCCGGCGTCGATGTGTGCGACGATGCCGATGTTCCTCGTTTTCTCCAGTCCGAGTGTGGTGACCATGACCGCGCTCACGCCCGACTCCTCATCGCTGACAGGCCCGTCTCTCCTCTACCACCGGTAATGCGCGAAGGCTTTGTTGGCCTCCGCCATGCGGTGCGTGTCCTCGCGCTTCTTCACCGCTCCACCCTGCCCGACCGAGGCGTCCAGGATCTCGGCGGCCAGCCGCGCGGTCATCCCCTTCTCCTTGCGGGCCTGGGCATGCTGCACCAGCCAGCGCAACCCCAGCGACGTCCGCCGCTCCGGCCGCACCTCGATCGGCACCTGGTAGGTGGCGCCGCCGACGCGCCGCGGGCGCACCTCCAGCACGGGCATGATGTTGCCCATCGCCTTGTCCAAGACTTTCACCGGCTCCTGGCCACCCTTCTCCTGGATGGTCTGGAACGCCTGATACACGATCCGCTCGGCGACGCTCTTCTTGCCGCGCTCCATCACCTTGTTGATCAGCCGCTGGACCATCACGCTGCTGTGCACGGGGTCTCCCCCAATCGCCCGCCGCGCGACTCCGCCCTTTCTTGGCATCCCGCCGCCTCCTAAGCGCCCTTGGGGCGTTTCGCCCCATACTTGCTGCGGCCGCGCCGGCGCTCGGCGACGCCGCCGGCGTCCAGCGTGCCGCGGATGATGTGGTAGCGAATACCGGGGAGGTCGCGCACCCGCCCGCCGCGGATCAGCACCACGGAGTGCTCCTGCAGATTGTGGCCGATCCCGGGGATGTAGGCGGTGACCTCCTTGCTGTTGGTGAGCCGCACCCGCGCAATCTTCCGCAGCGCGGAGTTCGGCTTCTTGGGCGTCGTCGTCTTCACCTGAATGCACACGCCCCGCCGCTGCGGGTTCCCGCCCAGGGCCGGGGACTTCCCCCGTCCCGCTGTGGCATGACGGCCGCGGCGCACCAACTGCGTGATTGTCGGCATCTACGTCCTCCTCAGCCACCGCCGGTTCGCCGTCGCGAACTCGGCGCGCACCCCAACTGATCTCCCATCACCGCCGGCTCGCTGTCGCGAACTCGGCGCCCCCCCACCGATCTCCTCGTCACCCCGGTCGCGGTCACAAACGCCTCGCGCGGACAGAAAGCCCCCGCACACCGGGGAGAGGGGCAGACGCCCACGCGATTTCCGGTGCGGTCACCGGATTATCGCAACACGTCTCCGTCCCACTCTTGAGTCTGCGCCATACGAGGCACCAGAGGCGGTGCCCTGCGGCGCATACGAGGCGCTCTCCGGAGGTGAAGGTACTCTGCTGCGGGTGGAGAGCCCCGAGTTATCGCGGCCTACGAAGCTGCCGCGTCTGGCGGTGCGAGGACGGCGGCAGCCGCCGCCTCGACGGCGATCCCGCACGCCCGGCCCAGTTCCCGCCTCGACTCGACCTCGACGAGGGGGACTCCCTGGCGTTCGGCCGCGCGGATGACCGGCTCAATCACCTTCCGGTCGGCGTCACTCGCGACCAGCACCAGAACAGCCCGGCCGTGCTCAATCGCCCTGACCGTCTGGCTGGCTCCGACTGCACGCGCCGCGGCCGCTCGGACGCGCTCCAGAGGCGGCAGATGCGTGGCCATCGCCCAACCTTACGAAGGATATCACCCTGTTTAGGGGATGTCAAAAGAACTTTTCAAGGCTTCCAGAGGCCTTCAGGCGGGATGTCCGGGGAAGACCCGCCGTCTAAATTTGGGCGCATTTGTCCATAACTCTGTGGCAAGCCTGAGAGAGCCGCAAGCGAACGAAGGCCTCAGGCCAGCCCATGGTCGCCAAACAGGCTGCTCGGTGAACCCTGCGCGCCCCCCCGGCACCCAGCTGCAGCGCCGCATTCTCGCGCTGCTGGATGACCACACCTCCAACGGGGATCACATCACCGCCGCCAGCCTGGCCGCCTTAGTCGCCCTGCCGGTTCCCGACGTCGAAGCGGAACTCGACACCCTCGTCTCGCTGGGCAACCTCACCCGCAGCGCCACCACCAACGGCGAGGCCCACTACAGCGCCGCCCCCCGCCGCGAGATGCTCGGCCAGATGCTCGTGGATACCGGGCTGATCACGGAGGCGCAGCTGGGGGAGGCACTCGCCGAGCAGAGGCAGACCGGGGAGCGGCTGGGCCGCATCCTGATGGACCGCGGCTACGTGAGCAAGCAGACGCTGGGCCAGATGCTGGAAGTCCAGCGGGGCGTCCCCTACGTCAATCTGTCCACCTACGCCATCGACGAAAGCCTGGTGCGGGGGCTGCCGGAGTGGGTGGTCCTACAGCATAAGGTCCTGCCCATTGCGCGCGTCCGCCGGGAGATCCACCTGGCCATGCTCGACCCCACCGACGTCGTCGCCATCGACACGGTGGCGCGCCACCTGCAGGGACGGGTCCGCCCTTTCCTGACCACCGAGCGCGACTTCGACTGGGCGGTCACGAAGTTCTTCGAGGTCGGACGCCGGGTGGGGGAGACGCTGGCCGAGGTCGCGCCGGAAGACCTGGCCGGAGAGCCGTCGGGCGCGATCACCGTCACCGACACGACCGATGCGCCGCCGCTGGTGCGCGTCGCCACCTCGATCCTCACCGACGCGGTGCGCATCGGCGCCACCGACATCCACATCGAGCCCGACGTCGACGACGCCCGTGTGCGGGTGCGCGTCGACGGCCTCCTGGTGGACAAGGCCGTGCTGCCGCACACCGTGGCCGCGGCCGTGGTGTCGCGCCTGAAGGTCCTCGCTGGGCTGGACATCGCCGAGCGGCTGCGCCCTCAGGACGGCCGCATCCTGATCAGCGTCGAGGGGCGCGAGTATGACCTGCGCCTGGCCACGGTCGGCACCGCCTTCGGGGAGCGCGCCGCCGTCCGCCTGCTCAACACGCAGCAGATGCTGCTGGGCCTGGAACGCCTGGGTCTCTTCCCCGAGCAGCAGCATACCCTGGAGCGCCTGCTCGCCCGCCCGCACGGCATGGTGCTGGTGACCGGGCCTACCGGCAGCGGCAAGACCACCACGCTGTACGCGGCCATCCAGCATATCAACCAGCGCACCCGCAACATCATGACCATCGAGGACCCGGTGGAGTACCGGCTGGCCGGGATCACGCAGATCCCCGTCCGCGAAAAGGCGGGGATCACCTTCGACATCGGGCTGCGGGCGATTCTGCGCCAGGATCCCGACGTGGTCATGGTCGGGGAGATCCGCGACCCCCAGACCGCTTCCATCGCCATCCAGGCGGCCCTCACCGGCCACATGGTGCTGTCCACGCTGCACACGTCCAGCGCCGCCGGGGCGGTCGTCCGTCTGCTGGATATGGCCGTCGAACCCTACCTGCTCACCTCGTCCGTGCTGGCGGTAGCAGGGCAGCGGCTGATCCGCATGCTCTGTACCGCCTGCCGCCGAGCCTACAAGGCGCGGGACGAGGAGATGGCCGCCCTCGGCCTCGTGGACGGGGAGCGGCCCACCCTCTTCCGCGCGCAGGGCTGCGCGGAGTGCGGCGACCTGGGGTATAAGGGGCGGACCGGCATCTTCGAACTGCTCGTGATCGGCGAGGCGATCCGCGACCTCATCCTGCAGCGGCGGCCGGTCACGGCCATCATGGCATCGGCACAGGCGGCCGGCATGCAGACGCTACAGGCGTCCGCCCGCCAGAAGGTCCTCGACGGCGTGACCAGCGTGCAGGAGTGGCAGCGCCTGATGCTGACGGAACTGGGGTAGGATGCCGACCTTTGACTTCGCCGGCCGCGACAGCGCGGGCGCTCTCGTCCGCGGGCGGATAGAGGCGCGCAACGACGCCGGCGTGCGCGCGCGGCTGACCCAGCGCGGGTTGTTCGTCACCGCCATCCGCGAGCGCGCCCGGGGCCGCCGGCAGGTTCGCCAGGAGGAGCTGATGCTCTTCACGCAGCACCTGGCGATGCTGCTGGGCGCCGGTCTCCCCCTCCTCCAGGCCCTCGAGACGCTCGCGGAGCAGACCGAAGAGACCCGCATGCGGGACGTAGTGCGCCAGGCCGCCGACGAGATCCAGCAAGGCATCACCCTCTCCCAGGCGCTGGCCCGCGACCCCGACCTGTTTCCCCCGATCTACATCGGCGTCGTGCGCAACGGCGAGATCAGCGGCCGGCTGGACGAGGCCCTGGGGCGCCTGGGCGCCTATCTGGAGCGGGATCTGGAGTTCCGGCAAAAGGTGCGGGAGTCGCTCGTCTATCCCTCGATCGTGCTGGGGCTCGCCGCGATTGTGCTGATGGTCTTCCTCGTCTACATCATCCCGGCCTTCGACCGTGTCTACCGCAGCGTGGGGGCAGATCTCCCGCTCCCCACCCAGATCCTGCTGGCGTGGAGCCGGCTCTTCCGTGGGTACCTTCCGCTGTTCCTGCTCGCCGCCGCGTCTCTGGTCGTCCGGCCCGTCCGCCTGGCGGTCTGGTCCAGGATCAGCGGTCCGCTGCAGCGGCTGGCCATGCGCCTCCCGCAGGCACGCCACCTGGCTGAGACGATTTCGCTCAGCCGCTTCGTCCACGCTCTCGGGGCGATGCTGCAGAGCGGCGTGCCCGTCCTCCCCGCCCTCGAAGTGGCCGGCCAGGCCGCCGGATCTCGCGAGTTCGGACCGGTGGTGACGTTCCTGCAGGGACAGATCACCCAGGGACGACGGTTCTTCGAGGCGTTGGGGCAGACGGGACGCTTCCCTCCGATGATCGTCAGGATCGTCGCCGTCGGAGAGGAATCGGGCCGCCTCGACGTGATGCTGCAGCGGGCGGCGGTGCTGATGGACCGAGAATTCGAGCTGCGGATGCGGCAGTTCCTCACCTTCCTGGAACCACTCCTGACGATCATCCTGGGAGGCGTGATCGGGCTGCTCCTGCTGGCACTGTACCTGCCCATCTTCGGCCTTTCCACGGCCCTAACCCGATGAGCCTTCGCGGTCGCCCTAACCCGATGAGCGCGGTGCGCGGGGAGGGCGGCTTCACCTTCGTCGAGCTGCTGGCGGTGGTGCTCCTGTTGGGCGTCCTGGTGCTGGTGGCGCTGCCAAACTATTTCGGGGCGGAGGTCGACGCCCGCCGGGAGGTCGATCGTTCCAACATCCAGGCAATCAACGCCGCCCTGGCACTCTACCGGGTCCGCAACAACCCTGCCGGTTTCTGTCCCGGCGCCGACGCCTTCGAGGCGTTTCTGAACAACGCGGCGTACTTCCCAGACAGGCCTCCGACCGATCCGTGGACCAACCCGCCCAGCTACCAACCGTACATCGACACTTACAGCGCCGCGCTCTGCCGGGTGCAGATGAGTGTCGGCGTGCCTTCGCCGGTTGACCACAGCACGGGTCTGGGGCACTGAGGAACTGGGCATGACACTGTGGTCGGCTTGGCCGGTTGCAGTGATCTATCACCAAGGAGGGACAGCAATGAGGCGTCATCTCTCTAATGAGCGAGGCTTTACGTTCGTCGAGCTCCTCGCGGTGGTGTTGCTGCTGGGGATCCTGGTCCTGGTGGCGCTGCCCAACTACTTCGGCGCGGAGAGCGACGCCCGGCGCGAAGTGGACCGCTCCAACGTCCGCGCCATCAACACCGCGCTGGCGCTCTACCGGTTCCGCAACAACGGCACCTGTCCGACGGCGGGCGCGAACTTCGACGCCTTCCTCGCGGACACGCTCTACTTCCCAGATGGGGTGCCGGTGGACCCGCGCGACGGCGACGGCACGCCGGACGGCGACGATTACTCGGCGACCTACGACGCGGCCCTGTGCCGCGTGCAGCTGGTCGGCGGAGTCGGATCGCCGAACCACACCACCGGGGCGAACCACGACTAACCCGTCTCCCTCCTCACAATCCGCCCCGGGAGCGTCCGCCCGGGGCGGACGCATCTTTGCGGGACGGCCGGAGGCCGGGTTCTCTTTCGTCGAGGTGATCGTGATCGTGGCGTTGCTGGGCATCCTGCTTGTCGCCGCGGTCCCGCAGCTCTTCGTCCCCAGCGAACTGGACGTCGAACTCGTCGCACGGCAGGTCGGGACCGACATGGAGCTGGCCCGACGGTTCGCCATCGCCCGCCGGGCGAACTTCGTCATGACATTTAGTCCGGCGGGGGGCCCCTTTACCTCCTACACCCTGACGACGGGCGGGGTGGCCGAACCCGACTTCCCCAAGGACCTGCCGCCCGCCGTGACCGTCGCCGGCACCGCCTCCGTCACCTTCCGACCGTCGGGGTCCACGACGGCCGCGGCCACGCTCACGTTCAGCGCCCGCGGGGAAACGGCGCAGCTTACCGTTCTGGCGGCCACCGCACGGGTGGAGATCAGCGGCCCATGAGGCGGGAGGACGGGGTCAGCCTCATCGAGGTGCTGGTGGCCGTCACGCTGATCGGTCTGGCACTCATCCCGCTGATGCAGCTCTATCCTCCGGCGCTGGACGCGGATCGGGAAGCGGAGACGGGCATGCGGCTGGGGACGGTCGCCGGGCGCAAGATGGAAGATCTCATCCGGCTGCTGCGCAACGACGTCACCTCCGTCGTCTCCGGGAGCGAGTCCTGTGCCGGTGACCTTCCCACCTGCTGGCTGGAGTGGACGGTCACCACCGAGGCGAGCAGCGCCACGACGGGGGTCGGGGTCCTGGTCCCCGTCAACGTCATCGCCTGCCTGGACCGCAACGCCGACCTGACCTGCGGCGCCGCTGAGCAGCAGGCGCGAACCGATGCAAAGGTCACGTCTCGCCCCTAGCCCGCCGTCGGCAGCGCGGGGACTATCCTTCGTCGAAGTCCTCGTGGTCCTGCTGCTGCTTTCTATGGTCGTCGCCGCCATGCTGCCGTTGCTGGCCTCGGCGGAAGACTCCTACCAGGAACTGCGGCGGCGCCAGGCGATGGTCCAAAACGCCCGTGTGGCCACGGACAAGATGCTGCGCGAGCTGCGCGCCGCGGAGTCGCTGCGTGTGGTCCAGAACGGGCTGCTCCGCTTCACTCTGTCCTATGGAGACGGCACCGGGGCGAGACCGACGGTGGAGTACGTCCTCGATGCGAACGGCATGCTGCTCACCCGCTGGCAGGCCAACTGGGACTACCGGCGGCGGATCACCGTGCGGGCCCAGGACGCGGTGCCCCTGGGCTACGCGGTCGCCCTCACCTTCAACCACGCGGCGCTCGTGACCGCGGGGAAGAGCTTGGCCAACGGCGATGACGTGCGGGTCTGGTTCAGCGGGACCGAGCTGGACCGCGTCCTCGACCCCACCTCCGGCTGGAACCGCACGAATACCATGATCTGGTTCCCCCTGCAGCGCGCCATCGCCGCCGGCGCCTCCGACACCGCGTACTTCCTGTACTACGGCAACCCGACCAGCGGGCCCCCTCCAGCCAACGGGGACAATGTCTTCCTCGACTATGAGGACGGCACGACCCTCGACGGCTGGACGCGCCGTGACAGCTGCGCCGGAACCCACAGCACCTCCGCCGACGGCTTTGTCTTCACCGCCGGAAGCGACGACTGTCATCGCCAGTTGAGCCGGAACATCCCCCATGGGGATGTGGAAATTTTCTGGGGATTCCGCAGCGATCCCGGCGGCGGGAGCGACGGCCACCAGACCGGGATCAGCGCGCGGCGCAGCGACACCGGCGAAGGGTACGTCGTCACCGTGGCCGATGAGGTCAACACCACGCTGCGGATCCGCTACTGGACCGTCTGGAGCACGACGGGCGGAGCGATCGCCACGACGCCGGCCTCGGTGACGCCCGGGACCGACTACTACGGACGCTTCTTTCTGGTGGGGAGCGATCTCCGGGTCAAATACTGGGCGGTCGGCAGCGCCGAGCCGGCCTGGATGCTCGAGGTCTCCGACGCGACGGTAGCGTCCGGCGCGCACTACGGCCAGGTGGATGGGTATACGACCCCCCAGGACCACCGCCACCGCACGATGATCCTGCGGCGGCGCGTCGCGCTCGAGCCCATCCTCACCCTCGGGGAAGAGGTTCTGGGATCGCGCGCGGACGCGCTGGTGCGGTTGGCCGGAACCTTTCAGAGCATGGACGTCGCCTGTTTCGATGCGGCCGGGACTGCCATCCCCGGCTGCGCGCCCGTGACGGCTGTGCGGGAGATCGAGATCACCCTGATCGTCACCGACGCCTCGGGGCGCCTCCCCCCGATCTCGCCCATCACCGTCCGCGGTCGCGTCTTCCGCCAGAGCCGATGAACGACGCTCCTGTGACCTCCGCTCGTCGATCGCCGTCCGCCGCCCCCGGCCGTCCGCAAGGCGACGAGCGCGGGCTGGCCCTGCCCCTGGCGATTCTAGCGGTCCTGATCCTCTCCGGGCTGATCCTCCTGCTGACCCAGCTGACCGCCAACGAGCTGGATATCGACCGCTACACACGCGGCGACGTCCGGGCGCAATTCCTGGCCCAGGCGGGTATCGAGCATCAGATCTACGTCCTCAAGGGAAACAAGAACGGCGCGGCGCTGGGGACGCCGATCAACTTCCCGGCGAGCGGGAATGGCCAGTTCCGCTACTTCACCGCGCTCACCTGCCTGCTCAACTGCAGCACGAACCGGGAGAGCCGGCGCTGGCGCATCGTCGGCACGGGGCAGGTCCGCCGCCAGAACCCCGGCGGCAGCTTTACGCTCATTCAGAACCGGGGGATCCGTGCGGTGGTGGAAATCGCCTACAGCGGGACGGGAGCCGACCTCTATCGCTTTCCCACCGAGGTCACGATCCTGCGCTGGGAAGAGGTGTATCCGTAGAGACACGACGGCCCACCCTTCGAAACCGAACTACGGGATCACGGTTTCGTCGGGTGGGCCGTCGTGTCTTTTCGGCTACAGCTCCGCCGAGATCTTAATATTCCGGTACCGCGCCATTCCCGTGCCGGCGGGGATCAGCTTCCCAATGATCACATTCTCCTTCAGCCCGATCAGCGGATCGACCTTCCCCTTGGTGGCGGCGTCGGTCAGCACGCGCGCCGTCTCCTGGAAGGAGGCCGCGCTGAGGAAGCTGTCCGTGGCCAGCGAGGCCTTGGTGATGCCGAGGAGCGTCGGGCGGGCCTGCGCCGGCTCCTTGCCCGCGGCGATCGCATTGGCGTTCTCTTCCTCGAACTCGAACTTGTCCACGAGCTGCCCCTGCAAGAACTCCGTGTCCCCGATCTTCTCGTCGACCTTCACCCGCCGCAGCATCTGCCGGGCGATGATCTCGATGTGCTTGTCGTTGATGTCCACACCCTGGGAACGATAGACGGACTGGATCTCCTGCACGAGGTACACCTGGAGAGCCTCCAGCCCCTTGATCCGGAGAATGTCGTGCGGGTTCACCGACCCCTCGCTGAGCTGGTCGCCCGCCTCGACCTTGTCGCCCTCGGCCACGCGCAGGCGCACGCCAAACGGGGCCGAGTAGGCTTGCTCGCTGCCGTCGCGGGCGGTGACGGCGATGCGCCGTGCTCCCTTGGCTTCGCCGATCGCCACTTTGCCGGCGGTTTCGGCGATGATGGCCTGTCCCTTGGGCTTGCGCGCTTCGAACAACTCCTCGACCCGGGGCAGACCCTGGGTGATGTCGAAGCCGGCGACGCCGCCTGTGTGGAAGGTGCGCATCGTCAGCTGCGTGCCCGGCTCGCCGATGGACTGTGCGGCGATGATGCCCACGGCCTCGCCGATTTCCACCAGCTTCCCGCTGGCCAGGTTGCGGCCATAGCACTTGGCGCAGACCCCATACCGGCTCTTGCAGGTCAGCACCGAGCGCACGGCCACGCTCTCCACCTTCGCCTGATCGAACCGATCCGCCGCCTCCTCATCGATCTCCTGGTCGGCCTCCAACAGAGCCTTGCGGCTGCGCGGGGGGACGACGTCCTCCGCGGTCACCCGGCCGATGATGCGCTCGCGCAGCGGGACGATCACGTCGTGCCGCTCGGTGATGGCCCCGAGGCGGATGCCTTCCGTCGTGCGGCAGTCCTCGTCGCGCACGATCACGTCCTGCGCCACGTCCACCAGCCGGCGGGTGAGATACCCTGATTCGGAGGTGCGGATCGCCGTGTCGGCCAGCCCCTTGCGCTGCCCGTGCGTCGAGATGAAGTACTCCAGCACGGTGAGCCCCTCGCGGAAGTTGGCCCTGATCGGCAGCTCGATGATCCGGCCGCTGGGGTCGGTCATCAACCCGCGCATCCCGGCCAGCTGGCGGATTTGCTGCGTGTTTCCGCGCGCCCCCGACAGCGTCATCATGTACAGGGGATTGAAGAGGTCGAACCCCTCGAGCATGGCGTCCGTGACCTCTTCCGTGGCTTTCGTCCAGACGTCAATCGCCCGCTGGAGGCGCTCCCCGTCGGTAATCAGGCCGCGGCGGAACTGATTCTCGATGGCATCGATCTGCCGGTCCGCCTCCTTGAGGATCTTCTCTTTCGCCTCGGGGATGGCGATGTCGGCGATGGCGATCCCCAGGCCGCTCTTGGTGGCGAACCGGAAGCCCAGGTCTTTCAGGGCATCCAGCAACTGCACCGTCTTCGTCGAGCCGAGCCGGTTGTACGCCTCCGCAACGACCTGGCCCAGGGTCTTGCGGTCGCAGACCTCGTTGATGAAGCGCAGTTCTTCCGGGATGGCCTCGTTGAAGATCACCCGGCCCACCGTGGTGTCGACCAGTTCCCCATCGCGGGCCAGCCGCACCTTGACCTTGGCGTGCAGGTCCACGGCGTCGGTCTCGTAGGCCATCACCGCCTCGTTAGGCGTGGAGAAGATCTTTCCCTCGCCGCGCGCCCCCGTCCGCTCCTGGGTCAGGTAGTAGCAGCCGAACACGATGTCGCGGGTCGGGCTGGTGATGGCCCGCCCGTAGGCCGGGGAGAGGACGTTGTAGGCGGAGAGCATGAGCAGGCGCGCCTCCGCCTGCGCCGCCGCCGAGAGGGGCACGTGCACCGCCATCTGGTCGCCGTCGAAGTCCGCATTGTACGCGGTGCACACGAGCGGGTGCACCTGGATGGCCTTGCCCTCGATCAGCACCGGCTCGAAGGCCTGAATGCCCAGCCGGTGCAGTGTGGGCGCGCGGTTGAGCAGGATGGGGTGCTCGCGCACGACCTCCTCCAGCACGTCCCAGACCTCGGGCCGGGAGCGCTCCACCATCCGCTTGGCGGACTTGATGTTCTGGGCCAGCGAGCGGTCCACCAGCTTCTTCATCACGAAGGGCTTGAAGAGCTCGAGCGCCATCTCCTTGGGCAGGCCGCACTCGTGCAGCTTCAGTTTCGGCCCGACCACGATCACGGAGCGCCCGGAATAGTCGACCCGCTTGCCCAGCAGGTTCTGGCGGAAGCGTCCTTGCTTGCCCTTGAGCATGTCGGACAGGGACTTGAGCGGGCGGTTGTTGGGGCCGGTGACCGGGCGGCCGCGGCGGCCGTTGTCGATGAGAGCGTCCACCGCCTCCTGCAGCATGCGCTTCTCGTTGCGCACGATGATCTCCGGCGCACCCAGGTCGAGCAGGCGCTTCAGCCGGTTGTTCCGGTTGATCACGCGTCGGTAGAGGTCGTTCAGGTCGGAAGTGGCGAAGCGACCGCCGTCCAGCTGCACCATCGGGCGCAGATCGGGCGGGATTACCGGCACGACGTCCAGGACCATCCAGACCGGGCGGTTGCCGCTCCTGCGGAACGCCTCGACGACCTCCAGGCGCTTGAGGATCTTCAATCGTTTCTGGCCGCCGGCGTTGGGCAGATCACCGCGCAGCTGGCGGGAAAGCTTCTCCGGATCGATCTCGGTGAGCAGCTCGCGGATCGCCTCAGCGCCCATGCCTCCCCGGAACGCGGTGCCGTACTTCTCCCGCATCTCGCGATACTCGGCCTCGGTGAGCAGCTGCCGCTTGTTCAGCGGGGTCGTCCCGGGGTCGATCACGACGTAGATGGCGAAGTAGACGACCCGCTCCAGGGCGCGCGGGGACATGTCCAGGAGCAACCCGATGCGGCTGGGGACGCCCTTGAGATACCAGATGTGGCAGACCGGCGCGGCCAGGGAGATGTGCCCCATCCGCTCCCGCCGCACCTTTGAGCGGGTGACCTCCACGCCGCAGCGGTCGCAGATGATCCCCTTGAAGCGGATGCGCTTGTACTTGCCGCAGTGGCACTCCCAGTCCTTGACCGGCCCGAAAATGCGCTCGTCGAAGAGCCCGTCCCGCTCCGGTTTGAGGGTGCGGTAGTTGATCGTCTCGGGCTTCTTCACCTCGCCGTGCGACCAGAGACGGATCACCTCTGGGGCGGCCAGACCGATCTTGACGGCATCGAAGTTGTTGACGTCTCGCATTAGGCCTCCCTCGCGACCGTAGTGCCGTTCGCGCCCTGCGCGCGCAGCAGGGCGGCGATCTCCTCGCGCTTGCCTTCTTCGGCGAGCTGCAGCGCGGTCTTCTCCTGATAGTTCTTCCAGGTCAGATCCGGCTGCCCGTGCGCCAGCAGCCACCGCACCAGCTCCAGGTGGCCCCGGCTCACGGCGTTGCTGAGCGCCATGGACGCCCCTGCGCCCGCACCGTGCTGCGCCAGCATCTCCAGCAGACCGACGTCGCCGCTGAAGGCGGCGTGGGCCAGCAGCGGGATGCCGTGCGCCCCGCGCGCGGTGATCAAGCCGGGATCGGCCCGCAGCATCTGCGTCACCGTCTCCTTCCGGCCCAGCGACGCCGCCGTGCAGATCTCCAGCGGCGCGCCCTGGGAGAGGAGGAACTCCGCCACGTGCGGACTCCCCGCGTGCGCCGCCGCCTGAATGGCCGTCTCGGTATCCCCAGGCGCCCACTCATTGGCGACGTTCAAGAGCCCGGGGTGCTCCGCCAGCATCGCCGTGACCTTGGGCAGATCCCAATGCCCGGCGATGACGAACTCGCGGATCAACTCTGGCGATAGGTCCTGCGTCTGCGTGCTCTCTCGCATCTGCTCTCGAGTGCTCCAAAGCGTTAGTGGATGCGTGCCAGGCGGGATGGGGGAGGGCCGCGGGCGAGTCAAAACGGCTTCGAGCAGGCGGGGCTCCCCCTCCCGCCTAGTACTCTTCGACCAAAGCCTCCTCGCCCTCGAGGTTGATGCCGAGGGCCCGCGCCGTCTCGGCAATATCCTCTTCAATCTCCTTGAGTTCAATCTCTTTCTTGTCCTCGCTGAGAATCTTTACATCAAGGCACAGAGACTGCAGTTCCTTGACCAGGACCTTGAACGACTCGGGTACGCCCGGCTCCTGGATGTTCTCGCCCTTGACGATGGCCTCGTAGGTCTTCACCCGGCCGACCACATCGTCGGACTTCACGGTGAGCAGTTCCTGGAGCGTGCTGGCGGCGCCGTAGGCCTCCAGCGCCCAGACCTCCATCTCCCCGAAACGCTGGCCGCCGAACTGGGCCTTGCCGCCCAGCGGCTGCTGGGTGATCAGGCTGTAGGGGCCGGTCGACCGCGCGTGGATCTTGTCCTCCACCAGGTGCAGCAGCTTCATCATGTAGATGGAGCCGACCGTGACGTCTCGATCGAACGGATCCCCCGTGCGCCCATCGATGAGGCGGAGTTTGCCGCTCTCGGGCAAGTCGCTCTGCGTGAGCAGGGTGCGGATCTCCGCCTCGCGCGGCCCGTCGAAGACCGGACTCTCCACCCAGATGCCGAGCTTGTCCGCCGCCCACCCCAGGTGGGTCTCCAGCACCTGACCCACGTTCATGCGCGACGGCACGCCGAGGGGGTTCAACACCAGGTCCACCGGCGTCCCGTCCGGCAGGGCGGGCATGTCCGCCTCGGGCAGGATCACCGAGATGACGCCCTTGTTGCCGTGCCGCCCGGCCATCTTGTCGCCGACCGTGATCTTGCGCTTCTGCGCGACGTACGCCCGCACGAGCGTGTTCACGCCGGGCGGCAGCTCGTCGCCCTGCTCGCGGGCAAACATCTTCACGCCCACGACCTTGCCCTTCTCGCCGTGCGGCACCTTCAACGAGGTGTCCCGCACTTCGCGAGCCTTCTCGCCGAAGATGGCCCGCAGCAGCCGCTCTTCCGCCGTCAGCTCGGTCTCGCCCTTGGGCGTGACCTTGCCCACCAGAATGTCCCCCGAGCGCACCTCCGCACCGATGCGCACGATGCCGCGCTCGTCCAGGTCGCGCAGCGCCTCCTCGCCGACGTTGGGAATATCGCGCGTAATCTCTTCCGGCCCCAGCTTGGTGTCGCGCGCCTCCACCTCGTATTCCTCGATGTGGATTGAGGTGAAGAGGTCCTCCTTCACCAGCCGTTCGCTGATGACGATGGCGTCCTCGTAGTTGTAGCCCTCCCAGGGCATGAAGGACACGAGCACGTTGCGGCCGAGGGCCAGTTCGCCCTGGTCGGTGCAGGGGCCGTCGGCGATGACCTCGCCGGCCTTGACCTCCTGCCCGCTGCGCACCATCGGCACCTGGTTGATGGCGGTGCCCTGGTTGCTGCGCTGGAACTTGATCATCTTGTAGGTGTCCCGCTTCCCGCCGGAGACCTTCACCACGATCTCCTCGGAGGAGACCGCCTCCACCACCCCGTCGCGGCGCGCCACCACCACGGCGCCGCTGTCCACGGCGCTGCGGTACTCCATGCCGGTGCCCACCAGCGGGGCTTCCGTCTTCAGCAGCGGCACCGCCTGGCGCTGCATGTTCGACCCCATCAGCGCGCGGTTCGCATCATCGTGTTCGAGGAACGGGATGAGCGCGGTGGCCACAGAGACGAGTTGCTTGGGCGAGACGTCCATGTAATCGACTTCGTCCGGGCGCACCAGTTTGATGTCGTGCCCATGGCGGACGGTGACGCGCGGCCCGAGCAACCGGCCATCGTCGGACATCGCCGCGTTGGCCTGAGCCACGACGTACTTGTCCTCCTCGTCCGCCGTGAGATATTGGATCCGCTTCCCGGCCACCCCACCCTTGACCTCGCGGTAGGGCGTCTCGATGAAGCCCAGGTCATTGACCTTGGCGTAGGTGGCCAGCGAAGAGATCAGCCCGATGTTCGGCCCCTCCGGGGTCTCGATCGGGCACATCCGCCCGTAGTGGGAGGTGTGCACGTCGCGCACCTCAAACCCGGCCCGCTCCCGGGAGAGCCCGCCGGGACCGAGGGCGGACAGGCGGCGCTTGTGCGTCAGTTCGGCCAGCGGGTTGGTCTGGTCCATGAACTGGCTGAGCTGGCTGGACCCAAAGAACTCTTTGATCGCCGCCACGACGGGGCGAATGTTGATCAGCACCTGCGGCGTGATCTGCGCGGTGTCCTGAATGGTCATGCGCTCGCGGATGACCCGCTCCATCCGCAGCATGCCGATGCGAAACTGGTTCTGCAGCAGTTCGCCCACGGAGCGGACGCGGCGGTTGCCCAGATGGTCGATGTCATCCTCGGAGGCGCCCGCCTCCCCGCGCACCAGGCGGGTGAGGTAGCGGATGATCTCGATGATGTCTTCCTTGGTCAGGGTGCGGGTGTCCAGGCCGTGCTTGAGCCCCAGTTTCTTGTTCAGCTTGTAGCGGCCCACCCGGCCCAGGTCATAGCGCCGGGGCTCGAAGAAGAGGGTATGCATCAGCGTGCGCGCCGACTCGACCGTAGGCGGGTCGCCGGGGCGGAGGCGGCGGTAGATCTCGATCAGCGCCTCGTCCTGGTTCTTGCTGTTGTCCTTCTCCAGGGTGGCCCGGATGACGGGGTTGTCCCCGTAGAGCTTCAGGATCTGCTCGTTGGATTCGTACCCCACCGCGCGCAGCAGCACGGTAGCCGCGATCTTGCGGGTCCGGTCGATGCGCGTGTAGAGGATCTTGTTGTTGTCCGCCTCCAACTCCAGCCAGGCGCCGCGGTGGGGGATCACCGTGGCCGCCGGCAGCATCCGGCCGGCCGTGTCCGGCGCGAAGCTGAAGTAGACGCCGGGAGAGCGGACCAGCTGGCTCACCACGACGCGTTCGGCCCCGTTGATGATGAACGTGCCCCGTTCGGTCATCAACGGAAAGTCGCCCATGAAGACTTCCTGCTCCTTGATCTCTCCGGTCTCCCGGATGACCAGGCGCACCTTCACCTTGAGGGCGGCGCTGAAGTTGTAGTCGCGGTCTCGGCACTCTTCCTCGGTGTACTTCAACCGCTCGAAGCGGTACCCGCCGAAGTCGAGGACGGGTTCGCCGCTGAAAATACTGTCCGCCCGAGCCTTCGGCTTGCCCACCGCGAAGTGCAGTTCCAGGTTGCCGGTGAAGTCCTGGATCGGGGAGATCTCTTCAAAGACTTCGCGGATCCCCTCCCGGAGGAACCACTCGTAGGACCGGCGCTGCACCTCCACGAGGTCGGGCAGATCGGTGACCTCGGGGATCTTCCCAAAGGACAGGCGCGGGCGCCGTCCGCGCCGGATGACACGCCCCTCCAGGCCCAGCTTCTTCAGCGGGGTGGGTGGGCGCAGGGCTCGTCGCATCGTCTGCGTCTTCACGGTGGCGGACGTTACCTCCATGGACTCCTGACCAGACAATCTCAGACGGGCTGAGCGACACGCTCAGGCCGAAGGGAAATGGACCGCCGGAAATGACGAAAGCAAGGCTCGGGTCGCGGCCTCGCTTTCAACTGTCTCTGGGGCGCAGCGTGATCTCGTTGATCCCCCATCTACCCGGGTCTAGCAGTAAAAAAGATACTAACACCCGGGCAGGGGAGCGTCAAGGGTCGCAAGTGCCTGGGCGTTCGGGGCCGGCTGCGGACAGCTGGCCTACTTGATCTCGACTTTCGCGCCTTCCGCCTCTAGTTTCGTCTTGATCTGCTCGGCCTCCTGCTTGCTGACCTTCTCCTTGACGGGCTTGGGAGCGGTGTCGACGAGCTCCTTCGCCTCTTTCAGCCCGAGGCCGGTCAGTTCGCGGACGACCTTGATCACCTGGATCTTCTTCTCGCCCACGGTCGCGAGGACGGCGTCGAACTCGGTCTGCTCCTCCACGGCGGCCGCGGGAACCGCTCCCCCGCCGGCGGCCATCGGCGCTGCCGCCGCCGCCATGGGGGCGGCGCTGACGCCAAAGCGCTCCTCTACGGCCTTGACGAGGTCGGCGAGTTCGAGGACCGTCAGGTTCTCGATCGCCTCGAGGATCTCTTCCTTACTGATCTTGGTCTTCGTGGCCATTCCTCTGCTCCTCCCGACGCGGCCTCAGGCCGCTTCTCGCTGCTGCCGGATCTGATCGAGTGCGGTGACCAGGCCTCGGGTCACGCCGCTGAGTACCGTCACCATCCCAGCCAGCGGGCCGGCGATGCCCCCGGCCAGTTGCGCCAGCAGGACCTGCCGCGGCGGCAGGTCGGCCAGCCGGCGGATCTCCGCGGCCGTGACTGCCCGGCGGTCGATGACCCCGCCTTTGGTCTCCAGTTTGCGCATCTGGCGGATGAAGTCGTGGATGATCTTGGCCGCGGCCACCGGGTCGTCGTACCCGAAGGCTGCCGCCGTCGGGCCTTCCAGGTAGGCATCCAGCGCCTCGATGCCGGCGTCGCGGGCGGCGATGCGCAGCAGCCGGTTCTTCACCACCCGGTACTCGATCCCGGCCTGGCGCAAACGAGCGCGCAGTTGACCGATCTCCGCGACGGTCAGGCCCCGGAAGTCGGTGAGGACGACCGTCTGCGCCCTGCCCAGCCGCTCGCGCAGGACCTCCACCTCGGAGACTTTCTCGGGACGCGCCACCGGTTCTGCCCTCCAGAATGCGACGCGGACGGTTCCCCAGACAGGACGGGCTCCGTCCGCGTGATTCGTCGCCTCGGCAGGCGGCGGGAATGTCCCGCCCTTTACGCCGGATGGCACCTGCTGTCTGGGGCTATGCGGTTCCAAACAAACGTCGTGAGTCTATCACGGGCTTCACACAGGCGTCAAATCGCGGCCGCCGTGACGGCCGGACGCGTCAGGACGACGCATCGTCCGGCGGTTCGCTGGGAGACGGAAGACGCTGCGGGCGTGGCTGCTCGCCCGAGGGCAACTCGAGCGCCTCGGCGACGTCCT